>CAXUEL010000420.1:0-2005 GCA_964249915.1 uncultured Acetobacteraceae bacterium | reverse complement strand
ACTTCTATCGTATTTCAGTGTTGAAACGCAATGACTTTGGCGTCGTTCCGTTACATGATCGCCTTCTATAAAATCGATCAGAATTTGGATGGAGCCGCTGCTCCTCACCGTTCAGAGGTCGCAGGCGCTCTGCCTGATCCGGACCGGCTTGAACATCGCCTGCTGCTCAGCCTGGACCTCACCCTGTCGGGCCAGCTCCAGGCAGGCGACGAAGGTCCCGGCCACCGCTCCTCGCACCTGCCTGAGCCGGTCCGGCCCCTGCCCTACCGCCGGCTCTAGCGGCGGCAGGAAGCGCGCGAGCTCGCCGCCCTGTGGATCCTCCGCCAGCATCTGTCGGATCCGCGCCAGCGCCTGCTCGACCCGCCACAGCCGCGCCAGCACCGGGCGGTAGACCGGCGCCGCTTCCGGCCGGTTGTTGGAGCCGCGCAGCACCGCAAGGCACGCCTCCATCAATGCCATCGTCGTCTCGGTGCGCGCCTCCTTCCTAGGTAGCGGTCGGGCAAAGACGTCTCGTCCCAGCTGCGGCCTCGCCTCCAGCCAGGCCACCGCCGCCCGCATCTGCAGCCGTTGCGCCAGCCGCTGCTCCTCCTGCGCCGCGTCCTGCTCGGCGTTCTGTGCCTCCACCGAGCTGGTCGGGAGCATCAGCCGCGAGCGCAGCAGCACCAGCCGGGTCGCCAGCACCAGCCACTCCGCGTGGCGCTCCACCGGCACCCGCCCGGCCAGCCTGTCCATCGCCGCGACGAACTGCCCGACCAGGTCGAGCACCGAGATGCGGCCGAGATCGAAGCGCTGCCGCTCCGCCAGGTCCAGCAGCAGGTCCATCGGTCCGTCGAAGCCGTCGAGGTGCAGCTCCGGGATGGTCGGCACCCGCGGCGGCGCGTCCCAGTCGTCCTCGCCTGTGGCCGGCGCCTCAGCCACCGGCACCGTCCTCGTAGTGCGGCCGGACGTCGAACATCAGGCCGGGCCAGTCCTGCCGGAGCCGGACGATCGCCCGCCACGGCGTCCAGTCTGCCGACCAGAACGCCCACGCCACCCGGGCGCTACGCTTGAGCCGTGCATCGGCCACGTGCTCCTGCACCCGCACGTGACGCAGCGGCTGCAGCGTGCCCCAGTGCGTCCACAGCCACAGCCGGCTGTCGGGCGCATCAGACCCCAGCATCAGCAGGCGGGACGGGATTGGCAGCAGCCGGTGCAGGTCGAGCGGGCAGCCGCCGCCAGGCTGGGCTGCCGCCGCCAGCACCCGCTCCTGATGGACGGCCAGCTGCGCCCTGAGCTCGCGCGCCAGCCCCCGTGCCGTCGGTCCGGCGGCTGCCATCAACGCCAGCAGCCGCATCTCCTCGTGGTCGAGGTCGAGGTGCCACGGGATCGCCGACGGCCCGCGCGCCTTGACATGGAACGCTGCAACGTCTGCCGCCGGCCCGCTCAGCGTCAGCGTGTGCCGCAGCCAGTCGGTGTCGACCGGCGCCAGCACCGCGGCATCGGCCGCCTCACTGTAGCCATCGCCCGCCCTCACCGCGTGCGCCCGGGCTTCCTGGCTGGCGATTCCATGGGCGAGGCACCGGAGCCGTGGACTCTTGTACGCTTCCTCGCCTTCCCCTTCTCCGGCTTGCGCCAGGCGCCGCGGACCAGCTTCCGTCCTTCGGGCATGACCTGGGCTACCGCCTGCGTCTCGATCGCCTGCAGGATCCGGCGCACGCCCACTACGCCGAGTCGGCGCTCCAACGTGCCATGCATGCTGACCGCCTGGAACACCGGGCCATAGGTGATGCCGGACCGCTGCAGCCAACGCTCCAGCGCCTGTGCCGGGCATAGCGGATCACCGCGGCGACGCGGCAGCCTGACCACCTGCCCCGGCTGCCCGGCCGGCGCCGCGGCCGCCCGCACCGACAGCACGAGCTCCCCGTCCCCGAAGCGCAGGTCCTCGCAGTCCATGCCGGCGACCTCGGCCGGCGTCAGGCCGCCCGCCTGGACCAGCAGCAGGAGCGCCCGGTTGCGCAGGCCGGCC
>CAXUEL010000419.1:0-2020 GCA_964249915.1 uncultured Acetobacteraceae bacterium | reverse complement strand
GTCCTGCCCGGCGCCATGAGCCGCCGGGCAGGACCCGCAGCCCCGGCCGTTCGGGGGCCGATGGTGGCGGGCCGGGGCGCCGGAGCGCAGGAACGGATCGGAGCGGGCATGTTCCGGAAGGGCGACCGGGCCATGTCGCCAGCCCTGCGCGAACGGCCGGCGGCGGAGGCGCCTGGTCACGATGCCGGCCCGGTGGACGCGTGCTGCCATGGTGTGGCAACGGACGCCTCGGCGGTCGGCCGGGCGGCGGCCCGCAGGCCGGCGGTGGGCGCCGACGAGGACATGATCTCGGGCAGGACGATGGGAGCCGGGAGGATGGAGGCCGGGAAACGGTTGTGGCCGGTCGGGCTTGCCGTGGCGGAGGCGGCAACGCGCCCGATGGCCGTCGCCACCGGTGCGCCGGTGCAGCCGTGACGGCGCCCGGCTACGTCGCGGCGTTCCGCGCCTACGAGTGGACCGCCGACATCGCCCTGCTGGCGCAGCGCTACTTCGACAACTGCCCCGGCGGGCGTCACGTGGTGCTGCTGAACGAGGCGAACGGCCCGATCGACGTCGGCAACTACGAGACGGTGTCGCATGGCGACGACTTCTCGGGGTTCGGGCTGCCGGAGCGGCCGGCGGGCCGGTCGCTCTGGTACAACGCGGACTATTCCTACGCCTTCCTGCGCCGAGCGCTGCCGCAGTACGACCACTACCTCATCTCCGAGTCCGACGTCGCGGTGAACCTGTCGCTGGAGCGCATGGTCCGGTATGCGGCCGACCACGAGATCGACGCGGTCGTGCACCAGCTGCAGCCGGCCCCGCCCGACTGGTACTGGCACGGGGACGCGCTGGCGCAGGACGACCCGTGGATGGGCTACGTGTTCATCTGCCTGTTCTCCGGCCGCGCGCTCGACGCGGTGCTGGAGGCGCGACAGGCGCTGGCCCGGGCGGTGGAGGAGGGCGGCGTCGACCGCTGGCCGATCGTGGAGTCGTTCATGCCCACGGTCCTGCGCGCCCGCGGCATGCGGTTCGCCGAGGTCGGCCTGTTCGCCGAGGTGGAGAACCTGGTGTACCGCCCGGTCAAGTCGCTGCGCGACCCGCGCGCGCATCGTCCGGGAACGCTGGTGCACCCGGTGCTGGGCCGTCCAGGCTTCGCGCGCAGCTTCCTCGCCGTCCACCCGCCGCAGGACTATTTCCGCGACGGCAGCGTCCTGCGCCAGGCGCTCGCTGCCGAGCCGCTGGCCGACGTGGCACCCGCGCTGGCCGACGCCTTCGCGCGCTCGGGCGACCATCTCGGCCTGGCGATGCTGCATGACGAGATGCGCCGGCAGGAGCTGCCGGTGCCGCGCGGTCCCGACCTCGCCTTCTGCAAGCCAGCGGTGTCCAGTTCGGTCAGCCAGTGGTCGCACGACCCGGATCCGCGTCTCGACGCGAGCGGCGCCAACGGGGTCGTCGAGCACGAGGAGTACGGGTTCCACACCGCGCAGGAGGCGGAAGCCTGGTGGATGGTGGACCTCCTGGAGGACTGCGCGATCGAGCGGCTGTGCATCGTCAACCGCCAAGGCTTCACCGAGCGGTTCCGGCAGTTCGCGGTCGACGGCTCGGATGACGGGGTCGGCTGGACGATGCGGTTCTCCAAGCATGACGAGGACGAGGTGTCCGGCGACGCCGGGCGGCCGTGCAGCGTGTCGTTCGATCCGCCGCTGGTCGCGCGCCACGTCCGGATCCGCAGGCTCGGACCTCCCGGTCCGCTCCACCTGCGGCGCGTCCGCATCTTCGGACGCGCGCTCGACGATCCGGCCTGATCCGGCCGGCTTCTCCCGGCCACCCGCCGGGGGTAACACTGCGGCCGGGTCGGCGGCGGCCTGCCGCTGCTGGCCCTGCTGGCCGGGTGCGCGCACCGCGACCCGGTGGACACCCCGGTCGCCTGGTGGCACCAGCTCGAAGGCGGTGCGATCGCGCAGCAGCGTCCGCCGCCGCCCGGCGTCGATGATCCCTATCCCGCCATCGGCACCACGCCGGCCGCGGCACCTAGCGT
>CAXUEL010000418.1:398-2025 GCA_964249915.1 uncultured Acetobacteraceae bacterium | reverse complement strand
TCCCAGGACGCGGCGCAGGGCGGCGGTCGACCGGGCCGGTCCCCGCGCCCCACGCCGGCGGCACGCTGCACCGGGTCCGCCGGCGCGCGGATGGCCGCGGTGCCAACGCTGCCACGCCGGGACAGGATCGTCCGGATGGCCCAGGTCCCGGCCGCGTCGGCCGATCAAGCCGCAGGTTGCCGCGCCGGCGGCAACGGGGTTAGCTGCGTCCGGTCGGCGGCAGGGCGGATCGCCGCACGCATCGCCGGCACGAGGAGGAACCGCATGACCGGCACCATCGAGACCCGGAGCCGGCCCGAGGCCTGGACCCGGCCGCGGGTGGACAGGTGGCGGACCCCCCTGCTGCTGGTGCGGCTCGGCGTGTGGAGCGTGCTGCACGCCGTGTTCTACTTCCTGCAGCAGCTGGCCGAGCTGATGGCGCCGCTGCTGCTGGTCGCGGGTGTCGGCTGGTGGGCCTTGCCGCGCGTGGTCGGCGCCGTCACCGCCGGGACCGCCAGCACCGACAGCCAGGCGCACGACATCCTCAGCAGCATCTCCGGCACCATCCCGTCCGGCATGCACCTGGCCGGGCACTGGATCACGCCGGGCGGCCTCATCGTCGACGGCCTGCTGCTGATGGCGGTGGCGGCGGTCGGCGCCACCCTGTCGGCGCTCGCCGCTCGCGGCATGTGACCAGGATCCTCACGCCCGCGGCGGCCGCGGCAGCAGCCGGTAGAGCCGAAGGCTTGGCGGCCAGCGATGAGCGATCGCCGCGCGCCAGTGCCAGAAGGCGAACAGGGCCAGCGCCATGACCGCCAGGCTCAGGATCCAGAGCCCGGCCAGCAGCACGTCCTCGCGTCGCGGCGCGCGCAGTGCTGCGAGCCAAACCGGGGGAAGGCGCGCCGAAAGCATCGACGACGCGCCGCGTTCCTCCGGTCCGGCGGCCAGGACGTCGGGGACGGGTTCCGGTGTCGCGGCTCCGGCCCGATCGTGGTCCGGAACCAGGTCCGGTGCCGGCGGCAGCTCGCGCCATTCGGCGCCGCACCTGGCGCAGCGCAGCCGCCGCGGGCGGTCGAGGGTGGCGATCTCGTACGCGGTGGCGCAGGACGGGCAGAGGACGTGCATGGGCGCCGGGACCTACTCCATCGCGGAGCCGCCAGCCTGCCACCGATTCCTGTCGAATCGCTAAATGCCGCTCCCCCGCCCGGCCGACCCGGCATGATCTTGCTGCAGCAGGTGGGCCTGCGCTACGGCGCCGGGCCCGGACAGGTGGAGGTGCTGCGCGACGTCGACGCCGCCATCCCGGCCGGCGCGTTCCGCTGGGTGCTGGGCCCGTCCGGCGCCGGCAAGTCCAGCCTGCTGCGCCTGCTGGCGCTGGGCGTCAGGCCGAGCCAGGGCCGGATGGAGCTGTTCGGGGTGCCGGTGGCGCGGGCGCGTCGTGCGGCGCTGGCCCGGCTGCGCCGGCGCACCGGCACCGTCTACCAGGAGCTGCGCCTGCTGCCCGAGCTGAGCGCGTTCGACAACGTGGCGCTGCGCCTGCGCCTGGACGGGCTCGCCGAGGACCGGGTCGAGACCGAGGTGACCGCCATGCTGGGCTGGGTCGGGCTGGGCCGGAAGCTGCACGTGCGGCCGAACGCCCTGTCCGGCG
>CAXUEL010000418.1:0-208 GCA_964249915.1 uncultured Acetobacteraceae bacterium | reverse complement strand
GGCGGCCGGCTGGTGGCCCATGGCTAGGCGGCCGCGCCGGCGGCCCGACGGGCTCGGGCTGCGCCGGGCGATCCCGGACCGGCTGCTGCCCGGACTGGTCGCGGCGATGGCGTTCCTGGCGGCGCTGGCACTGGCCGGCGCGGTCGGCGCCACCGTGCTGGCGCAGCGCTGGAGCACCGGCGCCGCCGCGGTGCTGACGGTGCAGGTG
>CAXUEL010000417.1:0-2031 GCA_964249915.1 uncultured Acetobacteraceae bacterium | reverse complement strand
CTCACGCCAGTTCATGAGCTTGCGCTTCTGCCACGTCCTGGACAAAGGTGCGAAATCTGGTGTGGCCCTGTCCTGCCCTGTGGTTCGGGGCCGACGCGGAACACGACCCGGACGTGCTGGTCGTCGATCTCGATCCGCCGCACCAGGGTGAGGATGAGGTCACGCCGGGTCGGCCAATCTGCCTCGTCCAGCCGGTCGCGGACCAGGGCCGCGAACGTCTCCAGCTTGCCGACGACAAGTTGCAGCGAATGCGCCTGCTCGGCGGCGTCCTGCAGCGCTGCGGCATCGGCTTCGAGCTTAGCGACGCGCCGGCGCAGGCCCGCCAGCCGCGGCTCGAACTCGGCCTTGCTGATCACGCCCTCGGCGTAGCCGTCGATCAGCCGGCCGATGCCGCCGCGCAGCTTCGTGAGCTGGCGCTCTACCGTCTCCAACTCGGGCCGGTGCGGCCCGGTGCGCACGGTTTGCAGGCGGCGCCGGCATTCCTCGGCGACGCGGGCCGGATCATCGAGCAATCGGCACACCTCGGCCCAGACCGCCGCGTCCAGCGGCTCGACAGGCAGAGGCCGAGCCTCGCAGCGGCGCTGGCCATCGAAGCGGGCGCTGTCCGTCCCGGTGCAGCGATAGTAGCTGTAGCCTGGTCTGGACGCACGCACGGCCGCCTTCCAGCGGCCGCACAGCGCGTGGCCGCAGGCCTGGCAGACCAGCAGGCCCTGGAGCAGGAAGCGCGCGCCGCCGAGGCTCTGGCGCCGCCGGCGCCGGTTCTCGTCCGATTGCGCCCGCACCTCTGCGAACAGCGCATCATCGATCAGCGCCGGGACCGGGATGTCGACCCACTGCTCGGGCGGGGCCAGGAAGCGGCGGCACGGGCGTTTGGGGACCGGGCCATGGCCACGCGGCGGTCGCAGCGGCGGCCGCCAAGGGGCCGTGGCGAACCTCCCGAAGCGGGCTCGGCCGGTATAGGCGGGGTTGGCGAGCATCGCCGAGATCATGCTCGGCTTCCAGCGCGCGTTGCCGGTCGGACTGGGCACGCCGGCCTCGGACAACCGCTGGCAGACCACAGCCAGGCTGACGCGCTCCTCGCCGATCCAGCCGAAGATGCGCCGGACCACCGCGGCCTCGTCCTCGACCACCTCAAAGCGCGCCACGTCGTCCCCGGCCTCGCGGCGGCCGATGTAGCGGTAGCCGTAGGGTGCCCGGCCCAGCACGCTGACCGCGCCGGCCTGGGCCCGGTGGCGTTTGCCGCGCCGGCTGCGCTCGATGATGCGCGCGCGTTCGTATTCGGCAAACATGCCTTGCAGTTGCAGCAGCAGGGTGTCCTCCGGCGTCTGGCCGATCGGACGGTTGAGGAATGCCACCTCGGTGCCAGCGCGCGCGAACTCCTCGACCAGCACCGCCTGGTGCGCATACGAGCGGGCCAAGCGGTCGGGCGCGTGCACGTAGACGACGTCGATGGCCCCCATCACCGCGAGGTCGCGCAGCCGCTCCAACGCGGGCCGGATCAGGCTGGCGCCGCTCTGGCCGTCGTCGAGGACGCGCAGCTCAGGCCGGATCTCGTGCCCGTCGGCTGCCGTGCGCGCCAGCAGCGCCGCAACCTGGCTGTCGATGGTGTGGCGCTCAGCCTGCTGATCGGAAGACACCCGGGCGTAGATCGCCGCCCGGATCGGGGCCACCAGCCGCACCCGCGCCGGGGCCGTCGTTTGCCGCTGCATCATCCGCCTCCTCTCTCGTGCATGGGTTTCGGGCAGGACGGACCGGGCGCGACGGCGTCGGCAGCAGGCGCCGGTAGGCGTCTGTCAGCGCTTCCTGCCCATCCCGCCGCGGCTCGAAGCCCACCTCCAGGCTGAACCGCGGGCCCGTCCCGCGCCGCCGGGTCATCCTCGCCTCCATCCCCGCCCGGCTCGTCGTGCCGAACCCGAGACATGGGTTCCTCGCCCGCCGCACGCCTCCGCCGGATCGGAGCGCGCAGTGCCTCCCGAGCGATGATCAGCGCCAACTCAGCCGGGATTTTCGCACCTTTGTCCAGGACGTGGC
>CAXUEL010000416.1:0-2040 GCA_964249915.1 uncultured Acetobacteraceae bacterium | reverse complement strand
CACCACACCTTCTTCGAGATGCTCGGCAACTTCTCGTTCGGCGACTATTTCAAGCCGCTCGCCATCGAGCTGGCCTGGACCCTGGTGACGAAGGAGTTCGGGCTGCCTGCGGACCGGCTGCTGGTGACGGTGTATTCGGAGGACGACGAGGCGGCGTCGCTGTGGAAGCGGATCGCCGGCCTGCCGGACAGCCGGATCATACGCATCCCGACAGCCGACAACTTCTGGCGCATGGGCGATACCGGCCCCTGCGGCCCATGCTCGGAAGTCTTCTTCGACCATGGCGATCACGTCGCCGGCGGGCCGCCCGGCTCCGCGGAGGAGGACGGCGACCGGTTCATCGAGATCTGGAACCTCGTGTTCATGCAGTATTTCGAGGATCCGCCCGGCACCCGCGCGCCCCTGCCCCGACCCTCGATCGACACCGGGCTGGGGCTGGAGCGGTTCGCCGCGATCCTGCAGGGCGTGCACGACAACTACGACACCGACACGCTGCGCGCGCTGATCCTGGCATCTGCCGAGGCGACCGGGCAGGACCCGGACGGGCCGTTCCGCACCAGCCACCGGGTGGTGGCCGATCACCTGCGCTCCACCTCGTTCCTGATCGCCGACGGGGTGCTGCCGTCCAAGGACGGGCGCGGCTACGTGCTGCGGCGGATCATGCGGCGTGCCATGCGCCACCTGCACATGATGGGCACCACCGAGGCCGTGCTGCACCGGCTGGTGCCGGCGCTGGTGCGGCAGATGGGGGTGGCCTATCCCGAGCTGGTGGCCAACGAGGCGCTGATCCGGGAGGTGATGCGGCAGGAGGAGGACCGGTTCAAGGCGCTGCTGGAGCGCGGGCTCGGGCTGCTGGCGGAGGAGACCGGCCGGCTCGGCGACGGGGAGGCGTTGCCCGGCGCGGTGGCGTTCAGGCTGTACGACACGTTCGGCTTCCCGCTCGACCTGACCGCCGACGCGCTGCGCGAGCGCGGCCACGGGGTCGACGTCCCCGGCTTCGAGCAGGCGATGCAGGCGCAGCGCACCCGGGCACGCGCCGCCTGGTCCGGCTCCGGCGACGAGGCGACCGGGCCGGTCTGGTTCGAGCTGCGCGACGCGGTCGGTGCGACCGAGTTCCTCGGCTACGCCACCGAGCAGTCGGATGCGGAGGTCGTGGCGCTGCTGGTCGCGGGTGCGCCGGTGCAGGAGGCGGCGACGGGCGCGGAGGTCGGCGTGGTGTTGAACCAGACCCCGTTCTACGGCGAAAGCGGCGGCCAGGTCGGCGATGCCGGGATCATCCACGCGCCCGGCCTGCGCATCGTGGTCGAGGACACGCAGAGGAAGCTGGGCGAGCTGGTGGTGCATCTCGGGCGGGTGGTCGAGGGCACCGCGCGGGTGGGTGCTGCGGTCACCGCGACGGTGGACCATGCGCGGCGCGGCGACATACGCGCGCACCACTCGGCGACCCACCTGCTGCACGAGGCGATGCGCCGGAGGCTGGGCGACCACGTGGCGCAGAAGGGCAGCCTGAACGCGCCGGACCGGCTGCGCTTCGACGTCAGCCAGCCGCGTCCGGTGACGGCGGACGAGCTGGCCGGGATCGAGGCGGAGGTGAATGAGAGGATCCGGGAGAACGGCGCGGTCGGAACCCGGCTGATGACGCCGGACCAGGCGGTGGCGCAGGGGGCGCGCGCGCTGTTCGGCGAGAAGTACGGCGACGAGGTGCGGGTGGTGTCGATGGGCGACAGCGTCGAGCCGGGACGCGATGCGTACTCGATCGAGCTGTGCGGCGGCACGCATGTGGGGCGCACGGGGGAGATCGGGCAGTTCCGGATCATCGGCGAGAGCGGCGTGTCGGCCGGGGTCCGGCGGATCGAGGCGGTGACCGGGCGGGCGGCGGAGCAGCTGGCCGTCCGGACGGAGAACCGGCTGCGGGAAGTGGCATCGCTGCTGCGCGTGGCGCCGGGCGAGGTGGTGGAGCGGCTGTCGGCGCTGCTGGAGGAGCGGCGCGGGCTGGAGCGGCAGGTGTCGGAGCTGCAGCGCCGGCTTGCGACCGGCGCC
>CAXUEL010000415.1:0-2055 GCA_964249915.1 uncultured Acetobacteraceae bacterium | reverse complement strand
GGGGTCGGCCGGGGGTCGGCCGGGTCGCGTTGGCCGTCTTGCGGCGCGGCGGGCGCCGTGGCCAGGCTGCCGGCCGGGAACACGGTCGGCAGGCTGCCGGAGATCGCCGCCGGCATCGCGTCCCCCGGCGGTGCCACGCCGCGCAGCGCATAGGCGAAGCCGGCGGCGTCGTCGAACCGGTCCCCCGGGCGCTTCGCCAGCGCGCGGTCGATCACCGCGCCCAGCGTGTCGGGCAGGTCGGGACGCAGCACCGACAACGGCGTGTGCGGCTGGTTGACCAGCTTGAAGATGGTGTCGGTGTAGCTGATGCCGGCGAACGGGCGCTCGCCGGCCAGCAGCTCGTACAGGATGCAGCCCAGCGAGAACAGGTCGCTGCGCTGGTCCACCAGCTCGCCGGCGCACTGCTCGGGCGACATGTAGCTCGGCGTGCCGATCATCAGCGGCGTGGTGGTGAGCTCGGTGCTGGCGAAGCGCGAGATGCCGAAATCGGTCACCTTGAGCCGTGCCTGTCGCGTGAGCAGGATGTTGGCCGGCTTGATGTCGCGATGCACGATGCCGAAGCGGTGCGCGTAGTCCAGCGCGTCCAGCACCTGCAGCGCGATGTGCACCGCCTCCGACATCTCCATCCGCGTGCCGCGCGGCACCGCCTGGTGCAGCCCGACGCCGTCGACGTACTCCATCACCAGGTACGGGTTTCCGTCCACCAGGGCGAAGTCGTAGATGCTGACGATGTTGGCGTGGATGCAGCGGCCGGCGATCTTGGCCTCGTTGCGGAAGCGCTCCAGGTAGCTGTCGCGCTCCTCGCCCTCGAGCAGGTCGGCGCGCACCAGCTTGATCGCCACCGGCCGGTCGATCTCCGGGTCGTGGCCGCGATACACCACGCCCATCGCGCCGCGCCCCAGCAGCGACTGGATCCTGAACCGTCCGATCAGCTCCGGCAGCTGCATCCGGCCGCTACTCGTCCAGCATCTTCATCGCGTTCTCCAGCGAGCGCCGCATCCGGTTGAACGAGTTGGCGAGCGAGCCGATCTCGTCGCGGCCCGTGACCGCGAACTCCGGCACCGCGAAGTCGCCCAGGCTCACCTTGTCGGCGATCCCGGTGATGGCGCGCACCGGCCGGATGATCACGACGTGCAGCAGCAGGTTGACCAGCGCCAGCATCAGCGCGAACGCCAGCGTCAGCCAGCCGAGCGTGACCGCGGTCAGGTGGCCGGCCTGACGCAGCGCCGCCGCTTCCGGCACCGACACGATGCTGGCGCCGACGATGTCGTGCAGGTGCCAGCCGAAGCCGTTCTTCGAGCCGTATGCGTCCAGCATGGTGGGCGGCGCCGCCTGCGGCGTGGAATGGCAGGACAGGCAGCCGGGATCGTCCATGCGGATCGGCACCGAGTACGACAGCACCCGTCCGGCCGGGGTGTCGCGCTCGCTGACCAGCCTCGCCAGGCCGGGATGCTCGTGGAAGTGCCCGATGATCGCCGCCTCCCAAGCCGCTGGACGGTCGGCCGGGTTGGTCGGGTTGGTGGCCGGCTGGTGGAACCGGTAGTCGGGGAACCGGCTGGTCAGCAGGCGGAAGCTCTGCGACGCGGCGAAGAACGGGATCGACTGCGGCAGGAACTGCACCTTGCTCTGCTCGGCCAGCAGCGGCGCCACCTCGTCGTTGGTGTAGGCGATGGTGGCGTTGGCCTCGCCCATCATCACCGCCGCCTGGTCGAGCTGCGCCCGGGTGGCGGTGGCCACGCTGATGCGGTGCACGAACAGGGCCGCCAGCAGCAGGCCGACCGCGAAGGTCGCCAGCATCACGAGGTTGAACTTCAGCCGGAGGCTCATCTGCGGGCGCCGACCTTCCCCAGTTCCGTGCTTTCCGCGTACGTCAGGAACCCGGTCTCGGGATGCTTGAGCGACTTCTGGTAGGCACGCACCGCCGCCTGCGTCGCCGGGCTCGCCAGGCCGTCGATCTGGTGGTTGTAGTAGCCGAGCGCCAGCAGGGAAACCTGCAGGCGGCGTATGCTGGGCGAGCCGCCCGGCGTGCCGGCCGCGACGCGCGGCGGCTCGCCC
>CAXUEL010000414.1:0-2086 GCA_964249915.1 uncultured Acetobacteraceae bacterium | reverse complement strand
CCGCCCAGATCACCGTCCGCGCCTGGCTGCGTCGGCTGCCGTGAGCCTCCGGGCGGTCCATCGGCCGCGACGCCGCGCCCTGGCGGCGCTCGGCGCCTCGCTGTCGCTGCTGTTCCTGGCCTGGTGCGTCGGCTTCGCCTGGTTCGCCTATGGCGCGACCAGGGCGGCGCTCCCGGTGCCGCCGTCCGACGGCATCGTCGTGCTCACCGGCGGCGCCGGACGGATCGAGGCGGCGCTGGACCTGCTGGCGCAGGGCCGGGCCCGGCTGATGCTGATCTCCGGCGTGCCGGAGCACCTGGAGCTGGACGAGGTGGTGCATGCCGCCGGCCGCACCCTGCCGCCGGCGCTGGCGGGACGGATCTCGCTCGGCCACAGCGCCACCTCCACGGTCGGCAACGCCCTGGAAACCGCCGCCTGGGCGCGGGCCAACGGGCTGCGCTCGCTGGTCGTGGTCACCGCCGGCTACCACATGCGCCGGGCGCTGGCCGAGATCGGCACCGCCCTGCCCGAAGCGACGCTGCATCCCGACCCGGTGCAGCCGCCGGCGCTGTCGCAGCTCAGGCTCGGCACGCTTCGGCTGCTGGCGGCGGAATACGTCAAGTGGCTGGCGGTCGAGCTCGGCCTGACCGGCTCCGCCCACCTGCGCGAGGTTGCCTGACCGAATGGCCGTCCCCACCGTGCTGCGCGCTGCGCTGTTCAACCTGTACTTCCTGCTCCTGACCCTGCTGATGGGGCTTGCGGCGTTCTGGGTGCGGCTCGCAGCACCCCGCCACGCGCTCCGCTACGCCAGGGCCTGGGCACGCTGGACGCTGTGGGGCTTGCGCGTGCTGTGCGGCGTGCGCCTGCAGGTCAGCGGCCTGCACCACCTCCACGCCGCCGGGCCGGTGCTGATCGCCTCGCAGCACCAGTCGGCGTTCGACACCCTGGTGTGGATGAACCTCGTGCCGCGGCCGGCCTACGTGATGAAGCGCGAGCTGACGCGGATCCCGCTGGTCGGGCCGATGCTGCTGCTCGCCGGCATGATTCCGCTGGAGCGCGAAGGCGGTGCCCGCGCGCTGCGCCTGCTGATGGGAGAAACGGCGCGCGCCGTCGCCGACCGGCGGCAGATCGTCATCTTTCCCGAGGGGACCCGGGTCGGCAACGGGCAGGTGGTGCCGCTGCAGCCCGGCATCGCCGCGCTGGCGGCGCAGTCCGGGCTGCCGGTGCTGCCGGTGGCGACCGATTCCGGGCTGTGCTGGTCGCGCAAGGCGTTCCTCAAGCGGCCCGGCACCATACACATCGACATCGCCCCGCCGATCCCGCCGGGGCTGCGCCGCGGCCCGCTGCTGGCCGCGATACGGGCCGGATGGAGCGTCGCGGAACGACGCCGGAACGGGGATGAAGCTGTGGATAAGGTTGTGGGAAGCGTGGTCCGCATCGGGGACGATCGCACCTGACTCCACCGGCCCGACGCGGCGGCGCGGCGGCCGATCGGTAAAGTGCGCAGTGCAGCAAACGGAGTTTCCGATGCGGACGGCGTGCCGGCGGCCGCCATGGCGAGGCCGTTCCGTCCGGTCCGGGGGTGCCGATCCGGATCGCCGCCGTGACGATCCATGCCTGTGGACAAGTCTCGGCCGATCACCCCCGGAGTGCGTGAATCCCGCGTGCCGAAGCCTTCATGGTCAACAGCTTCGCCAGCACAGGCGAGGTGATCTATGAAGGCGCCGATGCAGCCGACTTCGCACCGCCGCCCGGTCCGGCAGTTCCTCCGCCTGCGCGCCGTCGCGACCGCAGCGATGCTGCTGGCGACCGTGCTGGTCGGGTGCGACACCCTGCTGTGGTTCAGGCTCGAGCGCGACCTGGACCACCGGCTGGACCGGTTCGTGCGCGGCGCCCGTGCCGACGGGTGGCGCTTCTCCGCCCAGGCCGGCGGCCGCGGCGGCTGGCCGCTGTCGGCCACCCTGGTGCTGCGCCAGCCGAGCCTGCGCCGTCCCGGGCCGGACCCGGGCGGCCCGGACGCGTTCGGCTGGTCCGGCGAGGCGGTGATCCTCAGCCTGTCGCCCTGGCGTCCGGCGCGGGCGACGGTGCTGGCGGTCGGCACCCAGAG
>CAXUEL010000413.1:0-2096 GCA_964249915.1 uncultured Acetobacteraceae bacterium | reverse complement strand
CGACCACGGCGGATGGCGCCGGCCCGCGCGCCGGCCGCTTCACGACCAGCGGACCACCCCTGGCCAGCTTCGGCGGCGGCGGCCCGAGCTGTTGCAGCACCAGGGCGCCGGCGCCGGCCAGCAGCAGGAAGGCGGCCCAGGCGCCGAGCAGGCCGCGAGCCGCCGGCCGCATCTCAGGGCGAGCCGTTCGCCTCTGCGGTTGCCTGCGCGACCGGCGCCGGGCCGGTGCTGCCGGCCATCGCGTTGACCAGCTTCAGCCCCTGCTGCAGCTGGAAGTCGGTGGCGGGCTTGGTCGGGTCGAAAGCGGGCCATGTCGTCGGCGGCGCGTCCGGGATCGACTTCGCGATCGCCGGCAGGTCGGTGCGCGGCGCGGCCGCCCCCTGGGTGCCGCCCTCGTTCTTGATGATGTGGTTGAGGTCGCCCTCGCGCAGCAGGAACTTGCTGTCGTCCTCGCGGCTTTCGCGCACCTTGACGTCGGGGGCGATGCCCAGGCCCTGGATCGAGCGCCCCGAGGGCGTGTAGTAGCGCGCGGTGGTGAGCCGGATCGCGCCGTTGTCGCCGGCCAGCGGGATCAGCGTCTGCACCGAGCCCTTGCCGAACGAGCGCACCCCCAGCGTGACCGAGCGGCGATGGTCCTGCAGGGCGCCGGCGACGATCTCGCTGGCCGATGCGCTGCCCTCGTTGATCAGCACCACCAGCGGCAGGCCCGAGGTGATGTCGGTGCCGTGCGCGTTCATGCGCTGGCTGTCCTCGGAATGGCGGGCGCGGGTCGACACCACCTCGCCGGAGGTGATGAAGTCGTCGCACACCGCCACCGCCTGGTCGAGCAGGCCGCCCGGGTTGTTGCGCAGGTCGAGCACCACCCCGTCGAGCTTGCCGCCGGACCGGGTCTTCAGCTTGTCGAACGCCGCGCGCATCGCGCTCTCGGTGTCCTCGTCGAACGAGGCCATGCGTATGTAGCCGATCCGGCCGTACAGCGCCGAGCGGATCACCTGGATGTGGATCACCTCGCGCGTCATGGTGACGTCGAACGGCTTGTCCTTGGACTGCCGCTTGATGGTCAGCGTGATCTTGGTCGACGGGTCGCCGCGCATCTGGTCGACCGCGTCGTTCAGGTCGACGCCGTCCAGGCTCTTGCCGTTGATGGAGATGATGTAGTCGCCGGTCTTGAGCCCGGCGTGGTAGGCGGGCGTGCCGTCGATCGGCGACAGCACCTTGATCAGCCCGGCATCGGAGGTGACCTCCAGGCCGAGCCCGCCGAACTTGCCGGTGGTCTGCACCTGCATGTCGGCATACTGCTTGGCGGTCATGTACGAGCTGTGCGGGTCGAGGCCCGTGAGCATGCCGTTCAGAGAGTTGTTGATCAGGTCGCGGTCGGTGACCGGTTCCACGTAGTCGGCGCGCACCCGCTCGAACACGTCGCCGAACAGGGTCAGCAGGCGGTAGGTTTCGGCGTGGCCGGCGGGCGTGCCGGTCTTGTTGTCGGCCTCCTGGGCCGCGGCTTCCTGGGCGATGGCGATCCCGAACCCGTCGCCGTGACGCGCGAGCCGGCCGAGTTCCGGACCCGCCACGGCGCCCACCAGGAAGGCGGTGCCGAGCAACAGGCCATTTCGCAGCGTCATTCGGTTCCAACTCCTGGGGGTGGCCGTCGCCGTTCGGGCAGGGACCGGAGCGGGCGGGGTTGCCGGCACGCCACGATGGCAGCCCGGACCATTCGCCCGCCTTTCCGTGACATTACACCTAACGCGGTCCTCGCAGAAACCGCCCGGGGTCGATGGTCGCGTCACCGTGACGCAACTGCACGTAGAGGCTGGGCCGGGCCCCGTCCGACCCGTCCCAGGCCGGCATGCGCCCGACCGCGGCGCCGCGGGCCAGCGTCTGCCCGCTGGCCACGTCCAGCCGGTCGAGCCCGGCCAGCACGAAGCGGTAGTCCCGGCCGCAATCCATGATCAGCATGCGGCCATAGGAGCGGAACGCGCCGGCGAAGTCGATCCGCCCGGCGCAGGGCGCGGTGACGGTGGCGAGCGCCGGCGGGGCGTAGGTGATGCCGGCCGCGGCGCCGGCGTCGGTCGGGCTGCCGAACGCCTGCACGATCC
>CAXUEL010000412.1:0-2097 GCA_964249915.1 uncultured Acetobacteraceae bacterium | reverse complement strand
CACCCCGCGCGCCTCCTTCGCCGCCTGGCGCGAGCAGGTGTCCGGCCGCTCCGCCGCTTGGGGCCCGAGCAGCGTCGCCGCCGCCCGCCTGTTCCGCGACGCCGTGGTCGCCGCCCTGGCCCGGCGCAGCCTGCGCACCGCCGAGGCCAACGTCGAGCTGCGCCGGCGCAACGAGACCATCCGCTTCTTCGCCGACGCCGCCACCCACGACCTGAAGGAGCCGCTCTGGCAGATCCAGGTGCTGTGCGGCCTGATCCGCGACGGGCTGGGCGAGCTGTTCGGCCCGCCGGCGCCGGACGCGCCGCCGCGCGACCCGTCGTACGAGGTGCTGGCACGCAGTGCTGCGGAGCTCGACCTGGCGACCATGTCCAGGCTGGTGGTGTCCTCCGCCGGGCGGATGCGGGTCATGATCGACGACCTGGCCCGCTTCGCCGTCGCCGGATGCGACCCCGAGCGCATCGAGCCGGTGCCGCTGCGCCGCCTGGCCGACGAGGCGCTGGCCGACCTCGGCGAGCCGCTGCGTGCCGTACCGGACGCCGTGCTGGACCTCGGCGGGCTGGACGGCATCACGGCGAGCTGCGACCCGCTGCAGCTGCGCCGCGTGTTCCAGAACCTGTTCTCCAACGCGCTCAAGTACCGGCACCGGTCGCGGCCGCTGCTGCTGGCCGCGCGCGCCGAGCGCGCCGGCGCCGCGGTGCGCGTCGCGGTCGAGGACAACGGCGTCGGCTTCGAGGCCGCCGACCGGCTGGCCCTGTTCGAGCCGTTCCGCCGCTTCCGGCGCCACGACGCCGCTGCCGACGAGGGCCTGGGCCTGGGCCTGTCGATCTGCCAGCGCATCGTGTCTGCGCATGGCGGCAGCATCGAGGCGGTGCCGCTCCGGCCGGGATCGCGCTTCGCCTTCACGCTGCACGACTCCCGCCCGGCCGCGACCGACACGCAGCACGCGCCGCGGTGAGCGGGATCCCGACGGTCCTGGTGGCGGAGGACGACGAGGCGCATCGCTTCGTGCTGCGCCGCGTGTTCCGCACCGCCGGCTTCGAGGTCGACCTGCGCTTCGTCGGCGACGGGCAGGAGCTGCTCGACTACCTGCACCGCCGGCCGCCGCACGACGACGAGCAGGGCTCGCCCTGGCCCGACCTGGTGCTGGTCGACCTGCACATGCCGCGACTGGGCGGCCTCGAGGCGCTGCAGGCGCTGCGCGCCAGCCCGGCGCTGCGCACCGTGCCGGCGATCGTGTTCTCCTCCTCCGACCAGCCGCACCACGTCGACAGCGCCTACGCGTCGGGCGCCAACGCCTACCTGGTCAAGGTCGGCGACTTCGACGAGCTGGTCTCGCACCTGCGCGGCCTGGTCTCGTTCTGGCTCAAGGCCGCCCGGCTGCCGCGCCGCGTGCAGGCCCAGGGCGGGAGCTGGCCGCAATGACCGCCGCCGTGCCGGCCCCGGTGCGCCTGCTGATGATCGACGACAGCGAGGCCGCGTTCCTCACCCTCCGCGCCATGCTGTCGCCCAGGCGCGAGGGGTCGGCCCGCTACGCGGTCACCCACTGCGGCGACATCGCCGCCGGCCGCGCCGACATGCTCGCGGGCGGCCACGACTGCTACCTGGTCGACTACCGGCTGCGCGGCGGGTCCGGGCTCGACCTGGTGCGCGCCGCCCGCGCCGCCGGCGTCACCCGGCCGATCGTGATGCTGACCGCCTCGCACGGCATCGAGCGCGAGGCGGCGGATGCCGGCGCCAACGACTTCCTGGTCAAGGGCGACTTCGACCGCGCCCTGCTGGAGCGCACGGTCCGCTACGCCATCAACAACGCCGACGGCGTCCGCCGCCTGGCCGAGCTGAACGCCTCGCTGGAGGCCGCGGTCGCCGAGCGCACCGCGCAGTACGCCGAAGCCAACCGCCAGCTGCTCGACCAGATCGCCGCGCGCGAGCAGGCCGAGGCCGCCCTGGTGCAGGCGGAGCGGCTGCAGGCGCTGGGCCGCATGACCGGCAGCGTCGCGCACGACTTCAACAACATCCTGACCGCCCTGTTCGGCAGCCTGGAGGTGCTCACCCGCCGCCTCGGCGACCGGCCGGACCCGCGCCTGGCCGGCCCGCTGG
>CAXUEL010000411.1:0-2101 GCA_964249915.1 uncultured Acetobacteraceae bacterium | reverse complement strand
GGCCTCGGCCGACCGGCCGGCCACGCCGCCGCCCTGCGCCAGCATGTCGCTGTAGCCGCCGGCATACTCGACCCACCGCCCGTCGCCGGCCGCGGCGCCCCCCGCGGTCGCCACCCGGTCGAGGAAGTCGCGGTCGTGGCTGACCAGCAGCACCGTGCCCGGGTAGGCGGACAGCATCTCCTGCAGCAGGTCCAGGGTTTCCAGGTCGAGGTCGTTGGTCGGCTCGTCCAGCACCAGCAGGTTGGACGGGCGGGCCAGGGCGCAGGCCAGCATCAGCCGCCCGCGCTCGCCGCCGGACAGCACGCCGACGCGGGTCCGGGCCTGCTCCGGCCGGAACAGGAAGTCCTTCATGTAGCCGATCACGTGACGCTTCTCGGTGCCGACCTGCACCTGGTCGCCGGCGCCGCCGGTCAGCGTCGCGGACAGCGTGGCGTCGGGATCCAGGCTGCGCCGCTGCTGGTCCAGCGTCACCACCGAAAGCGCGCTGCCGAGCTTGATCCGGCCCCCGTCCGGCGTGTCCAGCCCGGTCAGCAGCCGCAGCAGGGTAGTCTTGCCGGCCCCGTTGGCGCCGACGATGCCGAGACGGTCGCCGCGCAGCACGCGCAGGTCGAGGTCGCGCACGATCGCGCGGCCGTCGAACGACCGGGACATCCCTTCCGCGACCGCCACCAAGCGGCCCGACAGCCCGGTGCCGCTGGCTTCCAGCTTCAGCCCCTGCGGGTTGTGCACCGCCTCCCGGCGCGCCTGACGCAGCGCCGCCAGCTCGCCGACCCGCCGCACGTTGCGCTTGCGCCGCGCGGTGACGCCGTAGCGCATCCAGTCCTCTTCCCGCGCGATCTGCCGGTCGAGCTTGTGCGCGTCGCGCTCCTCCTGCTCCAGCACCTCCTCGCGCCACGCCTCGAACCGGGCGAAGCCCTGGTCCAGTCGCCGCGTGCTGCCGCGGTCCAGCCACACCACGCCGCGCGACAGCGTCTGCAGCAGCCGCCGGTCGTGGCTGATCATCACCATGGCGGCGCTGGAGGACAGCAGTTCCC
This sequence comes from uncultured Acetobacteraceae bacterium, assembly GCA_964249915.1. Taxonomy (GTDB): domain Bacteria; phylum Pseudomonadota; class Alphaproteobacteria; order Acetobacterales; family Acetobacteraceae; genus Lichenicola. Next base: position 1,067 of record CAXUEL010000411.1, on the reverse strand, counting down.
GTTCCAGCCACTCGATGGTCGGCATGTCGAGGTGGTTGGTCGGCTCGTCCAGCAGCAGCAGGTCGGGGGAGGGCGCCAGGGCGCGCGCCAGCGCCGCGCGCCGCGCCTCGCCGCCGGACAGCCGCGACGGGTCCTCGGTCCCGTCCAGGCCGAGCTCGCTCAGCAGCGCGCTCGCACGATGCCCGGGATCGTTCGGCCCGAGCCCGGCGCGAACGTAGTCCAGCGTGGTGGCATGGCCCGACAGGTCGGGCTCCTGCGGCAGGGTGCGCACCGTGGTGCCCGGCTGCAGGAAGCGGGTGCCGGAGTCCGGCAGCAGCTCGCCGGCGGCGATCCGCAGCAGGGTCGACTTGCCGGAGCCGTTGCGGCCGACCAGGCACAGCCGCTCGCCGGGCGACACGCCGAACCCGGCGCCGTCCAGCAGCGGCGCGCCGCCCAAAGTGAGCCGGATGTCCTGAAGCAGAAGCAGGGGAGGCGCCATGGGCCGGTTCTGGCCGATGACGAACGCCCGCGCAACACGGCTACCTCCGGGCGGCCTGGTGTTCCGCCTGCTGGCGGAACAACCGGTCGGCGACCTGCTTCTGCTGGTCCGACAGCGCCGCGTAGAGGGTGCCGAACGCGTCGGACAGCTTCTGCGTGTTGTCGGCGTAGGCGCGCGCGACCGCGGCATAGGACTTCATGTTGTCCAGGGCGTTCATGGTCGCGGCACTCGCGGCGCGGGAGCGGAACAGCTCGTCGGTGGCGGCGGCGTTGTCGCGCATCGCCTGCGCGAAGCCGGTCCATTGCGCCATCTGCGGCGGGGCGATCTGCAGCGCCGCCTGCAGCGTCTGGATCCGCTGGTCGGCCGCCTGCTGCTCGGTCTGCTCCGGCGCGGCCGTGGCGGAGACCGCGGCGGGGGCGGCCAGCGGCGAGACCGCCAGCGCCAGCGCCAGGGCCAGGGCCGGGGCCAGGATCATCGTGTGCTTCATCGTGTTCGCTCCCATCCGGTGAGGTTCAGCGCCAACCGCGGCCGCCGCCGTGCCCGCCCCAGCCGCCATGCCTGCCGCCGCCGGGACCGCCCTGCCGGCCAC
>CAXUEL010000410.1:0-2131 GCA_964249915.1 uncultured Acetobacteraceae bacterium | reverse complement strand
TCCCTGCTGCCGCGGCTCGGCCGCGCCCGGCTGCACGGGGAGCGCAGCCGGGGCCTGCGCGACGCCGGGGCGGTATCCCTTGCAATGGCCGCGCGTGCGGCTGGAGGCTGAAGCCATGGACCATCCCAAGCTGCGCATCGTGATCGGCTGCGACGAGGCCGGGATGCGCTTCCGAGACGCGCTGAAGGCCGACCTGGAGAAGCATCCCGGGGTGTCGGAGGTCACCGACGTCGGCGTCACCGGCGACGACGGCACCGACTACCCGCACATCGCGGTCCGCGCCGCCCGCATGGTGGCGGGCGGCGAGGCCGACCGCGCTCTGCTGATCTGCGGCACCGGGCTCGGCGTCGCGATCAGCGCCAACAAGGTGCCGGGCATCCGTGCGGTCACGGCGCACGACACCTACTCGGTGCAGCGCGCGATCCTGAGCAACGACGCCCAGGTGCTGTGCGTCGGCGAGCGGGTGATCGGCGTGGAGCTGGCGCGCGTGCTGGTGGCCGAGTGGCTGAAGCACCGGTTCGACCCCACGTCGCGCTCGGCGGACAAGGTGGCGGCGATCAGCTCCTACGAAACCGGCGCGGCCTGACCGCGCCGATGCCGATCCGGGGCCGGATCGTCGGCGTCAGCCTCAAGATGTACATGGGCCTGGCGGCCACACGGAGCTGGATGCAACGGCTGCAGGCGCTTCCGCCGGCCGGGATCGAGCTGTTCGTGATCCCCTCCTTCCTGTCGCTGCACGACGCGCGCGAGATCCTGGCCGGAACCGGCATCGCGCTCGGCGCGCAGGACGTGTTCTGGGAGGATGCCGGTCCGTATACGGGCGAGGTGTCGGCGCCGATGCTGGCCGAGGCCGGATGCCGCTACGTCGCCATCGGCCATGCCGAGCGGCGCCGGCTGTTCGGGGAGACCGACGCGATCATCGCCGCGAAGATGCGGGCGGCGGTGCGGGCGGGGCTGGTCCCGGTGCTGTGCATCGGCGAGCCTGAGCGCGGCACGCCGGCGGCGGCGGTGGCGGCCTGCTGGATGCAGTTCGAGGCGGCGACGCGCGGGCTGGATCGCGGCACGGAGATGGTGGTGGCCTGGGAGCCGGTCTGGGCGATCGGTGCGGCGGAGCCGGCCGCGCCGGACACCATCGCGGCGGTCGCCGGGGCCCTTCGCGCCAGGCTGGGAGCGTGGCCGGCGGCCCGGCTGATCTATGGCGGCAGCGCCGGCCCGGGGCTGCTGGAGCGGATCGGCAGCGCGGTGGACGGCCTGTTCCTGGGCCGCTTCGCGCATGACGTGGACGCGCTGCGCCGTATCCTGGAAGAGGCCGTCGCCTGAGCGCTTCCGGCGCGAAGCCCGGCAGCGGCGAAAGAATGTTGCGCGCCGCCCGGGTCAGGGAGACGTTTCCGGTTGACTGAGGCCATGTTGTAACATCAAGCTGGCCACACACGATCAGGAAGAGCAGGCATGACCGTTGCGTTGTCGCAGGATGCGAAACAGGATCTCCTCCGGCGCGGCTATTCCCGCCGCCATTTCGGACGGATCTCGGCGCTGCTGGGCGTGCAGGCGGTCGCGGCGGCGGGCGGCCTGTCGATCACCGGCAGCGCGGCGCGGGCGGCGACCACCACCATCACCGGCCTGGCGAGGAAGCCGGACCTGCAGGGCATGGTGCGGATCGGCAGCAACGAGTGCTGGACCGGTCCCTTCCCGGCCGCCGCCGCGGCGGGTGCCGCCATGGTACAGCACGGCAACCGCTACGAGCCGAGCGACCTGCGCCAGCGCCTGATCGACAACGTGTCGACGGTGGAAGGGGTGCCGGCCAGCCACATCCTGCCCTGGCCCGGATCGAGCGACCCGCTGGCACGCGCGGTGGTGACGTTCTGCTCGCCGACCCGCGGCCTGGTGACTGCGGACCCGACCTACGAGGAAGCGTGGGCGGTGGGCAAGTGGCTGAACGTCAAGGTGAGCAAGGTGCCGTTGCGGCCGCAGAACCGGTATGCCACCGACGTGCGGGCGATGCTGGCCGCCGACCCCAGGGCCGGCGTGTACTACGTCTGCTCGCCGAACAACCCGACCGGCACGGTCACGCCGGTCGCCGACATCGCCTGGCTGGTCGAGAACAAGCCGGCGGGCTCGATCGTGCTGGTCG
>CAXUEL010000409.1:0-2134 GCA_964249915.1 uncultured Acetobacteraceae bacterium | reverse complement strand
TCCGCGGGTCGAGCGACACCACACGCTGGCGCTCGCCGCCGCGCATCGCGGCCGGCCCGAGCCGCCTGCCCTGGCCTACCGTATAGCCGGCGAGCCCGTCATGTCGGCCCAGCACCGCGCCGTCCTCGCCGACGATCTCCCCCGGCTCGGCGGTCTCCGGACGCAGCCGCGCCACCAGCTCCGCATAGGAGCCGTCCGGCACGAAGCACAGGTCCTGGCTGTCCGGCTTGTCGGCCACGGCCAGGCCGAGCCGCTCCGCCTGCTGCCGCACCGCCGCCTTGTCCGGCACGTCGCCGAGCGGGAAGCGCAGGAACTCGAGCTGGTCGCGGGTGGTGCCGAACAGGAACCAGCTCTGGTCGCGTCCCTGGTCCACCGGACGATGCAGCTCGGCGCCATCCGGCCCCGCGACGCGCCGGACGTAGTGCCCGGTGGCCATCGCCTCGCAGCCGAGCTCGCGCGCCAGGCCGAGCAGGTCGGTGAACTTGACCCCCTGGTTGCAGCCGATGCACGGCACCGGGGTCTCGCCGGCCGCGTAGGACGCGGCGAACGGCACGATCACGCTGTCGCGGAACCGCTGCTCGGCGTCGATCACGTAGTGCGGGATACCGAGCCGGTCGGCCACCCGCCTGGCATCGTGTATGTCGTCGCCGGCGCAGCAGGCGCCGCGTCGCTTCGCCGCGGCGCCGTGGTCGTAGAGCTGCAGGGTGGCGCCGACCACGTCGTGCCCGTCCGCCGCCAGCATCCCGGCGACGACGCTGCTGTCCACGCCCCCGGACATGGCGACCAGAACGCGCACGACCCTGCTCAGCCGGTCTTGGGCAGGCGCACCACCAGCCCGTCCAGCGCCTCGGTGATGACGATCTGGCAGCCCAGCCGAGACGTCTTCTCCAGCCCGAAGGCGAGGTCGAGCATGTCCTCCTCGTCCTCGGTGGGCTTCGCCAGGCGCGGCGCCCAGGCCGGATCCACGATCACGTGGCAGGTGGCGCACGCCAGCGACCCCTCGCACGCGCCTTCCAGGTCGACGCCGTGGCGGTGCGCGATCTCCAGCACGGACAGCCCGGTCGGCGCTTCCACGGTGCGGGCGGTCCCGTCGTGCTCGATGAAGATCATGCTGGGCATCGTACGACCTCGCCCGCACCGGGCCGCTGGAACGAAGGGGAGGGGATCATGCCGTGGCCAGGAGGCCGGGAGCACCGGTCGCGGCGTGCCCGAGCAGGACCGCGGCACGATCGAGCTCGGCCCCGGAGGTAAAGCGTCCGATCGCCAGGCGCAAGCTCCGGCCCGCCGCGTCGCGGTCGAGCCCCATCGCCGTCAGCACGTGCGACGGCGCCACCTCGGCAGCCGAGCAGGCGGAGCCGGTGGACAGGCACAGCTCGGGCACCGCCGCCATCACCGCCGGGGCGGACGCGTCCGGGAACCGCAGGTTGAGGTTGCCGGAAACGCGGTGCTCCAGGCTGCCGTTGACGGCGATCCCCGGCACCAGGAGGCGCAGCCGGGCCAGCAGCCGGTCGCGCAGGGCCCGCAGGCGGATCGCCTCGTCCTCCCCCTCCAGCCGGGCCAGGCGCGCGGCCTCGCCGAGCCCGACCACCAGCGGCGTCGGCAGGGTGCCGGAGCGCAAGCCCCGTTCCTGGCCGCCGCCGGAGAACAGCGGCTGCAGCCGCACCCGCGGCCGGCGCCGCACGAACAGCGCCCCCACCCCCTTCGGACCGTACGCCTTGTGTCCGCTGACCGAGCCCAGATCGAGGTCGAGCGCCGCCACGTCCACCGGGACCTTGCCCACCGCCTGCGCCAGGTCGCTGTGCAGCAGGGCGCCGGCCCGACGCACGATCGGCGCCAGCGCGGAAAGGTCCTGGATCACCCCGGTCTCGTTGTTGACCATCATCACGCTGACCAGCAGCGTCGGCACCCCGAGCGCTGCGCGCAGCCGGTCCGGATCGAGGCGTCCGTCCGGCTCCACCGGCAGCACCACCGGCTCGAACCCTTCCGCGCCGAGGTCGCGCACCGTTTCCAGCACGCAGGGGTGCTCGGTCGCCAGCGTGACCACCCGCCGCCGCGCGTCGCCCATCCGCCGCGCGTGACGCACGGCGCCCTTGATCGCCAGGTTGTTGGCCTCGGTGGCGCCGGAGGTGAACAC
>CAXUEL010000408.1:1729-2171 GCA_964249915.1 uncultured Acetobacteraceae bacterium | reverse complement strand
CAGGCTGACTGCCCACGGGAACAGGAACGCGACTTCCAGGTCGAAGATGATGAACAGGATCGCCACCAGGTAGAAGCGTACGTCGAACCGTCGGCGGGCGTCGTCGAACGCGTCGAAGCCGCACTCGTATGCCGCCACCTTCTCAGGATACGGCTTCTGCTCCCCCGCCAGCAGAGAGGCGCCGAGCATGGCGCCCGACACGGCCATCGCGATGACGATGAACACCAGGATCGGGAAGTAGTCCGACAGCACGCTCTGCATGGATAGGGATCCGGGCAACCTTCGGCGTGACGTTAGTCCGTGCCAGCGTCATCGCAAAGTGCAGCGCAGCATTTAAGGTGCTGCGGCCCTGCCGCAAGCCCGCCGCCCGGTCATTGTGTGAAGGGGACCGACCCGTCCCGGATCCGCCGATGGCGCGAGTGACGGGGCTCGAACCCGCGAC
>CAXUEL010000408.1:0-1719 GCA_964249915.1 uncultured Acetobacteraceae bacterium | reverse complement strand
CGCTCCGTCAATGCGGCAGCGACGCGGCCGGCTCGACCGCGGCGGCGGCGGCGACCGGCTCGGCCGGCTCCTCCCACTCGATCGGGTCCGGCCTGCGCACCAGGGCCTGGCCAATGACCTCGTCGACATGGGCCACCGGGATCAGCTTGATGTGCTTCTTCACCGAGTCGGGGATTTCCGCGATGTCCTTCTCGTTGTCCTTGGGGAAGAACACGGTGGTGATGCCGGCCCGCATCGCCGCCAGCAGCTTCTCCTTCAGGCCGCCGATCGGCAGCACCCGGCCGCGCAGGGTGATCTCGCCGGTCATGGCGATGTCGCGTCGGATCGGGATGCCGGTCATGACGCTGACCAGCGAGGTGGCCATCGCGATCCCGGCCGAGGGTCCGTCCTTCGGCGTCGCCCCTTCCGGCACGTGCACGTGGACGTCGCGCTTCTCGAACAGGGTCGGCTTGATGCCGAAGCTGGTCGAGCGGCTGCGCACGTAGGACAGCGCCGCGGACACGCTTTCCTGCATCACGTCGCCGAGCTTGCCGGTGGTCTTCACCTGCCCCTTGCCCGGCAGCATCACGCTCTCGATGGTCAGGATCTCGCCGCCGACCTCGGTCCAGGCGAGGCCGGTGACCACGCCCACCATGTCCTCGGCTTCCGCCTCGCCGTAGCGGAAACGCTTCACCCCGGCATACTTCTCCAGGTTCTTCCGGCTGATCGCGACCTTCTTGGCCTTGCCGGTCACGATCTCCTTCACCGCCTTGCGCGCCAGGTTGGCGATCTCGCGCTCCAGGTTCCGCACGCCGGCCTCGCGGGTATAGGTTCGCACCAGCTCGCGCAGCGCGTCGTCCGAGACCGACCATTCCTCCGGCTTCAGGCTGTGCGCCTCGGTCTGCTTGGCCAGCAGGTGGCGGCGGGCGATCTCGACCTTCTCGTCCTCGGTGTAGCCGGGGATGCGGATGATCTCCATGCGGTCGAGCAGCGGCTGCGGCATGTTGAGGCTGTTCGCGGTGGTCACGAACATCACGTCCGACAGGTCGTAGTCGACCTCCAGGTAGTGGTCGGCGAAGGTCGAGTTCTGCTCCGGGTCCAGCACCTCCAGCAGCGCCGAGGACGGGTCGCCGCGCCAGTCGGCGCCGAGCTTGTCGATCTCGTCGAGCAGGAACAGCGGGTTGGAGCTCTTGGCCTTCTTCATGCCCTGGATCACCTTGCCGGGCATGGAGCCGATATAGGTGCGGCGGTGGCCGCGCACCTCGGCCTCGTCGCGCACCCCGCCCAGCGACATGCGCACGAAGTTGCGCCCGGTCGCCCTGGCGATCGACTTGCCGAGCGAGGTCTTGCCGACGCCGGGCGGACCCACCAGGCACAGGATCGGCCCCTTGAGCTTGTTGGCGCGGCTCTGCACCGCGAGGTACTCAAGGATGCGCTCCTTGACCTTGTCCAGGCCGTAATGGTCATGGTCGAGCACGGTCTCGGCCTCGTCCACGTCGTTGCGTACCTTGGAGCGCTTCTTCCACGGGATCGACAGCATCCAGTCGAGGTAGTTGCGCACCACCGTCGACTCCGCCGACATCGGGCTCATGGCGCGCAGCTTCTTCAGCTCCGCCATCGCCTTGTCGTGCGCCTCCTTGGATAGCTTGGTCTTCTTGATCCGGTCCTCGAGTTCGGCGGTCTCATCCTTGCCGTCCTCGCCCTCGCCAAGCTCCTTCTGGATCGCCTTGAGCTGCTCGT
>CAXUEL010000407.1:0-2175 GCA_964249915.1 uncultured Acetobacteraceae bacterium | reverse complement strand
TCGGGTGGCGGCGCCGCCACCCGACGCGGCGGGGCGCCGGGCGTCGCTGCGCCGGCTGGACGCGCTGCTGCACCGTGACGGCGACCGGCTGCACGCCGCGGTGTCGGCCGATTTCGGCCACCGCGCCTATCCGGAAACCGTGCTGGCCGAGCTGGTGCCGCTGCGCGCGGCGATCCGCTTCGCGCTGCGCCACCTCGGCCACTGGATGCGCCCGCGCCGCCGGCGGGTCGGGTTGTCGTTCCAGCCGGGACAGGCCTGGGTGGTGCACCAGCCGCTCGGCTGCGTCGGCATCGTGTCGCCATGGAACTACCCGCTGTTCCTGTCGATCGGGCCGCTGATCGACGCGCTGGCCGCCGGCAACCGGGTGATGCTCAAGCCGTCCGAGCTGACGCCTCGGTTCTCCGCCCTGCTGGCCGAGCTCCTGGCCGCACGGTTCGAGCCGGAGCAGGTCGCGGTGGCGACCGGCGGCCCGGAGGTGGCGCAGGCGTTCTGCGCCCTGCCGTTCGACCACCTGCTGTTCACCGGCTCGACCGCGGTCGGCCGCCTGGTGATGCGGGCGGCGGCGGAAACCCTCACCCCGGTCACGCTGGAGCTCGGCGGCAAGAGCCCGGTGATCGTCGCCCCGGACGCCGACCCGGCGCGCACCGCGCGCAGCCTGATGATCGGCAAGCTGTTCAACGCCGGGCAGACCTGCCTCGCCCCGGACTACGCGCTGGTGCCGCAGCACCGGCTGCCCGAGTTCGCCGACGCGCTGCTGGCCGAGGCGGCGCGGCTGTATCCGCGGATCGCCGACAACCCGGACTACACCCGCATCATCTCGGAGCGCCATCTCGACCGGCTCGGGCACCTGGTCGACGAGGCGGCGCAGCGGGGTGCCGCGGTGCTGCGCGACCCGGCGCACCAGGCTGAGGGCGACCGGCCGCGGCGCTCCGGGCGCATGGTGCCGACCCTGCTGCTGGGGGCGCCGGACGACAGCGAGGCGATGCGCGACGAGATCTTCGGCCCGGTGCTGCCGGTGCTGGGCTACCGCACGCTCGACGAGGCGATCGGCATCGTCAACCGGCGGCCGCGCCCGCTGGCGCTGTACTGCTACACCGACGACCGCGACACCGAGCGGCACGTGCTGCGGCACACCCTGTCCGGCGGTGCGACGGTCAACGGCACCATCCTGCATTGCGCCCAGCCCGACCTGCCGTTCGGCGGCGTCGGGCCCAGCGGCACCGGCGCCTATCACGGCGAGGCCGGCTTCCTGCGCTTCTCGCACGCGCGCGGGATCTACCGTCCCGGCCGGATCAGCGGCTTCACCGCCCTGGCCCCGCCGCACGGCCGCATGGCCGCCCGGCTGCTGCCGCTGATGCTGGGCCGGCGGTCCGGACGGCCGCCCGACGCGTGATCGTCCGGCCGTGCTCCGCTCCGTGCCGGAACGGGGCAGCCTTGCCGGGCAGCCGGAGCCGCGCGGCGGTCCGGCCTGACCTGGTGCCGTTCTAGGCCTTGTCGGCGTCGGCCTTGCGTCGGCGGCCGGGACGCGCGGGTTCGGGCGCGGCCTCCTCCTCGGCGGGAGGGCGGCCGCCATCCTTGCGCCCGAGGCCGATCTGCCGCGCCAGCGCCGAGCGGCGCTCGGCGTAGTTCGGCGCCACCATCGGGTAGTCCGGCGGCAGGCCCCAGCGCTCGCGGTAGGCGTCCGGGGTCATGTTGTAGGCGCTCTGCAGATGCCGCTTCAGCATCTTCAGCTTCTTGCCGTCCTCCAGGCAGACGATGTAGTCGGGAAACACCGAGCGCTTGACCGGCACCGCCGGCTGCAGCTTCTCCGGCTCCGGGGCGGCCTGCCCCACGGTGGCCAGCGCCTGGTGCACCTGGCGGATCAACGCCGACAGATTCTCCGACGCCACCGTATTGTTGGACACATGGGCAGAAACGATCTGAGCCGTGAGCGCCAGTATTGCCTGACCGTCTTCTTCCGCCATCACGTGTTCCAGTTGTTCGTGTTGCCGGTCTTCTACAGCAGGATGCGTGGCACGGAAACGGTCATCGCGTTCATGCAAGCCATGTCTCGGGCCGCCGCGTCACGGCCGGCCGAACCCGGCGCTGCCGTCCCCCACCGCGGAAGCCGAGCCGGCAGGCCCGGTGCCAGCGGGGGCGACGGTGGTCGACGTCGGCTCCGACGCGGCCAGCGGC
>CAXUEL010000406.1:0-2199 GCA_964249915.1 uncultured Acetobacteraceae bacterium | reverse complement strand
GCGTCGGCCGACGCGCCGCTGGACGACTTCGCCCGCCTGTTCGCGCCCGGCGGCGGCCTCGTGTGCCGGGGCGAGCTCGTGCACGATCGACACCAGCAGGTCGCGCAGCGGCGACTGCGGCGACGCCATCACGTACAGCTTCTGCACCGCGTCGGGATGGTTGCGGAACGGCTCGAGCGCCAGGTCGTCCAGCATCGCGTCCCACAGCCGGACGTAGTCGGCGGCGTAGAGCGCGATCACCCCCGCCTCCAGCGCCGGCAGGTCCGGAGCGGCCGCCCCCGGCTGCCGTCCGAGCACCCAGGCCTCGTCGGTCACGTCGCGCGCCGCCGAGCGCAGCGCCGGCAGCAGCACGCTGCGGAAGCCCTCGGCGGTGTAGAAGCCGGGGATGCCGTCGCTCAAGGGCCGGCCGGAGATCCGGGTGAACAGCTGGCCGTCGCTGCCGCCGCCGAGCGCCAGCTCCGGGCTCCAGGGCGGCACCGCGCTCGCGGCGGCGCCCGGCCTGATCCGGCTGTACACCCGCTCGGCCGGCGACACCCGGCTGAAGGTGCTGCGCGCCTGGCTCACCAGCGCGCCGTCCAGCGACACGGTCGGCAGCGGGCCGGCCAGCAGGGCGTCCAGGTGGCGCAGCAGGTCGGCGCGCATCGGCTCGAACACCGGGCCGGGGTAGCGGGCACCCCAGTCCAGCGCCATCCAGTCGCGCAGGAGGTTGACGTCGAGCGGGCCGTCGTTGCCCAGCATCAGGTAGACCCGGGTGGCCTCGTACAGGAAGTCCGGCGCGTCGAGGTGGCTGCGCATCTGGCCTTCCAGGCGCCAGACCAAGCGCGGCAGCAGCACCCGCTCCAGCGCGTGGCGGTAGGCGACCTCGTCGGTGACCGCGAGCTTGTCGCCCTGGCCGATCCCGAGCTGCGAGGCGAGCCCGCCGTGCGGCGCGTCGACGCCGCCCGGCAGGGCGCGCGCGGCGTCGAGCACCGGCAGGATCCGGGACAGGTCGTCGTCCCGCACCGGATCGAGCGGCAGCGCCAGCAGGCTGCCGCGATACGCGTCGATCGCCGCCTGGCCCTGCGCGATCGCCCGGGCGTTGACCGCGTGCTCGCGCCACAGCAGCAGGCAGGCGACGGCGGCGAGGAGGCCCACGGTCGAGAAGCCGGCGGAGCGCCAGACCAGCCGGCGCCGGCGCACGCGCGGGCTGGCCGACACCAGCAGCGCCTCGCCCAGGATCACCTCGCGCACGGTCCTGCCGATGAAGTAGGAGCGGCCGGCCACCGGACGCAGGCTCGGCGCCCGACGCTGGTCGATGCCGAAGGTGCGCGCCAGCATGCCGGTCAGCCGGTCCACCGGGGTGCCCTCCTGGGTGCCGGAGGTGAGGTAGACGCCGCGCAGCAGCGGCGCCGGGTCGAGCCGGGTGCCGCCGAACGCCGCCCCCAGGAACTCGGTCAGCGGCGCTTCCAGGCTCGCCATCTGCAGCGGAAAGGCGGCGATCGCCACCCGCCGGTCCGGGCCGCGCTCCGCCTGCAGCCGCTCGAACAGGCGCCCGTCCAGCCGGTCGATCAGCAGGCGATACTCCGGCCCGAACAGCTCCACGCCCTGCGACAGGGCGAAGGTGGTGCCCCAGACCTGCTCGCGCGCCTGCTGGTCGAGATCGTCGAAGAACTCGGTGAAACCGGCGATGCGGTCGGCCTTGCTGAACACGGCGTAGACCGGCAGGCGCACGCCGAGCCGGTCGGTCAGCTCCTTGATCCGGTTGCGCACCGCCAGCGCGTGCTTCACCCGCTCGGCCGAGGCCACCGTGCCGATCTCGGCCAGCGACATCACCACCAGCACGCCGTTCAGCGGCTGGCGCGGCCGGGTGCGCCGCAGCAGGTCGAGAAAGCCGATCCAGCCGGCATGGTCGACCTGCTGGTTGGAGTCCTGGGTGGTGTAGCGGCCGGCGGTGTCGATCAGCACCGCCTCGTCGGCGAACCACCAGTCGCACAGCCGGGTGCCGCCGACGCCGGCGACCGCGGCGGCGCCGCCGAGCCCGTCCGGCTGGGCCAGTGGGTACCGCAGCCCGCACTGGGCCAGCGCCGTGGTCTTGCCGGCGCCGGGCGGCCCGATCACCACGAACCAGGGCTGCTCGTAAAGGTAGCCTCGTCCGCCGCCACGGGCGCGGCGGAGGGTGGACAGCGACTCGCGCAGGCGCTGGCGCAGGCGCCGCACCTC
>CAXUEL010000405.1:0-2206 GCA_964249915.1 uncultured Acetobacteraceae bacterium | reverse complement strand
GCACGGTCCGCCCGTCGCCGGATCGCCGGCAGTCCCGTCTGCCGGGCCGCCGACGGCGACGCCGGCTGCGCCTTCGGTGGCGCCGACGCCACCCGGTGCCGCCGCCGGAAAGCCGCCGGTGGTCCAGGCCGGGCCGTCCGCTGCCGCACCGGCACCGTGGCCACCAACCGCGGGGAAGGCGTACCGGACCGGGTACACGCTGCTGATCGGACTGCTGGTGCTGCTGCTGATGGCGGTGTCGGTCGGCGTGGCCTGGCTGGTGGCACGGCGCCGCCAGCACTTCACCCGGGTGGAGGAGGACTGGCCGTCGCCGGAACGGCCGCTGGGCACGCCCGTCGCCGAGGTGCCGCTGCTGCCGTCGCCGCACGCGTTCCGCACGCTCTGCGCGGCAGCCCTGGAGCAGGCAGGCTGGAGCACCCGGATCGCCTTTCCGGGTGACGGCACCGGGCCGGACATCGTCGGACGACGCGACAAGACGCTGCTGGTGGTGCGGTGCCGGACCTCGCGCAGCGTGATCGGCAGCGAGATGATCAACGAGGCGGCCACCATGGGCGGCAAGCAGCCGGGCAGCCTGGTGGTGCTGGCGTCCAACGCCGCGTTCTCGCAGGCGGCGCGGGACGAGGCGGCGCGGCAGCGGGTGCACCTGCTGCGGGATACGGATCTGTACGAGTTCGTGGGATAGGCGATGCGCCGGCCGCCGGTAGACCCGGCGCGTGCGCTGGTGCGCGTTCCTGCCTGTGCGGGCGACGTGCGTCGATGCGACAAGGGGCGCCTGCGGCGGGCATGAGCGCCTGGTGGTCCGGCAGCGTGCCCGCCTTCCTGGCGTGCGACGACGCGGCCATCCTGGGCGTCCTTTCGCGGCAGCAGGCGGAGCGCTACCGCGGCAACGAGCCGAAGCAGGCCTGGGCGTGGGCGGGCGAGCTGCCGCTGCTGCGGGCTGCCCTGTGCGGCCTTCCGGATCCCGGCTCGTGGCGGGTGCTGCTGGAGTTCGAGATCCCACGTCTCGGCGGACGGCTCGATGCCGTGCTGCTGTCGTCGCACGCCATCTTCGCGGTCGAGTTCAAGGTCGGTGCGGCCCGGATCGACAACGCTGCGCGGGCGCAGGTGCACGGGTATGCGCTCGACCTGCAGGACTTCCACGGCGGAAGCCGAAACCGGGTGATCCTGCCGATCCTGGTCGCGACGGAAGCCCCGTCGCGTCCGGCAGCGATGCCGCTGCTGCTCGGCGGTGCCGAGGCGGTGGCGGAGGCGAATGCGGCAGGCTTTGCCGATCTGCTTCGCACGCTGTCGATGCGTGCCGCGACGGTAGCCGCCTGTCCGCCGGTCGCGGTGGCGGACTGGGAAGCGGCTCCCTATGCGCCGGTGCTCAACGTCATCCAGGCCGCCTGCCGCCTGTATCAGCGGCACGACGTGGCCGAGATCGCCAGCATGCGGGCGGACGCGTTCAACCTGTCGCTGACCGCGGACCGGATCGAGGCGATCCTCCGTGCTGCGGCGGCGGGGCGGCACGCGATCCTGTTCGTCACCGGCATCCCGGGGGCAGGCAAGACGCTGTGCGGGCTGAACACGGCGTTCGCGCGGGCCGGGTCGACCTTCCTGACCGGCAACCCGTCCCTGGTGCACGTGCTGCGCGAGGCGCTGGTGCGCGATGCGGTGGCGGATGGCGGCAGGCGGGCGGGCGCGTTCCATCGCATCAAGGCGGTGATCCAACCCCTGCCGCAGTTCCGCGACCTGTACGTGCGGACGGGCGGCTGTCCGCCGGAGCGAGTGGTGGTGATCGACGAGGCGCAGCGCTGCTGGACCGCGGCGCATGCGATCGCCGGCACGCGCACCCGGCCGGTGCCGCTGGACCGCTCGGAGCCGGCGCATCTGCTCGACATCATGGATCGGCACGAGGGCTTCGCTGCGATCGTATGCCTGATCGGGCAGGGCCAGGAGATCCATGACGGGGAGGGAGGGCTGGCCGCCTGGGGCGAGGCGCTGACGACCCGGCCGGGCTGGGCGGTGTTCGCCGCGGACGCGACGCTGTCGGACCCGGAGCCGCGCAACCGGTTGCCGACGCTGGCCGGGCTGTCGGTGCAGCCGGAGCTGCACCTGTCGGTGCCGGTGCGGTCGCTTCGTCACGACGCGGCGCCGGCCTGGGTGGACGCCGTGCTGCGCGGCGACGCGGTGGCCGCAAGAACGGTGGTCGCCGAACATGGCGAGG
>CAXUEL010000404.1:0-2207 GCA_964249915.1 uncultured Acetobacteraceae bacterium | reverse complement strand
GCCCAGGCCGATCAGCACGATGCGCGACAGCCCGCCGCGCTGGGACCGCACGTGGCGCTGGGCGCGGTGCTGTCGAGCTACCGGTTCGACCTTTACCGCACCACCCAGAAGCCGGACGAGCGGCCGAAGCTGGAGCGGCTCGCCGTGCTGTCGCCCGACGCGTCCGCCGCCACCTCCGCCTGGCCGGCGCTCAAGGCGGTGGCAGCCGGCGCCTTCCTCGCCCGCGACCTGGTCAGCGAGCCGCCCAACGTCCTGACCCCGCCGGTGTTCGCCGACCGCATCGCCGCGCTGTCGTCGCTCGGCCTGGCCGTCGAGATCTTCACGCCCGAGCAGATGGAGTCCCTCGGCTTCGGCGCCCTGCTCGCGGTGGCGATGGGCAGCGAGGCGCCGGCGCGCATGGCGGTGATCCGGTGGCAGGGTGCCGCGGACCCGAAGGCCGCCCCGGTCGCCTTCGTCGGCAAGGGGGTGACGTTCGACAGCGGCGGCATCTCGATCAAGCCGGCCGGCGGCATGGAGGACATGAAGTGGGACATGGCCGGCGCCGGCACCGTGGTCGGGCTGATGGCCGCCCTCGCCGGGCGGAAGGCCAGGGTCAACGCCGTCGGGCTGGTCGGGCTGGTGGAGAACATGCTGTCCGGCCGCGCCCAGCGCCCCGGCGACGTGGTGCGCACCGCGTCCGGCCAGACGGTGGAGGTGCTGAACACCGACGCCGAGGGCCGGCTCGTGCTGGCCGACGTGCTCTGGTACGCGCAGGACCGGTTCAAGCCGCGCGCGCTGATCGACCTCGCCACCCTGACCGGCGCCATCATCGTCGCCCTCGGGCACGAGCACGCCGGGCTGTACAGCAACGACGACGCCCTGGCGCAGCGCCTCCTGGAATCCGGGCAGGCGGTGGGCGAGAAGCTGTGGCGCATGCCGCTCGGCGACAACTACGACAAGGCGCTCCGCTCCGACATCGCCGACATGAAGAACATCGGCGGCCGCCCCGGCGGCTCGATCACCGCCGCGCAGTTCCTCAAGCGCTTCGTGTCCGAGGTGCCGTGGGCGCATCTCGACATCGCCGGCACCGCCTGGGCCTCCAAGGACGCACCCGGCGTGCCCAAGGGCGCCACCGCCTTCGGCGTGCGCCTGCTCGACCGCCTGGTGGCGGCCCACTACGAGGACTAGCATCGGCCTGCTGCGACACCCCCCGGCGCGGGTGTCGCCCGGACGCTGCCACGGCCGCGCCGACCTGCCGCTCGAGCCCGGCTGGCAGGCCGCGATGCCGGCGCTGGCGGCGGCGCTCCGTCCGACCCGCCCGTGGATCGTCCACACCAGCCCGCTCGAACGCTGCCGGCTGCCGGCGCAGGCGCTCGGGCTGCTGCTCGACTGCCCGGTGCGGATCGACCGGCGGCTGATCGAGCTCGACTTCGGCGACTGGGACGGGCGCCTCTGGGACGACCTGCCGCGCGAGGCGCTGGACCGCTGGGCCGCCGATCCGCCCGGCTTCGCAGCCCCGGGCGGCGAGTCGGGACAATCCCTGATCGACCGGGTGCGGGAGGTGCGACAGGCGCTGGCCGACGCCGCCACCGCCGCCGTCGTGGTGTCGCATGGCGGCCCGCTGCGCCTGCTCGGGCCGATGCTGCGCGGCCAGAACCCGGACCTGCTGCGGCCCGCGCCGGCGCCGGGCGTGCTGGAGATGGTCGAGCTTTCGTGACCATCGTCGCGCTAGCTCTAATGTTGCAGCGCACAAAAAAGCTTGCGCCGCCGGTTGGGTCATCATATGTTGCACCGCACAAGAGCACGGAGCAACCCGATGTCCACCACCACCTCGTTCACCGGTTCGTCCACCACCACCCCGGCCCTGTTCGGGCAGACGATGAACCTGTTCTGCCAGCGCATCGCCGAGCACAAGGAGCGCGTCCGCATGCGCACCGAGCTGAACAGCTACTCCGACCGTCACCTGGCCGACATGGGCCTGAGCCGCAGCGACATCGAGGACGTGGTCCACCACCGCTTCGCACGCTGACGCCGGGGACCAGGCGTCAGCCGACCGCCAGGAGCGTCAGCAGCACGCAGTCGGCGAGGCCGCAGCAGGCGCCGAGCACGTCGCCGGTCTGACCGCCGATCCGGCGATGCGCCACCGCCGCGACGGCCATCCCGACCGCCGCGGCCACCGCCAGGACGACGGCCGCGGCGAACAGCGGCAGGCAGGCCAGCGCGACCAC
>CAXUEL010000403.1:0-2218 GCA_964249915.1 uncultured Acetobacteraceae bacterium | reverse complement strand
GCACCATCATCCGCCCGGCACCGGGCGGATGATGGTGCGCTCGTTGTCGTCCGGTTCGGCGAACGGGTTGTCGCTCATGGGGAAGGGTGCCTAGCCGCGGATCGCCCAGAGCTCGATGGTCAGGCCGGGATAGTCGCCGGACACGTGCACCGCGAAGCCGCCGGACGCCTGCATCTGCTGCCAGTGCGGCGAGTTGCGGTCGAGCTCGAAATAGGAGGCGCCGGCATAGAACGGCATCTGCCGCGGCGCCACCGGCAGGGTGCGCAGCGCGATCCCGGGCAGGGCGACGTTGACCAGCTCGCGTATGTGCTCGACAGCACCCACTTTGGCGGTGGACGGGAACAGCCGGCGCAGGGACTCCGTGGGCATCTCGGCCTGCACCGCCAGCACGAAGTTCGCCTGGGCCAGCAGGGAGCGGTCGGTGATGGCGCCGACGCGCACGCCGTGCCGGCGCTCCTGCAGCGGGATCATGATCGCGGTCTGCTCCAGCACCGCCGACAGCGAGCGGCGTATGTCTGCCACCACCGGCGCGAACGAGCGCTGCAGGTCGTCGTGACGATAGGCCGGGTAGCTGCTGGGGCGGCGCCTGGCATCGGTGAAGGTGGCGAGTTCGCCTGCCATCTGCAGCAGCACCCGGTACAGCTCCTCCGGATGCAGGTTCCCGGCATCGGCGTAGTGCGACATCGTCACCTGCCAGCCGTTGACGGCCTGGAGCAGCAGGAAGTCGGCGACCTCGGCGCTGTTCTTGTGGCCGGGCGCGGTCAGCCGCGCCGCCACCGCCTCGCCGCGCTGGTTCAGCATCCCGGCCAGCTCGACGCAGAGCGAGGCCAGCGCCGGCACCGCGGAGCACAGCAGGGCCGGCGGGATCCAGCGCGGGTCCAGCACCACGCGCCGGTCGGCCATCACCTCGGTGACGCGCGCCACCGCGAGGCACAGGTAGCCTTCGCGGTCGTCGGTCTCCAGCAGGTAGCGCAGGCGCAGCCGGCCCACCTGCAGCTCGGCCGGCTGGGGTGCGGCGGACTGGGTGTCGTAGGCCTCGAACGCGCGCGGCCGGTAGCGGCCCTCGTCGCGGGTCGGCGTCGCCATCTCCAGCGCCCCGGACTGCCGCGCCGGCAGGGCCAGGAACAGCAGGGCGTTGCGCGCGGTGTCCGGCACCTCGAACGGCGGCGGCAGGTCGGCCTCGCCCGGCAGCGCGAACGGGGTGCCGTCCTCGAACAGGCCGGCGGCGTTGTCCAGCGCGAAGCGGCCGGCGTTGAGCAGGTCGCGGGACACGCCCAGCGCGCTCACCCCCCAGGGATGGGTGCGCAGGTGGGCGATGCTCTGCCGCAGCTGCGTCTCCGCCCAGCGGTCCTGCTGCTGGAAGTGCTGCGCGCGCAGGAACATGCCCTCCTGCCAGGCGACGCGGTTGGTCCAGCTCAACGCCGTTCTCCTGGAGGGCCGCGGACCGAGGCCACCGCGGCACCGGTTGAACTCGTTCCGGTCACGATAAGGCTTCGGAGCCGCGAAAGCGACGCCCGCGCACGGGCGGCGTCAATCGTCCCGTCCCCCCTGCCCGCGCTGCGCGTCCGCCATGGCGCGCTCGTAGGCACGCGCGAACGCCTTGCCGAACACGCTGTCGAAGTCGTCGGACAGCGCGTCCACCACTTGCCGGTGCAGGGTCTCGAAGCCGAGCCAGGCGCGGGCGCGGCGCCAGCCCGGGATCACGTCGCCCGGCCGGTTGCCCGCGGCGTCCAGCAGCCGCCCGGGTTCCAGGCGGACCAGCAGCTCGCGCACCGCGTCCTGCATCGCCGCCATCATCGCCACCTCGTGCAGGCGCATGTCGCCGAGCGCGTCGGCGATCGCGGCCTGCGGCGTGACGTCGCTGCGGCGACCGAGGTTGAGCAGGGCGGCCAGCGCGTCGTCGTCGTCGGCGGAGAACTTGAGCGGGTTGTTGCCGGTGGCGCGTATGGTGGTCTGCTCGATGCGGAACTCGCCCTTGATCGAGGCGCGCGCGATCATGATCTGGCGCAGGCCGTGCACCACCGCGCGGAACGCATGCCCGAGCGCGTGCAGGGTGGCGACCGAGCGGTCGCGCGACACCCCGCCCGGCGGCAGCGGCACCGCGGCGCCCTGCAGGAAGGCGGCGAAGGCGGGGTCCTCCGCCGCGTCGCCGGGGTGTCCGGCGCCGTCGGCTGCCGGAGGGGACGGCGCCGTCGCGGCAGGAGCGACAGCCGGGGCT
>CAXUEL010000402.1:0-2218 GCA_964249915.1 uncultured Acetobacteraceae bacterium | reverse complement strand
ACTTCTATCGTATTTCAGTGTTGAAACGCAATGACTTTGGCGTCGTTCCGTTACAATCTTTTATCTTGCGACAGATAATTATAATCTGGACGAAGGCGTATGCCCGAGGGGATGAGCCAGTGTTTTTGGTAATGCAGGGTCATGCACTGATATCCCTGAGCACATAGCGCAGCTGCTAATCCTCCTCCGTCGCCGGCTCCGCCTTCCGAGCTTCCCGCCTCTCCTTGTCCCGCACCACCCGGTCCCACACCCGGCGCACCGAGTTGGCGTTCGATGGCTCGCCCCGGGACCGAGGATCCCCTCCAGTGCCATGATCCGGGCGAGCTCGCCCTACTGTAGGCCGTTCCAGCCGTTCCGATGCTGCCGGGCCTTGATGACCTTGGCGTGGTTCGCCAGCAGCCAGGCGTAGACCGGCTCGCGGCTTGCGCAGGGGTCGAAGATCTCGTCCCACTCCTTCCGGCACATGAGCCGGAAGCGGGGCTTGTCCCGTTCGGCCACGGCAGCGGCGAGGAGCTTGGAGCGGAGGGCGATGCGGTCTTGCATGATCTCAGGCTGATCGACCTCGGCACGAACAGGGAGCGCATTTTCTCGCGGGACGATGGACGCCAGAACGTCCATCTCAGCCACGCTTGGTGTCCACCGGCCGGACATCCGGCGTCCAGGGGTCGGACGTTTGACAACCACCGCTCGGACGTCTGCCATCCGCACTCCCGACGTCCACCAGAAGGACGCCGGAAACAGGGCCTTCATACACCGATATACCTGTGGTGGTTCTTGCTAGTGGTCTTGCGGCTCGATGCTTACCCTATTCAGGGTTTAGGTAGCAGTTGTCGCTCGCCTGTCGGGTCCTCGCTAGCCGGCAGGAAGATACTTGGCTGAAAGTGGGCAGGTGGTGGCGAGTTGGAACTGCGCCCACCGGTGCCAGTGCCGTCGTCAGAATTACCTCAGTCCTGGTGTTGGCCCTGCTGGCGGTCGGGAAGGCATGGCTGCCTTCCGAGACCAACTTGTGATTCGTCTCGAGTTGTAGCAGTCTGTGTAAATCCAGCCAAACCAGTGAGGGCCTGCCATGCGGGAACATTCCAACCTCAACGTGTCGCTGATACCAGAGCTGATCCGCTTCATCGGCGCCGAGGTCAGCTCCGGTCGTTACCGCAGCGGAAGCGAGGTGAGCAGCGAGCGCGACCAGAAGAACATTGAGCGGGCAACCTGAGGGGCATGCGCGCCGCCAAGCTGGCCGACCAGATGCTGTCCTTTGCGAGCCGTCAGTTTCAGGACAACCAGGCGCTCGACGTCAACATGACGTTGGCGAGCTGCGACAGCACCCTCGACCAGATGGCGGTCGCCGGCGTCAAGGTGAAGCTCGCACTCGCCGAGGAGGCCATGATGGTGTCGGTGGACCCGAGCCAGCTGGAGATGGCGTTGCTGAACCTGGTGCGCAACGCGGCCGACGCGGCACCATCCGGCAGCGACATCACCATCGCACTCAGCTATGCCAACTCGACGATTCCGACAGTGCGCGTGCGGTTGAGATTTCCGTCAGCGACAAAGGCAGCGGCATGACGCCAGAGGTGGTCCGGCGCGCGCTGGAGCCGTTTTTCACCACCAAGCCGCTCGGGCAAGGCACTGGGCTCGGCCTGTCGATGGTCAAAGGCTGTGTGGAACAGTCAAACGGCCGGCTGGAGCTCCACACCGAGCAGGGCACCGGTACGACCATCCGGCTGATCTTCCCGATGGTCCGACCAACATCATCGGCCTTCAGCTGAACATTTACGTTTCCGGAAGGCACGCCGATGGATGATCAGCCTTGGTGCGACATCAAGCCAGAAGTAGCTGAGAAGGCGCGTCAAGCTGGCGAGAGCTTTGGAAGTCGTCGAGCCAGTATGCGAAAGGATACGTTCATCGCTGAGGTGATGACCGCTGAGTCAAGTATACTCAGAATACGGATAGTTTCTGGTGACTCGATCGGCAACGCGCAGGAGATCTCTAGACTATTTGCATCAGCGGCCATGCATCGCTGGTATAAAACAAATGCCGAGCCGCTGAATGGTCAGGAATCGAACGTGATGACCTTCCCAGACCGTAACACGCGCCGCCAGAAGCCCTAGACCGCCTTCTTGAGCTTCGAACTGGCTTTGAACCGCACGATCTGTCAAACAGCGTCTTAGAGCGCCTAACAGAGCCGGCTCTGGTGCGTTATCGGCGGCGTGGCCGAGCTGCT
>CAXUEL010000401.1:0-2220 GCA_964249915.1 uncultured Acetobacteraceae bacterium | reverse complement strand
GTCAGGCCGCCCGCCTGGACCAGCAGCAGGAGCGCCCGGTTGCGCAGGCCGGCCAGGTCCTCGCCGCAGCTGTCGAGCCGGGCCAGCACCGCCTCGCCCGCCGTCTGCCGCCGGCGCAGCGCGGCCCGCACCGCGGCATGGGCGGTCGGCGACGCCAGGTTCCGCTCCGCGTGGTGCTTCGCGATCGCCGCCATACGCAGCTTCAGGCCGCTCGCCCCGAACGATAGCGGCAGGCTGTCGATAAAGGCGACCACCCGCTCCGGAGATACCGGCAGGGCTGCCGGCCGATCCTGGCTCGTGCACCAGGCGACAAAGGCCTGCCAGGCGCCGGCATAAACCCGCCGCGTATGCGGGCTGAGCGCGCGTCCCGCCGACCTGGACCCGGCCGCGGGACCGCCTGCCGGATCCGGATCGTCCGGGCGACGGGTCGGGAGCGAGACGGACAGATCGACCTCCTGCGGCATCCGGCGGATGCCGACGTAAGGGCGCGTCGTCGGCAACCACAGCCTGGCCAGCCCGCAGCAAGATGGCAACCAGCCTCCTGCTTATCATGAGGTACGATTTCAGTTTACAAATAGCTGCAACCACCGGCCTTCCGGTTAACCCATTGCATTGCTTCGGGATTCCATCCACTTCCGGCCATACTGACCACTTGCCGCCTTGCACTCCCTATGCCCGATAATATGTGTTGTGGGATATGTAAAGGCAGGCGTCGTAAGATTAAAGCCCCTTGAATGTATATCGCGTTCACTGGTGAAGAATTGGGTTACAGGATGCTCAGCACTTGCTGACATCCGGAGACATGCGGCAGAACCTGCCAGGATCACCTCGGCGAGATTGCCTACCGAACCGGCAGCGGTGCCGTCGAAGATCGAGTTGTCCATCTCGCCGCCGCGCAACGAGCGAGCGGAGCTCGGCCATCACCCACGGCGACGCCTTCACCGCGTTCGACTTGCCGCAGCTGTTCGGTCCGACGATTCCTGTCAGAGCCGGCAGGATCTCGATCAGGACCGGCTCGGCGAAGCTTTTGAACTTGGGGATCCGAGGCGGACGAAGCTGACTGGCACAGGCGATCCTCGAGCACGGGCGCCCCTTGCAGCGTGATCAACGATCGAATCGCCGGCTCGACCAAAACTAACAGAGGGGTCGCATCGCGACGAGAGTGACGGCCGGGAACCCAAGTTAGGTTGCCGGCCTGAAGGCCGATCAGCTATCGCAGTAGCAGGTTTCGAGGAGTCTCCAGCCATGTCCGAACCGTCACCGACCGTGCTGGAGCTCGTGGCCCAGATCGTCAGCGCGCACTGCTCCAGCAGCACGGTGGGAGCGGAAGCGCTGCCGGCGCTGATCCATCAGGTGCATGCCGCGCTGACGCAGGTCGGCGAGCCCGAGCAGACGAGTGCCAAGAAGCCGGAGCCTGCGGTGCACCCGAAGAAGAGCGTCTTCCCCGACTACATCGTCTGCCTGGAGGACGGGAAGAAGCTGAAGATGCTCAAGCGCCACCTCAAGACCGTCTATGACATGACGCCGCAACAGTATCGGGAGAAGTGGGACCTGCCGTCCAACTACCCGATGACGGCACCCAACTACGCCGAGCGCCGCAGCGTCCTGGCCAGGCAGATCGGTCTCGGTCGGAAGCCAGGAGCGGAGGCCGACGTCGATCCTGAGGCGGAGCCGGAGACACCGACCCGCCGCAGACGGGCTCGCGCCTGATCCGAGCGGGGCGAGGATCTGGCAAGGAGGCTTTCTCCAGGAGCTGGAGCGAGAAGCTCGACGGCCTCGGCTCGTAGTCCTAGCTGGCGATGTATCTAACCCAACTGGCGATCATCGGCCTGTCGGGCATGCGATCCTCCGGACGTCTTGGTCACGCGCAGCTGCGGATTCAAGTGGCTGTTCATCGACGCGCTGCACACCGACGGACAGCTGGAGGTCTGGAACGTGCATGGTGTCGCTGCGTCTGTAGCCGGCTGCGCCGAAGCGCTCAGTCGCTTGACGAGGCGACATGGAACTGGACCTCGTGCGGTGTACACGGCTGGCAATCACCGTCAGGTAATCGAACATCAACCTGCATCATCGCTGGCTTCAAGAAAGCAGGGCAACTTACCGATCGTTCCTTGCGTCCATAGTGACCAAGCAACACGTTTATCATCCAGGACTCGTTCATGGCTCGATGGGATTGCCCGGTTCGGTGGACACCGCTGATGCTTTCGCATGAGGTGTCCA
>CAXUEL010000400.1:0-2232 GCA_964249915.1 uncultured Acetobacteraceae bacterium | reverse complement strand
GCAGCGGCTCCCCGGGCAGGTCGAGCCGGTCCGACAGGGCGGCCAGCACGTCCTCCGAGGCGAGGTCGAGCCCGGCGGCGTTGCGTCGCGCGGGCCCGAACAGTGCCGCCGGCAGCGGGATCGACGGGTGCGGCGCGCCGGGCGCGGCCGCGGCCGCGGCGAGGCGCACCGGGTCGGCCACCAGGTCGGACACGGGCTCGTCCGGATCGGCGATGCGGTTGACGAACGAGCTGTTGGCACCGTTCTCCAGCAGGCGTCGCACCAGGTAGGCCAGCAGCGTCTCGTGGGTGCCGACCGGGGCGTAGATCCGGCACGGCCGGTCCAGCCCGGCCGGCCCGACCACCTGCTCGTACAGCGCCTCGCCCATGCCGTGCAGGCACTGGAACTCGTACTGGTCGGGCGCGAATGCCGGGCCGGCCATGGCCATGATCGCGGCCACGGTCTGGGCGTTGTGGGTGGCGAACTGCGGGAACACCGCGTCCGGCGCGTCGAGCAGCAGGCGGGCGCAGGCGAGGTAGGACAGGTCGGTGTGCAGCTTGCGGGTGAAGACGGGATAGTCCGGCATTCCCGCTTCCTGCGCGCGCTTGACCTCGCTGTCCCAGTAGGCGCCCTTCACCAGGCGCACCATCAGCCGGTGGTTCGTGGCGCGGGCCAGCGCCACCAGGTGCGCGATCACCGCCGGCGTGCGCCGCCCGTAGGCCTGGATCACGAAGCCGATGCCGTTCCAGCCGGCGAGGTCCGGCTGCTCGCACAGGCTTTGGAGCAGGTCGAGCGAGATCTCGAGCCGGTCTGCTTCCTCGGCGTCGATGTTCAGCCCGACGTCGTGCTGGCGCGCCAGGCTGGCGAGGCTGGCGAGGCGCGGCAGCAGCTCGGCCTGCACCCGGTCCTGCTGCGCGCGGGAGTAGCGCGGATGCAGCGCCGACAGCTTGATCGAGATGCCGGCGCCGTCGAGCAGGCCGCGGCCGGCCTGCGCATCGGGGGCGCCCCCGTTCGGCGCGCCCTCGGCGCGACCGTCCAGCGCGCCGCGGGCGCGACGGTTATGCGTGCCGATCGCGCGGATGGCGTGCTCGTAGCCGGCGAGGTAGGCCCGGGCGTCCGCCTCGGTCAGCGCCGCCTCGCCCAGCATGTCGAACGAGTAGCGGAAGCCGTGCCGCTCGCGCTTCGCCGCCGCCCGCAGCGCGTCCTCGATGGTCTCGCCGACCACGAACTGCTCGCCCAGCACGCGCATGGCGCGGTCCATCGCGGCGCGGATCAGCGGCTCGCCGCCGCGCCGCAGCACGCGCAGCAGGGCGCCGGACAGCCCGCCCTGTTCGCCGTCCCGGCCGCCGCCGTGCAGCCGGCCGGTGATCAGCAGGCCCCAGGTGGCGGCGTTCACGAACAGCGACGCGCTCTGCCCCCGATGCGCGTCCCAGTCGCCGTTGCCGATCTTGTCGCGGATCAGCCGGTCGCGGGTGGCGGGATCGGGCACGCGCAGCAGGGCTTCGGCCAGGCACATCAGGGCCACGCCCTCCTGGCTGGACAGGGCGTACTCGCGCATCAGCCCTTCCACCGGGCCCGGACGGCCGCGCGTGCGCAGCGCCTCGACCAGCCGGGTGGCGAGGCCGGTCGCGGAGTCGGGCGTGACCGGGGCGATCCGCAGCAAGGCGGCGACGCAGTCCGGCTCAGGGCGCCTGGTGTCGGCGGTGATTCGGCGGCGGGTGTCGGAACGGGTGCGCCAGGACGGTGCGAAGGCACGGGTCTGGTCGGCTGCGATGCCGCGCAGTGTCCGGTCGTCCTGCATCGTGTCCATGGCGTTCGTCCCCGCTGCCCGCGCGTCCCAGCATAGCGCGGCGCGGCGGGCCCGTGTTGATCCGCATCCCCGGCTCGCCCATCTTCCGGTGCCGGCCCGGCGCACCGATCCGGAGGAGATGATGGCGGACGACCCCTACGAGATTCTTGGGCTTCCGCGGGACGCCGACAAGGAGGCGATCCGCAAGGCGTACCGGCGGCTGGCGAAGGACAGCCATCCCGACCTGCATCCCGGCGATCCCGCCGCCGAGGAACGGTTCAAGCGCCTGGGCCTGGCCAACGCCCTGCTGTCGGACCCGGAGCAGCGCGCCCGCTTCGACCGCGGCGAGATCGACGGCAGCGGGCAGGAGCGGCCGCCGCCGCGCGGCGCCTATCGCGACTACGCGCAGGGGCCGCAGGGGCGGCGCTACGGTGCCGGCGGCGGGTTCGCCGGCACCGTAGCGC
>CAXUEL010000399.1:1957-2266 GCA_964249915.1 uncultured Acetobacteraceae bacterium | reverse complement strand
GGCCAGGAACGCCGCCTCCAGCGACACGCCGGCGGCGAGGTCGGTCTCGCAGGCCAGCACCCAGGTGCGGTGGTCGACCAGGGTGCGGCCGAAGCGCCCGGCCAGCGCCCGCTCCGCCATCGCCATGCCCACCGCGGCGGCGAAGCCCTGCCCGGGCGGGCCGGACGCGGTCTCGATCGCCGGATGGCGGCCGAAGGCGCAGCCGGCGGGCACCGCGTCGTGGCCGGTGAGCCGCAGCACGGCGCGCCGCCGCGGCAGGCACCGGCCGGCGGCCAGCCCGAAGCGGTCGCGGGCGGGCCCGGCCGGGTG
>CAXUEL010000399.1:0-1804 GCA_964249915.1 uncultured Acetobacteraceae bacterium | reverse complement strand
ACGGTCGCCGCCGGCGCCATGCCGGCATCCGGCGGCTCACCCGGCCCTTCGGCCGCGACCGCATGGCACAGCCGGGCGGCGAGAAGGTTGGCCGAGGGCGCACCGGTGCCTGGTCGCGAGGAGCGGCGGGGCCCATGGCGGGGGTCCGGCTCGTCCTGCCGGGCGGGGCGCTCCATTCGCGGGTCTTCCTCCCTTTCCGGCAACAGCTGTCCGGGCGGCAGTCGGGCGGTCATAGGAGGGAAGGGCAGCCCGCGGCAACCCGGCACCTGGGGGAGCCGGCGGCGGCCGCGCTTGCGAGGCTCAGGGCTTCCTGCGAGGCTTTGCGCATCATGCACGCCATCGCCCTGACGCACCGCATCCCGATCGCCGCGTCGGGGCAGGCGGCTTCCGGCCGGACGCGGGCGCTGCTGCTGCTGGCCGTGCTGGGAGTGCTGGGGGGCTGCAAGCTGGTCGACCAGCGCACCTTCGACGCCCGCGCCGACCGCAAGCCGGTGCCGCACGTTCCGCCGCCGCCGCCGGCACGGCCGCTCCCGCCGCCGCTGGCGCTGGTGCGGTTCGGTACCGGTCCGGAGGACTGGCAACCCGCCTTGTCCGCCATCGTCCGGCAGGCGCTGGCGAGAAAGCCGCTGGCGCTGTTCCGGGTGGAAACGGTGGTGCCGGCGAAGGGCACGCCGCAGGCGCAGGCCCTGGTTCTCGCCGACGCGGCCAGGCATCGCGGGCGGATGGTGGCGGATACGATCGTGGCCGCCGGCGCGTCGTCGTCGCAGGTCGAGATGACCGCCTCCAGCGACGCCGCGGTGACGCAGCCCGAGGTCCGGGTCACGGTGCGCTAGGCGTCCGGTCCGGACAGGTCGGGAAGGCGAGCTGGCGGCGAGGCCGTCGCTGCCGGGCGATGCGGCGGCCCGAGCCGCTATCGCACCGTGCGGCGCTCGGCCGCCACCGCCTGACGCAGGTCGGGAAGCTCGACCGCGCCCGGGATCTCCTGGTCGCCGATGACGAAGGTGGGGGTGCCGGTCAGGTGCAGCGCCTGGGCGAGCTGGACGTTGCGGTTCAGCACGCCCGTCACCGCGGGCGAGCCCATGTCGCGGAGCAGGCGCGGCACGTCCAGGCCGGCCGACGCCGCCAGGCTGCGTATGCGCTCCGGACCGGGCGCGCTGCTGTCGGTCATCAGCGCGCGCTGCATCGCGCCGTAGCGGCCCTGCAGCGAGGCAGCCTGGATCGCCTGCGCGTCCAGCACGCTGTTGGGGCCCAGGATCGGGATCAGCTTCTCCACCAGGCGCACCCGGCGGTCGCCGTCGAGCAGCGCCTGCAGGTCGGGCAGCACCTTGCGGCAGTACGGGCAGCGCGGGTCGTAGAACTCGACCACCGTCACGTCGCCGGCGGCGTCGCCCAGGACCGCGTCGCCGGGCTGGCCGGACAGGGCTCGGCGGTTGGCCTGCAGCGCGCCGGTCGCTTCCGCCTGCTGCTTCTGCTGCTCCGACGCGCGGAGTGCAGCGATCGCGTCGCCGAGGATGGTGGGGTCGGTGCGCAGCGCGTCCCGCAGGATCGCGACGATCTCGCTCCGCTGCGCCGGGGTGAAGGAGGTCGGCAGCGACTGGCCCGGCAGCGACTGGCCCGGCAGCGACTGGCCCGGCACCGATTGGGCCGGCAGCGATCGGGGCGCATCCTGTGCCGACGCCCCTCCCGCCAGGAGGCCGAGATGCAGCGCCACGGCGGCGGCCGCCAGGAGGTGCGACGGGCGGCACGGGCGGAAGGGGAGGGTGAAGGGGAACAACGCGCTCTCCGGCCTGATGCGGGGACAGGG
>CAXUEL010000398.1:0-2282 GCA_964249915.1 uncultured Acetobacteraceae bacterium | reverse complement strand
GGCCGATGCGGCGGATCACCACGATCCGGGGCGGTCGCGGCTGCCGGGCGGTGGCGGGGGGGGCGTAGGCGCCGCGCGGCCGAGGGGCCAGCGATGACACCGCGGCGAGCCGTTCCAGCGACAGGTCCGGCCGGTCGTCCTCCCAGGGCACCACCTCGACGCGCAGGCGGGGGAAGTGCCGGCCCATCCGGTTCGCCGCGTCCTGCGACGGCGCCACCACCCGGCGCGCCGCCTTCAGCTCGGCGGCGGACCGCGCCAGCAGCGCCGGCATGGTGATCTCCTCCCCGAGGTTGCTGCCCTGGACGGCGATGCAGCTCTCGCAGCCGGCCAGATTGGGCTCGCCGCAGTAGCGGCCGCCGGGGCCGACCAGGGCGATTCGCTGGCAGAACCAAGCGTAGTCGTGGACATAGGCGTCGAACGGGATGCCCAGCCGGACGCACAGGGAACGGAGCTGCGGGTGGTGGCCGAGCAGGTGGTGCCATTCCGCATGCAGCACCCCTTCCGCGCCCAGCAGCGCCACCAGCGCGTCCAGCTCCGACGGCAGGGCGTAGCGCAGGTTGGGAAAGACCTCCTCGCCGGCGGCGTCGGACAGCGCCACCCCGTCCGGGTCGGGACGCAGCACGATCGGGCGGATGTTCTGAGCGCGCAGCAGCCGCGCCCGCTCCGCCACCACCCGCTCCACCCCGCCGCCCTGGTCGTGGGTGACGAGCAGCACCGCGCGCGGCGCCATGTCGCGGCCGGCGCGCATCCGGCGGGCCTGCACCCAGCGCGCGAGGTCCAGCCGGCGTCGCGCCGGGGCCAGCGGGTCGGCGGCGATGTGCGCCAGCACCATCTCGTCGTAGCCGGGATGCAGGCGGTTCAGGATCTCGAGGTTGCGCCGCATCAGCTCGGTGCGGGCGGCGCCGAACGACACGTTGCCGACATGCGCGACGAAGGCGCCAAGTGCCGCGACGTGGCGCCAGCCGAGGTGGCGGGCGCGCAGGCACCAGTCGTTCTCCTCGCCATAGCCTTGCGCGAACAGGTCCTCGCGCAGCAGCCCGACCTGGTCCAGGCAGTCGCGCCGGAGGTAGAGGCAGAACCCGTTGCCGGTCGGGATGTCGTGCACCGCGTCGCCGTTGGCGCCGAGCGCCAGCGCCATCAGCCGCCTGGTGGCGGGAAGGTCGGGCACCGTGTTGCGCGCGCGGCGGTCGGGATAGCTCAGGATGCTGGCGTCGTTGGACAGCGGCGTCGCGCTGCCGACCTCCGGCGCATCGTAGGCGGCGCGGCGCAGCGCTTCCAGCCAGCCGGGCGCGACCAGGGTGTCGCTGTTGAGCAGCACCACGTCGCGGTCCGGGCAGGCGGCGATGCCGTCGTTGGCGCTGGTCGGGAACCCGCCGTTGCTGGTGCGCCGGACCAGCCGGATCCGACCCGCCTCGGCCATCGCCCCCAGCGCCTCGACCAGGGCCGGCTCCGGCGACGCGTCCTCGACCACCACCACCAGCGTGCCGGCCGGGATGCTCGCCAGCACGCTGTCGAGGCAGTCCAGGGTGCGTCGCAGGTGGCGGTAGACCGGCACCACGATCCCGACCGGCCGGGACGGGCCGATCCGCGGCGACCGGCCGACGGTGGCGGCCGACACCGGCAGGAACGGCGGCAGCTCCTGCATCGCGATGACGTTCCCGTCGCCGCCGCCGCGGAGGCGCCGGCTGAACCGCGCCTGCAGCAGGGCGGCGGCAGCGCCCGCGCGCCGTTCCAGGCCGGGATCGAGCGGGCTTCCGGTCAGGGCCTGCCCGTTGCCGCCACGCACCTCGATCACGCCGTCGAGCTGTGCCGCGGAGAGGTCGGCGAAGTGCAGCAGCCGCGGCCGGGCCAGGGGGACGTCCGGCGACACCACCTCGGCGAACCGCTGCATCGCCGCCACGACCGGAGGTCCGGAGGCCGGGATCAGGGTCAGCAGCGGGATGCGCTCCGGCTCGCCCGGATGCCACACCCAGCCGTGCAGGCAGTCGTCCTGCACCTCGACGAAGCCCTCGATCCGCCCGATCGCCCGGACGTCGATCGGGCTGCCCAGCAGCGGCCGGCCGCCGCGGAACACTTCCAGCCGCCGCCCCTGCGACCAGTCGCCCTCCAGCACGGTCCGGTTCTTCCGGGTGCGCAACCGGACCGGCATCCCGTCCAGCCGGACCGCGAGGGCGTCGCGCCCGGTCCTGGCGGAACCGGGTGCCGGCGGCCGGTCGAGGTGCAGGGTGCCGTCGCCGGACAGGCCGCACCAGCCGGGCCAGCCGGCGGCGCGGGCGATCTCG
>CAXUEL010000397.1:0-2282 GCA_964249915.1 uncultured Acetobacteraceae bacterium | reverse complement strand
TCTGGGTGCGGCCGAACTCGTCGCCGGCCAGGATCATCGGCGTGCCCTGGCTCAGGATCAGGGTGGCCATCAGGTTGCGCATCTGGCGCTCGCGCAAGGCGAGCACCACCGGGTCGTCGGTCTCGCCCTCGGTGCCGCAGTTCCAGGACGAGTTGTTGGAGGTGCCGTCGCGGTTGTCCTCGCCGTTCGCGGCGTTGTGCTTGTCGTTGTACGAGACCACGTCGTGCAGGGTGAAGCCGTCATGGGCGGTGATGAAGTTCACCGTCGACCACGGCCGCCGGCCGCGCCGGTTGAACTTGTCGGCCGACGCGCACAAGCGCTGCGCCAGCTCCGCCACCGAAGCCTCCGAGCGCCAGAACGAGCGCACGGTGTCGCGGTAGCGGTCGTTCCATTCCGCCCAGCCTGGCGGGAAGCCGCCGACCTGGTAGCCGCCCGGCCCGCAATCCCACGGCTCGGCGATCAGCTTCACGTCAGACAGCACCGGGTCCTGCCGGCAGCTGTCGAGGAACCCGCCGCCCTCGTCGAAGCCGTAGCTTTCCCGCCCCAGGATGGTGGCGAGGTCGAAGCGGAACCCGTCCACGTGCATCTCGGTCACCCAGTAGCGCAGGCTGTCGGTGACCATCTGCAGCACCCGCGGGTGGCTCAGGTTCACCGTGTTCCCGGTGCCGGTGTCGTTGATGTAGTAGCGCTCCTGCCCCGGCAGCAGCCGGTAGTACGACGCGTTGTCGATGCCCTTGAACGACAGGGTCGGGCCCTGCTCGTTGCCCTCGGCGGTATGGTTGTACACCACGTCCAGGATCACCTCGAGGCCCGCCTCGTGCAGGCGGGCCACCATCGCCTTGAACTCGCTGACGTGGCTGCCGAGGCCGGACGCGTAGCGCCCGTCGGGCGCGAAGAAGCCCAGCGTGTTGTAGCCCCAGTAGTTGGTCAGCCCGGTCCGCGCCAGGTGGCCCTCGTCGGCGAACATGTGGATCGGCAGCAGTTCGATCGAGGTGACGCCGAGGTCGCGCAGGTGCGCCACCACCTCCTCCGCCGCCAGCCCGACGAAGGTGCCGCCCTGGCCGAAGCGCAGCGCCGGGTGGCGTATGGTGTAGCCGCGCACGTGGGTCTCGTAGAAGATGGTGCGCTCCCATGGCACCCGCGGCCGCCGGTCGCGGCCCCAGGTGAAGGCGGGGTCGATCACCCGGCACTTCGGCACGAAGGCGGCGCTGTCGCGGTCGTCGAAGCTGAGGTCGCCGTCGGGATGGTCGAGGCGGTAGCCGAAGATCTCCGGCACGTGGCGCAGCTCGCCGACGTGGGCCAGGGCGTACGGGTCGAGCAGCAGCTTGTTGGCGTTGAAGCGGTGCCCGGCATCGGGGGCGTGCGGCCCATGCACGCGGTAGCCGTACACCGTGCCCGGCCGCGCGTCCGGCAGGTAGCCGTGCCACACCTCGTCGGTATACTCGGGCAGCTCGATGCGGGCGATCTCCTGGCTGCCGGTCGGGTCGAACAGGCACAGCTCCACCGCGGTCGCGTTGGCCGAGAACAGGGCGAAGTTCACCCCCAGCCCGTCCCAGGTGGCGCCCAGCGGATGCGGCAGGCCCTCGGTGATCCGGGGAGAACCCCCTGCTCGTCCGCTCATCAACCGTTCCCCCGTTCCCCGCTCGCGGCCGACCAGGCCCCGTCCCGTCCCATCCAAGCCGGCGGACGCGCCCGTGGTTTCGCCTCACTCGAACAG
Source organism: uncultured Acetobacteraceae bacterium (assembly GCA_964249915.1). Classification (GTDB taxonomy): domain Bacteria; phylum Pseudomonadota; class Alphaproteobacteria; order Acetobacterales; family Acetobacteraceae; genus Lichenicola. The sequence goes on along the minus strand of CAXUEL010000397.1, from coordinate 565 downwards.
CAGCCGTCGGAGCAGGCCCGGTGCCAGCGCCGCCAGGGCGTTGACGTGCACGTCGGGCTCCGAGAACGGCCCCTTGATCGACACCGTCGCCGCCAGCACCCCGCCGCCCTTCTCCGGGCTGAGCAGGCGCCCGACCAGCGGCAGTCGCCCGGGCAGCTGGTTGATCGCCCAGGCCGGCACCACCGTGCCGCGGAGGTCGAGGCGCTGGCGCCCGAGGTCGATCCGGCCCTGCATCGTCACCCCCAGCGCCGGGCTGTGCGCCCGCGCGTCGGTCAGGGTCAGCACCTGGTCGCGCAGCGCGAACGGCGCCACCAGGCGGTCGACCGCCAGCTGCGGCGCCGGCAGCGCGGTCAGCCAGCCGTAGATCGACAGGTTGCGCACGATCCGTGCCGCCAGCGGCGCATCCGGCACCACGAAGCGGCCGATGGTGACGGTGCCGGCGAGCGTCGCGCCGGGTGCGGCGTCGTCGAAGCGGCCGTCCAGCCGCAGCGTGCCGCCGTCGATCGCCCCCGTGACCCCCAGCGCCCGCAGCAGCAGCCCGGTGTCGCCGGCCGTGCCGGTCAGC
>CAXUEL010000396.1:0-2301 GCA_964249915.1 uncultured Acetobacteraceae bacterium | reverse complement strand
CTGCCCGCCGCCCGAACGGGAACGGCATCATCCCGGCGCCATCCTGAGGAGCAGCCGGCGCCGCTGACGCAACCAGACCAGCGACGCCACCAGGGACACGAGCGCGAACATCACGCCGAGCCCGGCGCACAGCCCCGCCACCACCAGGTCGGCGCCCGGCACGACCCCGCCCAGCGCCTGCCGGGTCAGCACCACCGGGTCATCCGTCACCGCGACCCCGCGTCGCCGCAGCTCGCCCAGCATCCAGCCCGGGATCACACCCCGCGCCAGCCCGCCCTCCAGGACCGGCGCAAGCGCATCCGTCACCTCGCCCGCCACCTCCGACCGCTTCTCCAGCACCACCACCGGATCGCCGGCCGTCCAGCCGGCACCCGTCAGCGGCGTGTAGGTGTCGCGGTACAGCGTACGCCGGATCGCATGCTCGTGCAGCCAGGCGGCCTCGGGCCGCGGGATCGCACCGACCAGCCGGGCATAGCCGGGAAGATCCCCGTGCGCCCTGGCCACCGCGATCAGCGTCAGCTCGGGCAGCGGTGCTCCCGCGCCACGGCTGCCGACCAGCACCACCAGGCCGAAGCCGATCCCGCCCGCAAGCAGGAACAGCGGCGCCGCGACCAGCCCGCCGCGCGCCAGGCGCAGCAGCACCCGGGCCATCCGCTCCGGCGATGGCGGCCCGCCCGTCGATGGACCCGCCTGGTCGAGCCCGTCCCGCGCGCCGCCGCGCGGGAGCGGACGTGCCCGTCGCGACGTCACCTGCAGCACCACCACCGGGATGGCGAGCACCACGAAGCCGGGCAGGAACGACAGCACGGGGTTATCGTAGCCCCAGTGCCGCACCTGCCAGGCCGACGCCCAGCCGGACGGCCCGACCTGCAGCAGGGTTCCCGCCAGCAGCACGCCCAAGCCGCCCAGGCACCACAGCAGCATGACGGCGCGTCCTACCATCCGCCACCGCCCCGCACCGGGACCTGGCGACGTCGGCGCGCCGGCGGTCGGCTTCGCACCCGCCCTCGCGCCGCGCCGCCGCCCAGGCTCGTGCCCAGGCTCGTGCCCAGGCCCGTGCCGGCTCACCGCCGCCCGCGTCAGGCCTCGCTGCGGAAGCGCCCTTCCATCGCGAACTGCGTCACCGGGTTGCGCCCGTTCGGCTCTTCCCGCCCCTGCATCGCTTCCGGCAGCAGCTCCTTGCTGCCGCGCCGCCCGATCGCGATCGCCGCTTCCACCCGGTAGCCCTGCGGCACCTGCAGCTTGGCGAACGCCGTGTCCATGTCGAAGCCAACCATGGCATGCGCCGCCCAGCCAGAAATCGACGCCTGCAGCGCCAGGTAGGCGAAGCCGGAGCCGGTATCGAACGAATGGCTGTGCGACGGGATCTCCCGGTCCTTGCCGGGCGGCAGCAGCGTCGACTTCGACAGCACCACCACCAGCGCCCCCGCGCCCTTTGCCCAGGACTGGTTGTACTCGTTCAGCAGCCCGAACAGCGTGTCCCAGCTCGGGCCGTCGCGCAGCGCGTAGACGAAGCGCCAGGGCTGCGAGTTGTATGAGGACGGCGCCCACCGCGCCGCCTCGAACAGCGTCATCAGCTCGGCTTCCGGCATCGCCTCGCCGGTGAAGCTGCGCGGCGACCAGCGCTCCAGGAACCGGGGGTCGATCGGATAGTCCGCCACGCGGGCGTTGGCTTCGGTCATGCGCATTCTCCGGCGGATGACGCCCCGGAACCCGGTCCGGAGGGGCACCGACGCCCCACGATGGCCGAGCCGCCCGGTCCCGGCAAGCCGGCCGTCCGGCCCCGCTAGGTCAATACAGCGCGCAAACCACCACCGCGACCGGCATCGCCGCCAGGACGATCCAGGACCCCATGGCACAGTGCGCCAGCGCGGTCGCCGCTCGCCGCTTCAGCCGACGCGACAGCGTCAGGCCAGGACGGGCGGACTCGGCGATCACGTGGCTCATGGCATTCCGTTCCAGGTGGCGAAACCCATCTAGCAAACAAACCGCCATCCTCGATGTAACCGATCGTCACGTATCATCCGTCCGTGAAACAGCCGCCCGGACGGCGTCACGTTCCGGCGTCGCCGCATCCGCCGCCCGACGGAACCGCCCCTCCGGCACGGCGTGCGGCCACGGCACGGCCACGACCTCCTGCACCCGGGCCTGCTCCGGTCCCCGGCACGCCGCCGCCTCCAGGCGGTCCAGCACCTCCGGCGGACCGCGCAGCAGCGCCTCGCCCCGCCCGTCCGACAGGTTGCGCCCCCAGCCGCCCACCCCCGCCGCGCGCGCCCCCGCCTGCCCCCCCCCCCGCTAGCC
>CAXUEL010000395.1:0-2338 GCA_964249915.1 uncultured Acetobacteraceae bacterium | reverse complement strand
CGGACGAACCTCCCGGCCATCGCCGACGGCCGGAAGCCCCGATCGTGCGCCGCCCGCTGCTGCCTCGAGGGTCTGCATGTCCCCGTCGCTGCCGCCGAACCCGGCCCCGGACGGGACAGCCGGCCGTCGCCCGGCCGGGACGTGGACGGCACGCCCGCCGGCATCGGCTGCCGGTCCATGCGTCGCGGGGGAAGTCGAGCCCGGTTCGACGGGACGCCCGTAGGTGACGGCGCCAACGACGAGGCGGTTCAGCTGCATGATCCGTCCTGCCATCGAGGAGGACCGGCACCTTCCTCCAAAGCCGGCCGCAGCACGACCCCTGCCCGGCGACACGGTCCGCCGGCCGCCGATCGCGCCCGCGGCCGCTACTGCGACGCTCCGGGGTTCACGTTGCCGCAGGCCTTCGCCATCGCCGCACCCGCCGGCGCCCGGCAGGCCCGGGCCGCGTCCGGCGCGCAGGCCGCGGTCGCGGTGTCGTAGTCCGACCCGAGCACGTCGCGGGCGATGTCCAGGCTCGGGTTCGGCTTGTCCTCGGTGCCGGGACCGTTCCGGCTCAGCGCCGTCACCTGGTCCTCGGTCTGGTGCACCCGGGCCATCGCTTCCAGGCACGGCTTGCCCGCCGCCGGCATGCGCAGCCGCAGCACCGCCAGCACGCGCTCGAGGTTCTGGCGCGCCCCGCCCTCCGCGTCCTGCGCCGAGGCCTGGCCGATCCCGCACAGCAGGCCGACCGCCGCCACCGCCGCCACACGCCTCGCGTCCATCGCCTGTTCCCCCGCCGGTCCGCGTCACGGTCTAGCCGACCCGTGTAACGGCAGGACGACGGCCGCCGTCAAGGCATGCGCTTCAGTGCGGACGGGCGTCCCAGGCGGCGATCTGGTCCACCGAGGCCTGCGGCGACATCGCGCGCGCGTTGCCCAGCGCCAGGGTGCCGTCCGGATCCAGCAGCCTGCCCTGCGGGGTCAGCACCAGCACGGTCGGGATCTGCTTCACCGTGACGCCGTAGCGGGCGGCCAGGTCCATGTTGACGTTGAACCGGTCGACGTTGACCAGCACCGTCTCGAACCGGCTGTCGCGCCATGCCCTCACCGTCGGCATCTGCATCACCCCGTTCAGCATGCGGCAGTCCGGGCACCAGTTGGCGCCGAAGTCGATCAGCACGTCGCGGCCGCTGCTGCGCGCGGCGGCGAAGGCGGCGTCGACCTGCGCATGCGCGTCGGCGGTCGTGTCGTACGGATGCGGGCTCGGCACCGGCTGCGTCGCCGGCAGGCCGGTGGGCGAGGGAAGCCCGACCGCCACCGCGCCCCCGGCGGTCGCGAGCGTCAGGCCGGCGGCGAGCAGGGCAGGACCGAGGATGCGCATGCTTGGGGGCTCCGGGTTGCGGTGACGCCACGCCCGAGCATTGCGGGCGCGGTGTTGGAATGACACGATTCATGCCATCTCGTGTAGAACTCGCCAAACCACAAGGAGGCTGGGATGATCGAGCTGTACTACTGGACCACGCCGAACGGCCACAAGATCACGCTGTTCCTGGAGGAAGCCGGGCTCGAGTACCGGGTGATCCCGGTGAACATCGGCAAGGGCGAGCAGTTCGCGCCCGCCTTCCTCCAGGTGGCGCCGAACAACCGCATCCCGGCGATCGTCGACCATGCGCCCGCGGACGGCGGCGAGCCGGTGTCGCTGTTCGAGTCCGGCGCGATCCTGCTCTACCTCGCCGACAAGACCGGCCGCTTCATGCCAGACAGCCTGCGCGGCCGCGCCGAGGCGCTGCAATGGCTGTTCTGGCAGATGGGCGGCCTCGGGCCGATGGCCGGGCAGACCCACCATTTCCGCAACTACGCGCCGGAAAAGATCCCCTACGCGATCGACCGCTACGTCAACGAGACCAACCGCCTCTACGGCGTGCTGGACCGCCGGCTGGCCGACCGCCCGTTCCTTGCCGGCGACGCCTACACGGTCGCCGACATGGCGAGCTACCCCTGGATCCTGCCCGACGCGCAGGGCCAGTCGCTCGACGGCTTCCCCCACCTCCGGCGCTGGCACGACGCGATCAAGGCCCGCCCGGCCACCACCCGCGCCTACGACCTGGTGCGCACGGTCAACCCCGGCGCCGGCGGCATACGCACCGAGGAGGAGCGCCGGGTGCTGTTCGGGCAGACCGCCGCGTCGCTGCAGCCGCGTGCCTGAGGGCTGCCGGTGCCGGCCTCCCCGCGCGCGGCCGCCGACGGCCCGTCATGACCCGGCGCCCGCCATGAAGGATGGCAGCCCGGCCGCGTCCTGCTAAGCAGGCCGCCATGCCGACCAGCCCCTGGAACAACCCGCCGACATAGGCGGCGTCGGT
>CAXUEL010000394.1:0-2341 GCA_964249915.1 uncultured Acetobacteraceae bacterium | reverse complement strand
GGACCTGGGCGATCGCCAGCCTGGGCGCCGCCGTCACCGCGGTCGACCGCGCGCCGCTCGCCCCGCGCGTCGCCGCGATGCCGGGGGTGCGGTTCCGCCCCGAGAGCGCGTTCGGGCTGGATCCCGCGCGCGAGGCGCCGGTGGACTGGCTGTTCAGCGACGTGATCGCCTATCCCGCCCGCCTGCTCGCCCTCCTGCACCGCTGGACCGAAGCCGGCGCCGCAGGCCGGATCGTGTGCACGATCAAGTTCCAGGACCCGACCGACCACGACGCCGCCGACGCCCTTGCCGCGATCCCCGGCGCCCGCCTGCTGCACCTGTCGCACAACAAGCACGAGCTCGCCTTCCTGTGGCAGCGCAACACCACGTGGGCCTGACGAGGCGACGCGAGCTGGTGCCACCAACGGTCCGCATCCCGCGACGCAGGTTGCGGCGCCGACCGGACGACGCTGCGGAAGACCAGGCGCGGCGCGACCGGGCGGCCCGGACCAGGCCTGCCCTGCCGACCGAGCTGCCCTCGCGTTCGGCACCTTCGGCAAGTCCGGCGAGGCGGCCTGCAACCGTTTGAACCCCGCGGCGCCCGGGGCCGGGACGCGACCGGCCAAGCCCTTGTCCGCCGCCGGCATCAGCCGATATCGTCCGCCCCGCCTCCGGCCGGCTGGATTTGACGCATGGGTTTATCGGGACTGATCAGGAACCGCCTGCAGGCCGTGGTGCGCGGCGAGCTGCAGCGCATGGTGGGCCAGGAGATCGAGCAGCAGGTCAGGACGCGGATCGACGCCATGCTGGCACTGACCGACCAGCGGTCGCGTCCCAACATCAACCCGCTGTGGATGACGACGAGAAACCTCGACGCGATCCAGCTGAACCTGAAGTTCTTCGGCTACGAGGTGGCGCGCAACCTTGCCGCGGTGCTGCCGAGCGTGACGTTGTCCGATCCCGAACCGGCCTCGCTCCGCTCCAAGCCGTCCACGCAGGCGGACATGGAAAGCCGCTGGGCCGCCTACTGGCTGTCGGAGCTCAAGGTTCCGCTGGTGTTCCATCGCAAGCTCTGGGAGTTCGTCTACGTCATGCAGGCGCTGTGGGAAGCCGGCATGCTGGAACCCGGACGGCGCGGCCTCGGCTTCGGCTGCGGCACCGAACCGCTGGCGAGCTACTTCGCCGCCAGGAACGTCGAGATCTGCGTCACCGACCTGGCGCCGGAAGACACCGTCAACCACGGCTGGCAACGAACGGCGCAGCATACCTCGTCCCTCGACTCCGCCTTCCACCCGCACCTGGTCGCGCGCGACGTGTTCGACCGCCAGGTGCGGCTCGAATACGTCGACATGAACGCGATCCCGGCCCACCTGCGCGGGTTCGACTTCGCCTGGTCGATCTGCGCCCTGGAGCATCTCGGCTCCATCGAGAAGGGGCTGGCGTTCATCGAGAACAGCCTCGACACGGTGCGGGACGGCGGCGTGGTCGTGCACACCACCGAGTTCAACTTCACCCGCGAGGACGAGACCACCGACAACTGGATCACCGTGCTGTTCCTGCGCCGGCATTTCGAGGAGGTGGCCGATCGTCTCGTCGGCAAGGGCCACCAGGTCGCGCCGCTGGACTTCGACGTCGGCAACGACCCGATGGACCACTTCATCGACGTGCCGCCCTATCCCGACGACTGGAACACGCAGATGCGGGAGTTCTGGAAGAACCGGGGGCCGCATCTCAAGCTCAACATCGACGGGTTCCCGACCACCTGCTTCGGCCTGATCATCACCAAGGGCGGGATCGCGGAAGATCCTGCGTGACGCCATTCGTCCTGGCCGCCGGTGCACGGAGCGGGCGGAAACCTACCCTGCCTTGACGGCGAGGATGAGCTGGCTCTTGGGCAGCGCGTCATCCAGCGCGTGCTTCACCGCCAGGCCCTTCGGCGTGGCGATCAGGCTGTCCCAGCACCGCGCCCAGTGCTGCAGCGCCGGGTGCTCCGGGCCGCCCGGCGGCACCTCGCCGCTCCAGAACATCGCCCACCACATGGTCTGGTAGAAGCCGTACCAGCTGCGGTCCTCGATCTCGAGCCCGGCCCGCTGCACCAGCGCGGCGAACGCGTCGCGCTCGAACACGCGGACATGGTTGGGCCGTCGCCAGTAGCTGTCCGGGGCCAGGCGCCGCTGCAGCTCCTCGCTTCCCGGGTCGGGCACGCTCAGCAGGTAGCGCGCGCCGGGCCGGCCCACCCGGACCAGCTCGGCCATCACCCGCGCCGGGTCGGCGACGTGCTCCAGCACCTCGGTGCAGACGACGCGCGACGCGGTGGCGTCGGGCAGCGGCACCGGGTCGCAATCCGTGACCAGCGCGTCGA
>CAXUEL010000393.1:0-2367 GCA_964249915.1 uncultured Acetobacteraceae bacterium | reverse complement strand
TGACGATGCGCGAGCGCTTCCGGCGCGAGTCCGTGATCCGCGACCTCTGCGTCGAGAGCGGCATCCCGATGACCATCGGGGATACCTGGGGCGGTGACATCGTGACGGCGACCATCGCGCATCTCGCCCGCTCGACGCCGGCCGAGTTCTGTTTCTCGGCCACCGACTTCAACAGCTACGGCACGCGCGAGATCGCGACGGGCGCCCCGCGCGCCCGGCCTCGGCATCACGCCCCTCGTCGAGAGTTTCGGCGCGCCGTTGCGTAGAGCTTGGGCGGTCTCGGCATCCGGGTCGCCCGAGCCATACCGCGCCCAGAAGCGGAAGAAGCGGAGGATGCGCAGCGCGTCCTCGGCGATCCGGGCTGCGGCGTCGCCCACGAACCGCACCCGGCCGGCCTCGAGGTCGGACGCGCCGTCGAAATAATCGTGTAGCCGTCCGCCGCGGTCGATCGACATGGCGTTGATGGTGAAGTCGCGCCGCGCCGCGTCCTCGCGCCAGTCCGCGGTCCAGGCGACCACGGCGTGGCGCCCGTCGGTCTCGACGTCGCGGCGCAGGGTGGTGATCTCGAACGGCCGCCCCTCCAGCACCGCGGTCACGGTGCCGTGGGCGAGCCCGGTCGGCACCACCTTGATGCCGTCGGCGCGAAGCCGGTCCGTCACCGCTTGCGGCGGCTCCGGGGTGGCGAGGTCGAGGTCCGCGACCGGCCGGCCGGCGAGCAGGTCGCGCGCCGCGCCGCCGACCAGGCGCGCGTCCGGCAGCAGCGACCACAGCCGTTGGAGGCCGGCCCGGCCGGGCAGCCCGGCCAGGTCCGGCGTCACGCCGGCTCGTCCGACAGCGCCTCCGTCAGCGGGCCGATCGGGAAGAAGCGGTTCTGGCTCCAGACGCCCATGCAGGGCATCCCGGCACGCGTCCCCTCCACCGCCAGCGCCACCAGCTCGTAATAAACCGCGCGCGCGATCCGGGCCTGGATCGGGTGGCCGCCGTCGCCCGGCCGCACCACCAGGTACGGGATGGCGGTGCCCTCGTCGCCGCCGCAGGCGCAGGACCAGTCCACGTCGAGCGGGTTGTCGGGGCCGGCGCAGACGATCTGGTCGACGTTGGTGCGGAACGCCAGAACCTGGCTGCGGCCGCAGCCGCGCCACTCCAGCTCGACCGCAACGAACGGCACGTCCTCGACCTCGATCTCGCCGCGCTCGGCCGGCGTTTCCAGCCGGTAGCGGCCGGCCGGGTCGCGACGCAGCACGCTGGCGAACAGGCAGACCATCGGCTTGCGCCGGATCGGCGTGCCCTTGTACAGCCAGGTGCCGTCGCGCTGGATCAGGAACGGCAGCGGTCCGCACTCCCGCGGCAGCGGGGCGGATGCGGGGGACAGGAGCGAGGCGTTCGAGGCGCAGTCGAGGCGGGCGGTGCACAGGTCGGGGAAGCGCTGGTGCTTCACGGGACGATCCCCCGGCCGAACCGCGACGCCTGATGCTGTGCCATGGTGTCGGATATAGGAAGCGCACCCGGCTTGATGAAACCCCCGGACATGGCAGATTGGCCATGTGGAGCACGCGCGATGACAGGTCCAGGCTACGATGCGGCGGCGGTCGCGCCCGATCAGCTCCGGGAGGAGCCCGATCCGGTGGCGGAGGCGGACGCGCTGTCGGGCCGGCTCGCGGTGGTGCGCCGGCGCATCGGCGAGGTGATCTTCGGCCAGGAGCAGGTGGTGGCCGAGGTGCTGACCGCGCTGCTGTCCGGCGGCCACGCCCTGCTGGTGGGCGCACCCGGCCTGGGCAAGACCCTGCTGGTCGAGACGCTGGGCACGGTGCTCGGGCTGGACGCGCGTCGGGTGCAGTTCACCCCGGACCTGATGCCGGCCGACATCACCGGCAGCGAGATCCTGGAGGAGGACGCGAACGGCCGCCGCGGCTTCCGGTTCGTGCAGGGGCCGGTGTTCTGCCAGCTGCTGATGGCCGACGAGATCAACCGCGCCAGCCCGCGCACCCAGTCGGCGCTGCTGCAGGCGATGCAGGAGCACAGGGTCGCGGTGGCCGGCACCAACCACCCGTTGCCGGCGCCGTTCCACGTGCTGGCGACGCAGAACCCGATCGAGCAGGAGGGCACCTACCCGCTGCCCGAGGCGCAGCTCGACCGCTTCCTGATGCAGATCGACGTGACCTACCCCGACCGTGCGGCGGAGCGGCGCATCCTGATCGAGACCACCGGCGAGCACCAGGCCAGCCCCAAGGCGGCGATGACCGCCGAGGACCTGCAGGCCACCCAGCGCCTCGTGCGCCGGATGCCGGTCGGCGAGAGCGTGGTGGAGGCCATGCTCGACATCGTCCGCTCCGCCCGGCCGGAGGAGGGCGGTTCCATCGCCAAGAC
>CAXUEL010000392.1:0-2392 GCA_964249915.1 uncultured Acetobacteraceae bacterium | reverse complement strand
GCGATACGGCGCAGGACGTCAGCAAGCCAAGCCCGCGGATCGATGTTGTTCAGCTTGGCGGTGATGATCAGCGTGTAGACGTCGGCGGCGCGGATGCCACCACGATCGGATCCGGCGAACAGCCACGACTTCCGCCCGAGCGCGATACCGCGCAGCGCCCGTTCCGCGGCGTTGTTGGTCAGGCAGATCCTGCCGTCGTCGAGGAACCTGGCGAACGCTGACCAGCGCTTGAGCATGTAGTCCATAGCCCGGCTGACCTCGTTGTGGCGCGAGAGCCGAGCCCGCTCGGCGCGCATCCAGGCTTCCAGTTCTGCGACCAGAGGCACGACCCGCTCCTGTCGTGCCTCGTGCCGCTGCTTAGGTCCGAGGCCGTTGATGTCGCGCTCGACGTCGAAGATCAGGTCGATCCGGCGCACGGCCTCAATGGCGAGCGGCGCCTTGGCCACGTCGGCCAGCACAAAGAACTTCCTCCGCCCGTGCGACCAGCACGCCGCCTCGGCGATCGCGCCCGGCACGCGCCCGGCACGCGCCCGGGCAGGTAAAGCTCGTTGAACCCGGCATAGGCGTCCGCCTGCAGGATGCCCGCGTAGTCCGCAAGGTGGCGGCGCGGATGCTCGCCACCTCGGTCAGGAGAATAGAAGAACACCGCCGCCGGGGGCTCGGGACCGCCAAACGGCCGGTCATCGCGGACATAGGCTCATAGCCGCCCGGTGATGGTTCTGCTCTTGGCCAGCACCGGCACCGTGGTGTCGTCGCCATGCAGTGGATCGGCCGCGAGCACGTGCTGGCGGATGAGCACCAGCAGCGGCGCCAGGGCCGCGGTGCAGGCGCCGACCCAGCCGCCCAGGGTCGAGACGTCGAGGTGGATGCCCTCCAGGGCATAGCTCTCGCTCTGCCGGTTCAGCGGCAGGTGCTGGCCAAACTTCGCCTCCAGGATCATGGCCAGCAGCTCGGGCTCGGCACGGCCCCGGGCGATCGGGTGGAACGGTGCCGGTGGCTGGGTGATGGTTTCGCAGGCGCGGCAGCTGAACTTCTCCCGCACCATCTGGACAACCTTCCACTGCCGCGGGATCACCTCCAGCGTCTCGGTAATCGTCTCACCGAGCTTGACCAGCCTGCCGTTGCAGCAGGGACAGGCGGTCGGGCCTGGGATCACCACGCGCTCGCGCGGTAGATGTGCCGGGAGCGGCCCACGCACCGGCCTTGCCCGGACTGGGCTCGGCACGGGCCTGGGAGGCCCAACCGGCTCGGCGTCGGCCTCGGCGGCATCCGCCTCCAGCTCCTCGAGCTGCAGCTCCAGCTGATCCAGCAGCCTGCGGCTGCGCTCCGAGGTCGGGCCGAACCGCTCGCGCCGCAGCTTGGCGATGAGCAGCTTGAGGTGGGCGATCATCGCCTCCACACCCGTCGCCCGTGCCTCGGCCGACTGCCTGGCCGCCCGCTCGGCCGCCAGCGCCGCCCGCAGCGTCTCGATGTCGTCGGGCAGGGTGTCGGCGTCGGAGGTCACGCCTGCGATCCAACCACACCGCGGCTAGCTTGTGTACCGGCTCGATGCCCTCAGCCTGCTGCCTCGGGGCGCCAGGTGCGCTGCGGATGCCGCCAGTCGATCCCCTCCAGCAGCATCGAGAGCATCACCGGTGTCAGCGACACCACGCCGTCCTGCGCCTGCGGCCAGATGAACCGTCCGCGCTCGAGACGCTTGGCATACAGCGACATGCCAAGCCCGTCGTGCCAGAGGATCTTCAACAAGTCACTCCGGCGGCCCCTGAACACGTAGAGGTCGCCGACATGCGGATCGCGCTCCAGCGCCTGCTGAACCTGCAGCGCCAGGCCGTTCATGCCACGGCGCATGTCGCTGACACCGGCGGCCAGCCACACCCGGACGCCAGACGGGACCGGGATCATCCTCGCAGGACAGCGACCATCCGCCGCAGGGCCGCCTGGCTGACCGTCTCGTCGACCCGCACACGCACGCCGCCGGGGAACTCGATCTCCATCGAAGCCGGTTTCGCCGCTGCTCTTGGCGCGGATGGAGGCGCAGGCGGAGGGAGCTCCTGCCGTGTCTCGGCCGCGTGCTGCTCCTCGACCAGGCGGACCGGGACAAGCCGCAAGGCGGATCCGCTGCCCGCTACCGCCATGCGCTCACGACGCCACCGGTAGACCAGGCTCGTGCAGATCCCATGTCTGGCTGCCAGTTCCCGTACCTGGGTGCCGGGCACATACGACTCTGCCACCACGCGTGCCCGAAAGGCTGGATCATGGGCACGACGCCGATCGCTGACGATCTCGATCCGCTGCATCGAGACCGCCTGAGTGGCTGCCACTGTGGCAGCCTCATCCGCTCTGTTCACCATGAGGCTAAACAAAGCGGCCGCAGCTCAACCCAGCAAGGCGG
>CAXUEL010000391.1:0-2397 GCA_964249915.1 uncultured Acetobacteraceae bacterium | reverse complement strand
GTTCCGGGCCCCGGCCTGCGCGGGGCGTCGCGCGCGGTCGCGGCGTGGCTGCTGGGCGGCGCGCTCCTGTTCATCCTGGGCCACGCGGTGTCCGGCTACGACGTGTTCGGGTCGCTGCTGCCGCACCTGCCGTCGGGCGGACGCGGCCATGCCGGCAGGATCGCGCCGACCAGCGTGTTCTGCTTCGCCCTGCTCGGCCTGGCCCTGGTGCTGTCCGACCGGCGCGGCGTCGTCGCGCGCCGTGTCGGCGACGGCTGCGCCCTGCTCGGCCTGCTGGTCGCGGGCCTGGTCATGCTCTGCTACGCGTACGGCGTGCCCGAGCTGCGGGCGCTGATGATGAACAGCGTCATGGCGCTGTCCACGGCGTCCTGCCAGTTCGTGCTGTTCGGGGCCTGCCTCGTCAGCGGCCCCGACCGGGGCCTGACCGCGCTGCTCTCGTCCGGCCGGGCCAGTGCGCGCAACTCGCGCATGCAGCTGCTGCTGGTGGTCCTGGTGCCGTTCGTGATCGGGCTGCTGGCGCTGCGCGGCGTGCGGGAAGGAAGGCTGTCCACCGGGCTCGCGATGGCGATCGTGGTCGCCAGCACCGTGGTGTCGCTGGTGCTGCGCATCCTGCGCGACGGCAGCGTGCTGGACGACCTGGAGATCCGTCGCGGCGCCGCGGTCGCGGCCCAGGTCCGGCTCACCGCCGAGCTGGAACAGCGGGTGCGCGAGCGCACCGCCAGCCTGGCGCTGAGCGAGGCGAGGCTGCGCACCTATTTCGACAACGCGCCCGAAGGGCTGCTGCTGTTCCGGGTCATGCCGGACCACCGGTTCGTGGTCGAGTCGATCAGCCCGTCGCTGCGCGCCCTGTACCACCTCGGCGCACAGGATCCCGCCGACGTCACGCTGGACATGCTGTTCCCGCTCGACCCGGCCGAGGGCGTGCCGTCGCTGATCGCGCAGTGCCTCCGATCCGGCCGTCCGTGCCGCACCACCGCACGGCGCGAGATCGCCGGGCAGAACCGGCTGCTCGACGTGATCCTGGCGCCGGTGCCGGCCGGGCCGGACGAGGACCGGCTGATCGCGGCCAGCCTGCGCGACGTGACCGAGGTCGAGAAGCGCGAGGAGCAGCTGCGCCAGAGCCAGAAGATGGAGGCGGTGGGCCAGCTCACCGGCGGCCTGGCGCACGACTTCAACAACCTGCTGACCGGGATCACCGGCAGCCTGGAGCTGCTGCGGACGCGGATCGCGCAGGGGCGCATCGGCGAGCTCGACCGCTACATCGAGACCGCGCAGGCGGCCGCGGACCGCGCGGCGGCGCTGACCCACCGCCTGCTGGCGTTCTCCCGCCGGCAGACGCTGGACCCGCGTCCGACCGAGGTGGACCGCGTGGTGGCCGGCATGGAGGAGCTGATCCGACGCACCGTCGGGCCGGAGATCGCGATCGAGGCGACCAGCGAGGCGGGGCTGTGGACCACCCTGGTCGACGCCAACCAGCTCGAGAACGCGCTGCTCAACCTGTGCATCAACGCCCGCGACGCCATGCCGGGCGGCGGGCGGCTGCTGATCACGGTCGGCAACGTCGTGGTCGAGACCATCACCCCGGCTGCGGCCGAGTCGCCGTCGCCGGCGGATCCGGCCGACGACCTGCCGCCCGGATGCTATGTCCGGCTGCGCGTGACCGACACCGGCGCCGGGATGACGCCGGAGGTGATGGCGCGCGCCTTCGACCCGTTCTTCACCACCAAGCCGCTGGGCCAGGGCACCGGGCTCGGCCTGTCGATGACCTACGGCTTCGTGCGCCAGTCCGGCGGCCACGTGCAGATCGTGTCGGCGCCCGGCGAGGGCACCTCGATCAGCCTGCACCTGCCCTGCCACAAGCCGGCGCCGGCCGACCCGGAAGCGCCGGCGGAGGCCCCGGCCGCGGCGGCCAGGGCGATCGGACGCGACCGGACCGTGCTGGTGGTGGACGACGAGCAGGCGATCCGCGACATCGTGGTCGAGGTCCTGGAGGAGCTCGGCTGCCGCACGCTGGCGGCGGAGGACGCGGCGGCAGCGCTGGCGCTGCTGCGCTCGGATGTCGCCATCGACCTGCTGGTGAGCGATATCGGGCTGCCGAACGGCATGAACGGCCGCCAGCTCGCCGACGCGGCGCGGCTGCTGCGGCCCGAGCTCGCGGTGCTGTTCATCACCGGCTACGCCGCCAACGCGGTGCTGGGGCAATCCGGCCTGCCGCGCGGCATGCAGGTGCTGACCAAGCCGTTCACGATCGACCGGCTCACCGGCCGGATCGAGGCGCTGCTGGAGCGGCCCGCTCCCGCGCCCGCTGGGAAGACGGCGGTGCCGGTGCCCACGTGACGGGGCTCAAGCCGCGGTGGCCATCTGTCGTTTCGCGGCGGCTATGCGGTCGGAGGCCAG
>CAXUEL010000390.1:0-2411 GCA_964249915.1 uncultured Acetobacteraceae bacterium | reverse complement strand
GCAGCAGGCCTACCACTGGGCGGCGCTGTATCCCGACGCCGTCGAGCGCGCGGTGGTGGTGTGCGGCAGCGCCCGGACCTCGGTGCACAACCAAGTGTTCCTGCGCGGCCTGCTGGCGATCCTGGAGGCAGCGCCGGAGCATCGCGGCAACGGCCGGTTCGAGTCCGAGCCGGCGGCGGCGCTGCGCGCCTTCGCCCGCGTCTATGCAGGCTGGGCGAAAAGCCAGGACTGGTACCGCGACGGGCTGCACCTCGCCACCGCGACCGGCCTCGACGACTACCTCGACCGCGAATGGACGCCCGGCTTCACCCGCTGCCGCGCCGCCGACCTCCATGCCCAGGCCCGCTGCTGGGAAGCGTCGGACATCGGCGCCGGCGGCGACCTCCACCAGGCGCTGGCGGCGATCGAGGCGCGCGTGCTGCTGCTGCCCGGCAGCACCGACCTTTATTTCCGGGTCGCCGACAACGAGGCGGAGCTGCCGCTGCTGCGCCACGCCGAGCTGCACCCGATCCCGTCGACCTGGGGCCACGGCGCCGGCAGCCCGAAGGGAAACCCGGCGGACGAGGCGTTCCTGCGCGACGCGGTGCGTCGCTGGCTGGCGATGCCGCCGGTTTCGTGAACAGCGTTCAAACCAGCTCGCCGCGGTCCATGGCGTCGAGGAACGACGCCGCCTGCGCCCGGATCGCCGCACGCTTCGCCGGCTCCATCCGCTCCAGCGTGCGCAGCGGCATCGCCATGCGGTTGTTGCCGCCGAGCCGGGAGGCGTGGCGGTCCATGAAGTCCCAGTACAGCGCGTTGAACGGGCAGGCCGCCTCGCCCAGCGTGGTCCGCGGGTCGTAGGCGCAGCCGCGGCAGTAGTCGCTCATCCGGTTGATGTAGGCGCCGGAGGCGGCATACGGCTTGGAGGCCATCAGGCCGCCATCGGCGAACAGCGCCATGCCGCGCACGTTGGGCATCTCCACCCACTCGTAGGCGTCGGCGTAGACCACGAGGTACCACTCGTCGACCTGTGCCGGGTCGAGGCCGGCCAGCAGGGCGAAGTTGCCGGTGACCATCAGGCGCTGGATGTGGTGGGCATAGGCGTTGCGCCGGGTGTCGGCCACCACGTGCGACAGGCAGTTCATGCGGGTGGCCCCGGTCCAGTAGAACGGCGGCAGGGGGCGGGTGGCGTCGAGCGCGTTGCGGTCGCGGTAGCCCGGCATGTGCAGCCAGTACATGCCGCGCACGAACTCGCGCCAGCCGAGCACCTGGCGGACGAAGCCTTCCACCGCGTTCAGCGGCGCCAGCCCTTCCCGCCACGCCCGCTCGGCGGCGCGGCACACCGCCAGCGGGTCGAGCAGGCCGAGGTTGAGCGAGGTCGACACCAGGGCGTGGAACAGCACCGGGTCGCCCGAGCGCATGAAGTCCTGCCAGTCGCCGAACGCTTCGAGCCGCTCGGCCAGGAAGTGGTCCAGCGCCAGCGCCGCCTGCTCGGCGGTGACCGGCAGGGCGAAGTCGGCGACGTCGCCGAAATGGTCGCCGAACCGGTCCGACACCAGCGCGATCACCGACTCGGTGACGGCGTCCGGCACGAAGCGCGGCGCCGGCGGCGGCCTGACCCCGGCCGGCATGCGCTTGCGGTTCTCAGCGTCGTAGTTCCAGCGCCCGCCGACCGGGGCGTCGTCCTCCATCAGCACCGCGTAGCGGCGGCGCATCGAGCGGTAGAAGAACTCCATGCGCGGCGCGGCGCGTCCCTCCGCCCAGTGCCGGAACTGGCGCAGCCCGCACAGGAACCGGTCGTCGTCGAGGATCTCCACCGGGATGCCGGCCCGCTCCTGCCAGCCTGACATCTCGTCGAGCAGGCGCCACTCGCCAGGCGCCGTGACCAGCACCCGGTCCGGACGGTGCGCCGCGACCGCGCGCAGCATCTCGCCGCGCAGGCTGTGGGTGTTGTCCGGGTCGTCGAGTGCCGTGTAGGCGACGCGTATGCCGCGATGGCGCAGCCGGGCGGCGAAGTGCCGCATGCCGGACAGCACCAGCACGATCTTCTTCTGGTGGTGGCGGACATAGGTGCACTCGTCCCGCACCTCGGCCATCAGCACCACGTCGCGGATCGGGTCGATGCCGTCCAGGGCGGGCAGCCGGTCGGACAGCTGGTCGCCCAGCACCAGGCGCAGCGTGCCGCCACCTCCCCCGGGGCTCATGCGTGACGGCGCCGCAGCAGCAGGCGCACCGAGCCGACGTTGCGCGCGTGCGGGTGCACCGCCGCCAGCACCAGCGGGCGCAGGTCGCCGCGGTCCAGCCAGTGCGGCAGCTCGCGCCGCAGGATGCCGCCGTCCGGCCCCGACCCGGCGCCGGTGATGATCTCGACGCAGCGCAGCCGCTCGGCCTGGGCCCGGAGCAGGAAGGCGTGCAGCATGCGGAACGCCGGC
>CAXUEL010000389.1:0-2424 GCA_964249915.1 uncultured Acetobacteraceae bacterium | reverse complement strand
ACCCCGCCCTGATCGCATCCGACGCGGTCCAGCATCCGGCCCCGACGCCCCGACATACGCGCGCTCCCCGGCCGGTCGCCGGCCGCGCCGCCGGCCGACCGGCGGCTCAGCCGCCCGTGCCGGCCAGCAGCGCCGTCAGCGCGCCCTGGGCCAGGTCGATCCGCTCGCCGAGGCCCTGGCCGGGGTCTTCGAGCCAGGAGATCGTGGCCTGCACGAACGCCGCCATGCCCGCCCGCGCCGCCAGCACGGCCTGCAGGTCGGCCACGCCACGCGCCCGCAACGCCGCGGCCAGCGCGTCGGCCAGTGCCGCCATCTTCGCCAGCTCGCGTTCCCGCAGCGCGGGCGTGCCGGAGATGACCTCGTGCCGCGGCTTCGAGAACGGCCGGTTGTGCTCGAGCACCGGCCGGACCGACCGGAACGCCCGGAACAAAACGTCGAGCGGCCCGAGCCCGTCGGGCGCGTCGGCGATCGAGCGCGTCAGGGCCGCCCGCAGCCTGGCCTCGCCGTCGAACAGCACCTCCCGCTTGTCGGGGAAGTGGCGGAAGAAGGTCCGTTCCGTCACGCCGGCCTGCGCGGCGATCTCGGCCGCCGTGGTCCGGTCGTAGCCGCGCTCGCGGAACAGCACCAGCGCCGTTCGCTGCAGGCGGACGCGCACGTCGTCCTCGTTCCCCGCCGCCACGCCGCCTATCCCCTGTTGTCAGTCACTGACAGCATCACCACGTCAGTCACTGACGTGGCGGTGCCGGCGGGGTCCCGCCCGGTTCCATTGAAGGAGGCGGACATGCGGGTGTTTCTCACCGGGGCGAACGGCTGGGTCGGGACGGCGGTGAGCCGCGACCTGCTCGCTGCCGGCCATTCCGTGGTCGGCCTGGTGCGCTCGACGGAAAAGGGCGAGGCGCTGGTCGCCGCCGGCGGCACGCCGCTGCTGGGCTCGCTGCGGGACCTGGACGTGATCCGGGCGGGGGCCGGCGACGCCGACGGCATCATCCACACCGCGTTCGGCCTCGACATGTCCAGGATCGCCGACCTGGCCGAGGAGGACCGCGAAGCGATCGAGGCCTTCGGGGACGCGTTCGCCGGCTCGGACCGGCCGATCGTCGTGACCAGCGGGTTCGGCCTGCTGCCGCCCGGCGAGGTGTTCCGGGAGCACGCGCCGAGGCCGCCGGTCATCCCGGAGTTTCCCCGCGCGTCGGAGCAGACCGCGTTCGCGCTCGCCGGGCGGGGACTGCGGGCCTGCGTCGTCCGCCTGCCGCGCTCGGTGCACGGCATCGGCGAGCGCCACGGCTTCGTGCCCATGCTCGCGGCGATGGCCCGCAGGACCGGCGTCTCGGCCTATGTCGGGGACGGGCAGAACCTGTGGCCGTCGGTGCACCGGCTGGACGCCGCGCGCGTCTACCGCCTGGCGCTCGAACGGGGTGCGGCGAACGAGGCGTTCCATGCCGTCGCCGAGCAGGGCGTGCCGTTCAGGTCGATCGCCGAGGCGATCGGCCGCCAGGTCGGCGTGGAGGCCAGGTCGCTGACGCCCGAGGACGCCGAGGCACATTTCGGCGGCCTGGCGACGTGGGTGACCGGCAACGGCCCGGCGTCCAGCGAGACGACCAAGGCGGTTCTCGGCTGGAAGCCCGGGGAGCCGGGCCTCGTCGCCGACATCGACCGGCCCGACTACCACCGCTGACGGCCCGAGCCGCCGGCAGCCCACGCCCGGGACGAACGCCCTACCACGCCGGCAACCGGTTCGGGCCCGGATCGCCGGGCGGTGCGGCCGGGGGCGGCGGAGCCTGCACCCGGTCGCCGTCCGGGATCGCGAACACGTCTGCCGGCTGCGTCGCCTCCTCGACCCGGGTCGCCTGCACCAGCACGCGGCCCGCCTGCACGGCCCGCAGCAGCACCCCGTCGGCGGTCAGGCAGACCACGCTGTCCTGGCCGGCCACGTCGCGCGTGGCCCAGTCGGTGCAGGAGGTGCCGGCGACCAGCTCCGGCCCGAGCCTGCGGTAGTCGCCGGTCGAGGGCGGGCCGTGCGGCCCGATCGAGGTCAGCCGCCGTGGCACCCGGCACCGCGGCCGTCACGGCGTCCGCGATCGCCTGCCGCAGCGGGTCCGGCCAGGTCCCGGTACTCGGGCCGGCGACCAGCGCCGGCCCGAGCCGGCGGTAGTCGCCGGTCGAGGGCGGGCCATGCAGGGCGATCGGGCCGCCGGGAGCCGGCAGGATCGTGGCCAGCCGCTGCGCCGGCTGCACCACGATCATCCGGCCGGTGCCGTACTCGGTGACCATGTAGGTGCCGTTGCCGGGCGGGTCGACCCGCTGCCGCTCGCCGGCCACGGAGAACCGCATGCGCTGCACCAGGAGCCTTCCGTCGCCGGGAGCGGCCACGGCATAGGACACGTCGACGTCGTGCTGCGGCACCACCAGCGGGCGGTCGGGACC
>CAXUEL010000388.1:0-2425 GCA_964249915.1 uncultured Acetobacteraceae bacterium | reverse complement strand
GCCGGGTATGGTGCCGCGGTCGGGGCCGGCGATCGCGCTGCCGATGCCGCTGCGGTTGGCGGCCTCGCCCGGCGTCACCCCGCCATTGGCCTGTGCGGCGTAGCTCCGGCACTTCGCGTCCTCGACCTGGAACTGCTGGAAGCTCTTGCCCGGGCCGGGCTGGGCCAGGATGCTGGGGCCGGGAGGCGGCGCCACCGTGCAGGCGGACAAGGCGACGAGCCCGGCGAGGACCGGGGAGGAAACGGAAAGGGCGCGCATCGTGCTGTGCCTTGGTGTCCTGGAGGAGTGTGTGCCGCGGCTATACATCTGGGAACGCCCGTGGGTTGCGTGGAGGGGTCGTGCTGTAACGGAGAGTGGCGGACGCGCCGGCTGCGCACGCCGGGCAGGACCGGATCCCGGGGTCGCGTCGGTTTGACGCCTGGCAACGCGGGCGGGCTCGGCTAGGATGCGCGGCATGGCGTCCCGTCCGGACCGCGTCGCATCCGCAGCACCGGGACGCGGAGCCGCCGGCACCCGACTTCTTCGCCCCTGAGCGGCGAGCCCGCGGCGGCGCTGAAGCAGGCGAAGCAGCGTAGGCGTCTTGTTCCATCAGGGTCCGCAGCCCGTGCCACCGGTTCGGCGGATCGTTCCACGGAGCCATCATGAGCATCGAGCATCCGAGCTTCGGCCGCGTCGACGACGACCAGGTCATCATCTTCGACACCACGCTGCGGGACGGCGAGCAGTCGCCCGGCTTCTCGATGAACCTGGCCGAGAAGCTGCGCATGGCGCACGCCCTGGCGGAGCTCGGGGTGGACGTGATCGAGGCCGGGTTCCCGGTGGCGAGCCAGGGCGACTTCGACAGCGTGCACGCCATCGCCACGCAGGTGCGCGGCCCGGTGGTCTGCGGCCTGGCCCGCACCGGCGGGCGGGACGACATCGCCCGCGCGGCGGAAGCGGTGCGGCCGGCGGCGCGGCCAAGGATCCACCACTTCATCTCCACCTCGCCGCTGCACATGAAGTACAAGCTGCGCATGGAACCGGGCACGGTGCTGGAGCTGATCACCGCCGGCACGGAGGCGGCGCGGCGGCACACCGACGACGTGGAATGGTCGGCGGAGGACGGCAGCCGCACCGAGCCGGAGTTCCTGTGCCGCTGCGTCGAGGCGGCGATCCGCGCCGGCGCCAACACGATCAACATCCCCGACACGGTGGGCTACGCGACGCCGGAGGACATGGCCAGGCTGTTCACCATCCTGCGCGAGCGGGTGCCGGGGGCGGACAAGGTGATCCTGTCGGCGCACAACCACAACGACCTGGGGCTGGCGGTGGCCAACACGGTCGCCGCGGTCAGGGCCGGGGCGCGTCAGATCGAGTGCACGATCAACGGCATCGGCGAGCGGGCCGGCAACGCGGCGCTGGAGGAGATCGTGATGGCGCTGCGCACCCGCGCCGACGTGCTGCCGTTCCGCAACGCCATACGCACCCCGGAGCTGCTGCGCGTGTCGCGCATGCTGGCGACCATCACCGGCTTCGACGTGCAGCCGAACAAGGCGATCGTCGGCCGCAACGCGTTCGCGCACGAGAGCGGCATCCACCAGGACGGGGTGCTGAAGAACGCCGCCACCTACGAGATCATGACCCCGGAAAGCGTCGGCTGGACCAGGTCGTCGCTGGTGCTGGGCAAGCATTCCGGCCGGGCGGCGTTCCGCGACAAGCTGCGGGCGATGGGCTACGGCGACCTGGGCGAGAAGGAGGTGCAGGACGCCTTCGCCCGCTTCAAGGACCTCGCCGACCGCAAGAAGGTGCTCTACGACGAGGACATCGTGGCGCTGGTCGACGACGAGCAGCGCGACCATGCCCGGGTCCGCTTCGTGTCGCTGGACGTGTTCTCCGGTTCCAGGCGGCCGGCGCACGCGACGCTGGAGCTGGAGCTGGACGGGGTGGTGGCGGCGGCCGAGACGCCGGGCGCCGGCCCGGTGGACGCCGCCTTCAACGCGATACGCGCCTTGTTCCCGCACGAGGCGCGGCTGGTGCTGTTCTCGGTCGGCGCGGTGACCGAGGGTACCGACGCGCAGGCGCGCACCACCGTGCGTCTGGAGGAGGGCGGCAAGATGGTGGACGGTCAGGGCGCCGACACCGACACGGTGGTGTCGGCGGTGCGGGCCTACGTGCACGCCCTGAACAAGCTGCTGGTCAAGCGCGCCCGCAGCGAGCCGGAAGCGATCCCGGCCTGAGCGGGCGGCCCGGCCGGCGCCGGCAGGCGGTGCGCCCGCGCCAGCCGGGACGGGCGGGGCCTCAGTAGGCGTAGCCTCCGCCCTGCGGCTGGCCGTAGCCGTTCGGCCCGTAGCCGCCCGGCTGGCCATAGCCGTTCTGCGGCGGTCCGTCCGGACCGTATCCGGGCGGCGCCCCGTTCGGCGGGTAGCCCTGCTGTGCGTAGCCCGGC
>CAXUEL010000387.1:0-2440 GCA_964249915.1 uncultured Acetobacteraceae bacterium | reverse complement strand
TGTAAATCAGCGTGGAAGAGTGTCCCGGCTTAAGGGGTGATCAGCGTGGAAACGGGACCCACCCCCGGCATGTAGCCCACTCTCCTTCCGGTTGTGTTGGGAGGGGCGGTAGTTGGGATGCTGACGGTGGACACGATTGGTCGGATCAGGCGGGAGCATTTTGTCGGCAAGCGGTCGATCCGGGAGATTTCCCGGCTGCTGCGGGTGTCGCGCAAGGTTATCCGCAAGGCGCTTCGCGAGCCGGACACGAAGTTTGCGTATGTGCGCGAGGTGCAGCCACGGCCGCGGCTTGGGGTGTTCATCAAGCGGCTGGAGAGCTTGCTTGAGGAGAACGCGGGCCGGCCGGCCCGCGAGCGGCTGACGGCGCGGCGGCTGCACGAGCTGCTGCACGCGGAGGGCTATGCCGGGGCCTACGACAGCGTGCAGCGGCACGTGCGGGACTGGCGACGCGACCGGGGCAAGACAGATGCAGCATTTGTCCCGCTCTGGTTTGCGCCGGGCGAGGCCTACCAGTTCGACTGGTCGCACGAGACGGTGGTGCTGGACGGGGTGACGACGGAGGTCAAGGTCGCGCATGTGCGGCTTTGCCGCAGCCGCATGTTCTTCCTGCGCGCCTACCCGCGTGAGACGCAGGAGATGGTGTTTGATGCCCACAACCAGGCGTTCCGGTTCTTTGGCGGGGTGTGCCGGCGCGGCATTTACGACAACATGCGGACCGCGGTGGATGCGGTGTTTGTCGGCCGCGAGCGGGTCTTCAACCGCCGGTTCCTGCAGCTGTGCTCGCATCACCTGGTCGAGCCCACGGCGTGCACGCCGCGCTCGGGCTGGGAGAAGGGCCAGGTCGAGAACCAAGTCAACACGTCCCGCGAGCGCGTGTTCACGCCGCGGCTGCGGTTTCCGGACTACGCTGGGCTGAACGCCTGGCTTGAGACGCGCTGCATCGACTGGGCGCGGGAGACGGGGCATCCGGAGTTGGAGGGCCAGACGGTTTGGCAGGCGTTTGAGGCCGAGCGGCCGGCGCTGCTCCCCTATGCTGGCCCGTTCGACGGCTTCCACGAGAAGACCGTCAGCGCGCAGAAGACCTGCCTCGTGCAGTTCGACCGCAACCGCTACAGCGTCGAAGCGCGTGCCGTGGGCCGGGCGGTGCAGCTGCACGCCTATGCCGATCGCATTGTCGCTCGCCTGGATGGCGAGGTCATTGGCGAGCACCCGCGCCAGTTCGGGCGCAACCAGGTCACCTATGATCCCTGGCACTACGTGCCGGTGCTGGCGCGTAAGCCCGGTGCGCTGCGCAACGGCGCGCCGTTCCGGGATTGGGAGCTGCCGTCGGCGCTGGCCCAGGTGCGCCGGCGCCTGTCCTCTCATCCTGATGGTGACCGGCAGTTCGTCGGCATCCTCGGCGCGGTGCTGACGGATGGGCTCGATGCCGTGGACGCAGCCTGCGCTGAAGCGCTGCGCGCCAACCTGTTCAGCCGCGACGTGGTGCTCAACCTGCTGGCGCGCCAGCGCGACCCGGCTCCAGCCGCGAACCTGCCGCTGATCGGCCCGAAGCTGACCATCGAGCCGGTCGCCGACTGCGCCCGCTACGACAAACTCCGCACGATGAGAGGCCTTGATGGAACGACAAGAGATCCTGGACATGATGGGTCAGCTCAAGCTGATCGGCATGAGGTCCGCCTATGACGAGGTGATCGAGGACGGCATCCGGCGACAGCAGCCGATGCCGTATGTCGTCGGCGCGCTGCTGCAGGCGCAGATCGCGGCCGCGCACGCCCGTTCGATCGCCTACCAGATGGGCATGGCCCGGTTCCCCATGGCCAAGACGCTCGCGCAGTTCGACTTCGGCGCGTCGCCGGTCAACGAGGCTCTCATCCGCGAGCGGCATGACGGCGGGTTCCTCGACCAGCAGCGCAACCTGATCGTCGTCGGCGGCACGGGCACGGGGAAGACGCACGTCGCGGTCGCAATCGCGTCCAACTGCGTGCGGCGCGGCCGCAAAGCGCGTTTCTACAACACGGTCGACTTGGTGAACCGGCTGGATGCCGAGGCGCGTGCCGGCAAGGCCGGGCACCTGGCGGCCAGCCTGACCCAGATCGATCTCGTGATCCTGGACGAACTCGGCTACCTGCCATTTCCCCAAGCTGGCGGGCAGATGCTGTTTCACCTGCTGTCCAAGCTATACGAGCGCACCTCGGTGATCGTGACGACCAACCTGATTTTTGCCGAATGGCCAACGGTGTTCGGCGGCGACGCCAAGATGATCACCGCACTGCTCGACCGCCTGACCCACCACTGCGACATCGTCGAAACCGGCAACGAAAGCTGGCGCAGCAAGACCCATACCTGAATGCCGACCACAACCTCAGGTAGGTGCACACGTCAGCAAAGACGGGTCCCTATTGGACGCTGAACCCGGGTCCCGTTTCCAAGCTGATTGACA
>CAXUEL010000386.1:0-2441 GCA_964249915.1 uncultured Acetobacteraceae bacterium | reverse complement strand
GTAAAAAAGAGCTCCGGTCGTCGTGATGTTGTAGTAGCCCGCGCCGCCGCGAATGGCCGTCCGTTCGTTCCCGAAGGGGCGATAGGCAAAGCCCAGGCGGGGCTCAAACCGTAGGGTGGGCGCATGGCGCAGGCCTGCCGGCAGCCCTGCCGGGAGGCGGCCCCGTGGACCGCGCCCGGGACGATCCGGACGGCCGCGCGAGCCGCCCGACGCGGCGCCTCCGCCGGAGGAGGGGGTGAAGCGCATGGCTCGGTCGGTCTCCTGCGTGCGGCGGCGATCTCCCGCGATCTGCTCACGCGCCCGGCCCTGCGGCAAGGGCCAGGAGCCGGGCCCGAAGGCAGGGCCCGGAAGCAGGGCCGGAAGCAAGGCTGGGGGCAGCGGCGGCCCCGGCGCGTCAGGCGCGGGCGATCACCCAGTCCGCCACCGCCTCGCCCAGCAGGGCATAGCCCGGATCGGCCATGTGCGTCCCGTCCGGCGACAGGGCGTCGCGGGTGAAGGCGCGCGCGTCGCACCAGGCCCGCATCAGCGCGTAGCGCCCGAACACCGGCACCCCGGCCTCGGCGCCGAGCCGGTGCAGGGCGCGGCGATAGGCCGGGAACGCCGGCGCCTCCTCCAGCGCGCGGCTGTACTGCTGGTCCATCAGCACCAGGTCGGCGCCGGTGCGCCCGAGGCGGGCGATGCCGTCCCGGGTCAGGCGCTCGAACCGGTCGAGCGGCACCGGCCTGGTCACGTCGTTGGAGCCGGTCTGCCACAGCAGGAGGTCGGGTTCCGCCGCGACCACCGCGTCCAGCCGTCCGTCCATCTCGATCGCGCACTCGCCGCTGACGCCGTGGTTGGCCAGCACGATGCCGCCGGGGAAGTGCGGCAGCAGGGCACGGCGCAGCACCGCCGGATAGCTGTGCTCCGGGCCGCTGGCGCCGTAGCCCTCGGTGGTGGAGGAGCCGAACGCC
Source organism: uncultured Acetobacteraceae bacterium (assembly GCA_964249915.1). Taxonomy (GTDB): domain Bacteria; phylum Pseudomonadota; class Alphaproteobacteria; order Acetobacterales; family Acetobacteraceae; genus Lichenicola. The sequence goes on along the minus strand of CAXUEL010000386.1, from coordinate 1,491 downwards.
ACGAGGCGCAGGGCACGCCGGTCCGGCCCGGCGGGATGGGCGCGCACCGCGCGGGTGCGCGGCAGGAGCATCGGACCGGGGCTCATGACGCCACCCGGGAACCCCGATCCGCCGCCCGGTTCCGTCGCACCGATCTATCCCGCGGCGGCGGCGGTTTCGGCGGCGCGCCGGGCGACGCGCTGCTTGGCGTCCCGCTTGCGCCGGTCGAGCGCGCTCGCCATCAGGTACAGCGTGCCCAGGCCGACCACGTTCACCGCGACCTGCATCGGCCAGCCGGTGCCGTAGGTGGTCATCAGCAGGCGTGCCAGCAGGTCCAGCACGGTGCCGACCGAGAACACCTCCAGCGAGTGTCGCCCGTACACCGCCAGCACCTGGCCGACCCGGCTGCCGGCCACGGTGCGGGCCAGCCGGCTGCTCTGCACCAGGTAGAAGATCGCCAGCACGTCGATCAGCCGCAGCGGCGACAGCGGGGTCTTCTGCGGCGGGTCGATCGGCAGCGGCGACAGGTCCGGCAGCCCCCACTGCGCCCACGGGAACGACTGCACCGCGCTGAAGCCGAGGTAGAGCCAGCACCCTGCCACCACCCAGCGGTTCCACGGGATGTCGCCGCCGGTGCGGCTGGTCTCGACCGCCGACCAGGCGCCGATGGTGAACAGGAACTGCCAGGCGAACGGGTCGAAGTACCAGCCGTCCGGGTCGAGCCAGTTGGGCAGGTTCAGGCGCGGATCGAGGTTGATCAGCAGCCACATCGCCGCACTCAAGGCCAGCGCTGCCCACCGGCTGGTGCGCAGGCCCAGGTAGATCACCGGGAACAGCACCAACAGCACCATGTACAGCGGCAGGATGTTGAGGTTGCCCGGCAGCGCCTGCAGCGACATCACCCGCCAGAACGAGCGCACCCCGTGCGCCAGCTCCGGCTCCAGGAAGTCGACCGGCACCGGGTGGTAGCGCCGCCATTCCCGGATCGCCACCACGGTGGTGACCAGCATCCCCATCTGGAACAGGTATAGCCGCAGCACACGCTGCCCCAGCCGCAGCAGGCCGGTGCGCGCGCCCTCCCGCTCGAAGGCGCGGCCATAGGCCAGCATGGAGGCGAAGCCCGCCAGCAGCACGAAGATCTCGGCGGCGTCGCAGAAGCCGAGGTTGCGTATGGTCAGCCGGTTCAGCAGGTTCTGCGGGATGTGGTCGCAGAACATCATGGTCAGCGCCACGCCGCGTAGCGCGTCGACCCGGTGGTCGCGACCCGGCCGGGGCGCCGCGGCCGTAGCCGCGGCCGTCGGGGCCAGGATCGGCTCGTTCATGTCCATTCCGCCCTCCCGCCCCGTCGCCCATGGCTCAACCTATGGAGCCGACCCCCGCGATGCCAGGGCAGGTTGCCGGACGATTATGGCCAAGATGCGATTCGCCAGCGGCCGGAGGGTGCACTAAGCCCGGGCACGACCGGTGGAGGGCGAGCACATGGCGGACACGAGCGGGGCCCTGGAGCAGGCG
>CAXUEL010000385.1:0-2444 GCA_964249915.1 uncultured Acetobacteraceae bacterium | reverse complement strand
GCCTTCATCCCGCTGCTGCCGCCTCCGCCGCTGCCCATGCTGAGCTGCGCCAGGGCGGCGTGCAGCGGGATGAAGGCAGGCGCGGCGCCGAGCAGCAGAACAACGGCGACGGGGCGCAGGGGGCGGCGGAGATCCATGGTTCGTTCCGGGGTTGGCTTGGGTTCAGCCGGGGTTGAGCCAGGCGATCCCGGCGTTGAGCCAGGACGCGTAGCACACCCAGGCGAGATAGGGCGCCATCAATAGGGCCGCTGCCCGGTCGACGTGACGGAAATCGCGCATCGTCAGGGCGATCAGCGCCGCCAGTCCGGCGATCACCGCCAGCGCCGGCCCGGGGCGATGCAGCCCGAAGAACACCGGGGTCCAGGCGGCGTTGACCGCCAGCTGCCAGCCCCAGAGCAGCAGGCCGCGCCGGCGCAGGGCGTCGCGGCCGGTCGTGGCGGCGCCGCCGGCGACGCGGAACCGCCGCGCCGGCATCCGGCACCAGACCCGCCAGGCGGCGACCGCCATCGCCACGTAGAGCGGGATCCACACCGCAGGGAACAGCCAGTCCGGCGGGGTGCCAGGCGGGTGGCGCAGCGTCGGGTACCAGCGGCGCATGCCGGGTTCGGTCAGCGCTGCGTCCGTCCCCGCCACCAGCAGGCATAGCCCGACGAAGCCGATCAGCGCCAGGATCGGACGCGGGTTGAAGCGGCGTGGCGAGCGGGCAGGCGACTGGAAGGCACGGTCCCCCGGCAAGCGCGGCGGTCCGCCGCGGGCAGACTGCAACACCGGGTCGCCGGTTCCGCAAGGGGCGGTCGGGGCCGCGTGCCGGAAATCGGCGGTTGCCGGCTCAGCGCCGCCCTTCGGCGCGCCACCCGGCCAGCAGCAGCAGCAGCGCCAGGGGCAGCACGAGCGCGGCCGGCAGCAGGGGCAAGGTGCGCTCGCCGGTCACCACCTGCGCCCCGTGCCGCCTGAGCCCGATCCAGCCCGCACCGGACGCGCGCTCGTGCGGGCCGACCAGGCGCAGGGCCGGTACCGCTGGCCGGGCGGCGTCGTCGCCGAGCCAGGCGATGCTGCCGCCGGTGGCGGCGGCCACCGGACGGAGCACGGTCGCCGTCGCGCGCAGGTCGGCGATCTCCAGCGGGTCCGGCGGCTGGGCGGCGGCGAAGGCGTGTTCCCTTCCGTCCGTAACCTCCCAGATCCCGGTGGCCAGGGCAGCCCGTCCGGCCGCCGCGGCGCCGCCGGCAGCCGAGGACAGGGCCAGCTTGGTGCGGATCCCGCCCGGCGCGATCACGGTGACGGTTGTCGCCGGATCGCCAGCGACCGAGCGCCGGGTCACGCCGAGGCGGCCGTCGGCGATGCTCGCGGTCAGCTGCTCCTCCTCCAGTTCCTTCATCAGCCAGTGCGCCACGCGCCGCAGCAGCTCCGCCTGCGGCCCGCCGCCGTCCTCGCCGCGCGACCACAGCCAGAGCTGGTCCGACAACAGCAGCGCCACGCGGCCCTGCTCCACCCGGTCCAGGATCAGCAGGGGCGAGCTGTCCGGACCGTCCAGCAGCACCTGCGCGCCCAGCGCCAGCTGCGACGGGTCGGCCCGCAGCGCGCGATACCACGGGCCCCAGCCGGGCGTGCCGACGCCGGCCTGGTCGGCGGCGGACGTGCCCGGCGCCGGCATCTGCGGCAGGCCGTCGGTCACCGGGTGGCGCCGGCCCAGTGCGGTGGGCATCGGCTGGAACCGCTGCTCGACCAGCCCGCCTTCCTCCGGCACGTGCGCCGGCAGGATCTCGCCGAGCGGGGTGTCCTGCAGGGTGCCGGCGCCGATGAACTCCGGCCCGGCGGTCACCAGCAGGCCGCCGCCGCCGCGCACGAAGTCGGCGATGTTGCGCAGGTAGGCCATCGGCAGGATGCCGCGGTTCTCGAACCCGTCCAGGATGATGAGGTCGAACTGGTTCACCTTCTCCTGGAACAGCTCGCGGATCGGGAAGGCGATCAGCGCCAGCTCGTTCAAGGGCGTGGTGTCGTCCTTGTCGGGCGGCCGCAGGATGGTGAAGTGCACCAGGTCCACCGACGGGTCGGCCTTGAGCAGGCGCCGCCATACCCGCTCGCCCTGGTTCGGGGTGCCGGACACCAGCAGCACCTTGAGGCGGTCGCGCACCCCGTCGATGGACACGATCGCCCCGTTGTTCACCGTCGACACCTCGCCGGGCAGGGTCGACGCGTCCAGCTCCAGCAGCGTCCGTCCCGGCCGGGTGATCGGCACCGTGATCTCCTGCGGCTCGCCCACCGCCACCTGGCGCGACACCGGCGGGTCGCCGTCGCGCCTCAGGGTCAGGGTGGCGGTGCCCCCGGCCGCCTTGCCGCCTGCGCCGGCGGGGACGCCGAGGTCGTCGACCTGCACGCGCAGGGTGGCGTCCTGGCCGACGATCCCGAACGGCGGCGCCTGCAGCACGCGCAGCCGGCGGTCGGTC
>CAXUEL010000384.1:0-2468 GCA_964249915.1 uncultured Acetobacteraceae bacterium | reverse complement strand
AAGCGGTCGCCAGTGCGGCGAGGCGAAGCATCCGCGCCGGCTCGCGGCGGAGCGCCTGCAGCGTCAGCACCACCCGGCCCAGCGCCACCGCGGCGAATGCGGCCTGCCGCGGGCCGACCTGGTCCAGCCCCGGCACCTGCTGCATCCGCTGGATCAGGCGCAGGATCTTCTGCATCTGCACGTTCTGCCAGCTGTCCCAGACAGGCAGGCGCCGCCGCGGCCGCGCCAGCCGCTCCACCGACCGCCCCAGCGAGGCCGCCAGCCGCGCGACCTCGCGCCGGGGTTCGACCGGCAGCAGCACGCGGAACACCACCACCAGGCAGACCACGCCGACCGCGAACGCTTCCCAGGTGTTGAGCAGGGCGATGTCGTCGAAGGTGATCGGGTTGTGGACGTTCACCATGGCGTTGAAGAACACCACGTAGCCGAACGCCCGCAGGCCATGGCGCGGGTGGAACTGCAGCCAGATCCCCGGTGCCAGGCACAGGCACAGCGAGCCCCACAGCAGCGGGAAGCCGTCGATCTGCGGCAGCAGGAACACCTGCGCGAACAGGCTGGCCGGGATCGCCAGCAGGGTGCCGGTCGCGAAGCTGACGCTGGCCTGCGATGCCGACGGGTTGGTCGACAGCAGGCACGCGGCCGGGACCAGGTAGGACAGCAGCGTCGGCCCCGACGGCCACTGCGTCGCATACCAGAACAGCCCGCCCAGCAGCGTGACCAGGCCGCCGCGCAGCCCGTTGCGCAGCGCGGCAGGCCAGTCCAGGTAGGGCAGCGTGTGCTGCCGGGTGCCGCCGGTGCCGCGTCCGCCGAGGTCGCCGACCGCCTGCGCCAGCTGCCCGAGCAGGTCGTGCTCGTGCAGCACCACGGTCAGCGCCGCCGGATCGGTGGTCCGGGCGGCGATCCTCCGCACCTCCGCCCCGGCCGCCTCGATCGTGGGCAGCGCGGCGGCGAGGCCGCCCGGCAACCGGGCCAGCCCTTCCATGATCCGGTGCGCGATCCGCCGCGCCGCGTCCACGCCCTCGTCGTCCTGCCGGAGCCGGTCGTGCAGCGGCTCCAGCGCGCTCAGCAGGCCGAGCAGCCCTGCCCCGCCCTGGCGCAGCCGCATCATCCGCCTGCGCACCGCGGTGCTGTCGGCGCCGGCATACACGATCTGCTCGTCCAGCGCGTTGACCCGGCGCAGCAGCTCCGCCCGCGGCAGCGTCGCGGTCCAGCCCGCCGGCGGGCCGCGATAGGCTAGGAACGCGGCAGCCACGTCGCGCACCAGAGACTCGATGCCGGCCTCGAGCCGCGACGGCTTCGGCAGGGTGGTCAGCAGGAACACCAGCGCCGTGACGACCAGCCCGACCGACACCGACGACACCCGCGACAACGCGCCGAGAAAGATGTCCTGCGGATCGGCGAACGAGCCGGCGGCGACGATGATGATGGTGTAGCCGGCCAACACCGCGCCGTAGGCCCGGAAATAGCGCAGCAGCGTGGAGACCATGCAGGCGATGCCGATGCACAGGGACAGGGCCGCCGTGAACAGGATCGGCGACTGCGCGAACACGGCGAACAGCGCCACCGCGGCGGCGGCGCCGAGCACGGTGCCGAACAGCCGCCACAGGCTCTTCGACACCAGCGCGCCGGTGACCGGGTTGGCCACGATCAGCACGGTGACCACCGAGGACAGCGGCGACAAAAGCTGCAGCGAGAACGACACGTGGAGCGCCAGGCCGATCGCCAGCATGGTGCGCAGCGTGTAGGCCAGGGTCGGCAGCAGCGGCCGCACCGCGGCGGCCAGCTCGGGCCACAACGGCGAGGCCCGGGCCGGGGGCGCCGCCAGCTGGTTCATCCTGCGGGCTCAGGCTCGGGATGGGCGCCCCGGACACCCATTCCGGGCATCCACCCCGACGGCAGCCGGGTTCAGCCGGAAACGGCGACCGGATCCACCGCCTGCATCGGCGCCGGCGCCGGCCTGGCGGCCTGGATCGGCTCGCCCACCGGCTGCGCCGACGGGCGCGGGCCCTCGGTGATCATCTCCAGCCGCCCGGTCACCTGGCCGCCATCCTCGACCTGCAGCCGGCGGCACTTGGCGGTGCCGATCAGCCGGCCGGTGGCGCGTATGGTGAGGTTGCCGCGCGCGGTCAGGGTGCCGTCCACGGTGCCGGCCAGCTCCGCGTCCTCGACCTCGACCTCGCCGCGGAACACGCCGCCCGGCGCCACCGACAGCTCGGCGGCATGGATCATGGTCGCCTCGACGGTGCCCTCGACCACCAGGCGCTCGGCATCCTGCACCACGCCCTGCACGCTGATGCCGCGGCCGACCACCAGGGTGCGGCGCTCCACCGCGTCCTTCTTCGGACCGGCACCTGCCTGTGCGGCACCCGGGCTGCCCGGCATGGGCGGGCGCGCCTGCAGGACCGGGGCCTGGGGGGCGCCCGGCGCTGCGCCCGCCCAAGCAAGGGTATGCCCACCCGCGCTTCGGG
>CAXUEL010000383.1:0-2471 GCA_964249915.1 uncultured Acetobacteraceae bacterium | reverse complement strand
CGGCCCGAACACCCGCGAGCCGCAGAACCGCCGCGTCGAGATCATCCTGCACTGATCCCGCTCGCGTCGGTCTCCACGACGGGAAGGGGCGCCGCGAGGCGCCCCTTTTTCGTGCGTGCCGCTTGTCTCCCCTCGCCCCTCGGGGCTACCGATTGACCATGAGCGAGACGATCCTGCCCTATTGCGGTGATGCGGACCTGCCCGGCGTGTCGGAGCACGGCGACCGGCCGGGAACGCTGTCGGTCGGCGAGCTGCCGCTGCCGCCTGCCGGCGCTTCGGCCGCCGACCCAGTCATCGTCGCCATCAGCGCCGGGCAGTCGCCGCTGCTGTCGCTCGCGGCACAGCTGCTGAAGTTCGGCACCGTGGGCGGACTCGGCCTGCTGTGGGACGTGTCGACCGTGTATGCGCTGCGGCCGCTGGTCGGCGTCACCGGAGCCGCGCTGGCGGCGTTCTTCGTCGCCGCGACGATGAACTGGATGCTGAACCGGCTCTGGACCTTCCGCGGGCGTGGCTCCGACGTCCCGCTGGTGCGGCAGTGGCTGAGCTTCCTCGGCGCCAACGGGCTCGGCTTCACCCTCAACCGCAGCACGTTCTTCGGACTGATCTGGCTGGTGCCGTTCTGCCGGGCGCATCTGGTCATGGCGCTGGCGGCGGGCTCGCTGGCCGGGATGTCCGCCAACTTCACCCTGTCGCGCCGGCTGGTGTTCCGATGAGGCGTCCCTCATAGGCTGCCGCGGCGGTCGTGCGCTTCAGTCGGCCTTCCCCCAGGCGTCCAGCCGGGCCTGTGCCAGCCGCGCCGCGTCGCTGCCGGGTGCTGCCGTGAGCACGCGCTCCAGGTAGCGCAGCGCCTGCCCGTCATGCCCGAGCTGGTGGCTGAGCTCTGCCGCCTGCAGCCAGTTCGCCATCACGTCCGGCGCGATCAGCAGCATGCCCTCGAGCGAACGCAGCGCCGCCTCGAACTCGTGCGCCACCAGCCGGCGCTGCACCAGGTTGCGCTGCAGGCGCAGCAGCACGTCGCGGACCGCCATGGGCCGGGTCATGCCGGGATGCAGCTCGGCGTCGCCCGCACCGAGGCGCTGCAGCATCGGCAGCAGGTCGGCGCTGCCCAGCACCGCGCCGTTGTTGAACGGGTCCACCAGCAGCCGGCGCGGCTGCCGCGACCGCGTGCCGTCGGGCCGGGCGGCTCCGCCGGGCGACACCAGCGAGACCAGGAAATGGCCGGGGAAGTCGATCCCGTGACCGTCCCAGCCGGCAGCGCGGATGCAGTGCAGCCAGAGCACGCCCAGCGCCACCGGCAGGCCGCGCCGGCGCTCGATCACCCGGATCAGGTTGGCGTTGTCGAGATCGTCATAGGTGTCGGAGTCGCCGCGGTAGCCGTGATGGGCGTGGATCAGCCCGGCCAAGGCGCCGATCCGCGCGTCCGGCGGGCGGCCGCTCATGACCGCGCCGACCGCGCTCGCGTCGCGGGCCAGCACGGTGAGGTGCGACGAGGCCGCCTCCCAGTCGGTGCCGCCGGCGTCGAGCCGGGCCAGCTGCAGGGCCGCGGGAGCCGGGTCGATCTCCGCATCCGGCAGCATCCCGATCGCCGCCAGCGCGTCTCCCGGTTGCGCCATCACGTCCCTCCCCCGACCCGTCAGATGCCGATGCAGAACAGGGCGATCACGCACAACAGGCCACCTGCCCAGGCTGCCGTCCTCGGGCCGGCCCGGTCGAGGAGGTAGGCGACGCTGTAGGCGGAACGCAACAGCACGAACAGCACCGCCAGGCGGTCGATCCAGGGCTGCGGCGCGTGCGCCAGCTCGGCCACCAGCACGCCGGCGGCGAACGCCGGCAGCGCCTCGAAGTGGTTCCGCTGCGCCCAGTCGGCCCGCTGCCGCCAGCCGTGCAGTCCGTCCAGCCCGAGGCGTGGCCGCCTGTTGTCGATGCCGCCGCCGCTCTTGGCGAGTGCCGCCATCACGTAGGGCAGCAGGACCGCGACCAGGATCATCCAGTAGGCAAGGTGCATGGCGCGGCTCCGCGACGGTGGACGCAGAAGGCCCGCTGCCGGCCGCGGTTCCTGAAGCGGCGCGGCGTCCTGCCCCGATCCCGCCGCCGCAGCCTTTCGCCAGGACGGAGGCTGCGCTAGGTCACGGTGTCACGTCCGGGACGTTTCCGCTTCGCCATGGCCTCCAGCAACGACATACGCGCCGCCTTCCTGGACTACTTCGCCGCCAACGGGCATCGGGTGGTGCCGAGCAGCTCGCTGGTGCCGCGCAACGATCCGACGCTGTTGTTCACCAACGCCGGCATGGTGCAGTTCAAGAACGTGTTCACCGGGCAGGAAACGCGGCCGTACAGCCGGGCGACGACGGCGCAGAAGGTGGTGCGCGCCGGCGGCAAGCACAACGACCTGGACAACGTCGGCTATACCGCGCGGCACCACACCTTCTTCGAGATGCTCGGCAACTTCTCGTTCGGCGACTATTTCAAGC
>CAXUEL010000382.1:0-2472 GCA_964249915.1 uncultured Acetobacteraceae bacterium | reverse complement strand
CCTTGTCGTCGATGACGATGAAGGCGGGGAAGTTCTCCACCTCGATCCGCCACACAGCCTCCATGCCGAGCTCGGGATATTCCAGCAGCTCGACCTTGCGTATGCAGTCCTGCGCCAGCCGGGCCGCCGGGCCGCCGACCGAGCCGAGGTAGAAGCCGCCATGCTTGTGGCAGGCCTCCTTCACCGCGCGGGACCGGTTGCCCTTGGCCAGCATCACGAACGAGCCGCCAGCCGCCTGCAGCATGTCGACATAGCTGTCCATGCGGCCGGCGGTGGTGGGGCCGAACGAGCCGGTCGGCATCCCGTCCGGGGTCTTGGCGGGACCGGCGTAGTACACCGGATGGTTCCGGAGGTAGTCCGGCAGGCCCTCGCCACGGTCGAGCCGCTCCTTGAACTTGGCGTGGGCGATGTCGCGCGCCACCACGATGGTCCCGGTCAACGACACCCGTGTCCTCACCGGATGCTGCGACAGCGTCTGCCGGATCTCTCCCATCGGCCGGTGCAGGTCGATGGCGATCACCTCGCCGCCCAGCGCCTCGTCGGTGGCGTCCGGCAGGTGGCGTGCCGGGTCGGTCTCCAGCTGCTCGAGGAAGATGCCTTCGGGCGTGATCCTGGCCTTGATCTGCCGGTCGGCGGAGCACGACACGCCGATCCCCACCGGCAGGGAGGCACCGTGTCGCGGCAGGCGCACCACGCGCACGTCGTGGCAGAAGTACTTGCCGCCGAACTGTGCCCCGATGCCGAGCGACTGGGTGAGCTTGTGGACGTCCCGTTCCAGCGCGACGTCGCGGAAGGCGTGGCCGAGCGGGCTGCCCTCGGTCGGCAGGGTGTCGAGATAGCGGGTGGAGGCGAGCTTCACCGTCTTGAGCGTGAGCTCGGCCGAGGTGCCGCCGATCACGATCGCCAGGTGGTAGGGCGGGCAGGCGGACGTGCCGAGCGTGCGGATCCGGGTTCCCAGCCACTCCAGCAGGTGCCCGGGGCTGGCGAGCAGGGCGCGGGTTTCCTGGAACAGGAAGGTCTTGTTGGCCGAGCCGCCGCCCTTGGCGATGAACATCAGGTGCATCTCGTCGGCGTGGTGCTCGCCGGGAGCGGCCGCGATGTCGAACTGCACCGGCAGGTTGGTGCCGGTGTTGACCTCCTCGAAGGTGGTCAGCGGCGCCATCTGCGAATAGCGCAGGTTGGTCTCGGTGTAGGTGCGGTGCACGCCGAGCGACAGCGCCTCCTCCTCGTTCCCCTCGACCCAGACCCGCTGGCCCTTCTTGCCGAACACCAGCGCGGTGCCGGTGTCCTGGCACATCGGCAGCACCCCGCCGGCGGCGATGGACGCGTTCTTGAGCAGGTCCAGCGCCACGAAGCGGTCGTTGGCCGAGGCCTCGGGGTCGGACAGGATGCGCGACAGCTGCTGCAGGTGGCCGGGCCGGAGCAGGTGCGACACCTCGCGGAAGGCGGTCGCGGCGAGCTCGGTCAGCGCCTCTGGCCGCACCCGCAGCACCGTCCTGCCGTCGCACGACGACACCGAGACCCCGTCGATGGCGAGCCTGCGCCAGGGTGTCGCGTCCTCGCCCAGCGGGAACATCGGGGTGTAGGCGAAGGGCCGGACCGGCGGGCGGGCGGCGGGCAGCAGGGCGTTCATGGCGTCGATCCGGGTCGGGGCGGCGGTGCTCAGCTCTGGTTCGGGCTTCGCTTGCGGAACGCGTCGAGGCTCACGACCTGCGGCGTCGGGTCCGGGGCCGGACCGTCCTGCGGCTCCGGCTCCGGCAGCACCGCGAGCTGGGTCGCAGGTTCCGGCGCCGGCTCGGCCGCCTCGGCCGGGGTGGGGGTGAAGCGCAGCGCCAGGCGCACGTGCGGGTCGGCGAAGCCGGTGATGGCGCGCAGCGGCACCGCGAGGGTGGTGGGCACGGAGCCGAACGACAGACCTACCGTCAGCAGCTGCGCCTCCTCGTCGACCTTGAGGTCCCAGAACTGGTGCTGCAGCACGATCGTCATCTCGGCCGGATATTGCGCCAGCATCCGCTTCGGGATCACCGTCAGCGGGTCGTCGGTGCGGAAGGTGACGTAGAAATGGTGGCCGCCGGGTAGCCCGTCGGCGGCGGCGTGCTCGAGCGCCCTGACCATCACCTCGCGATAGGCCTGCTCGATCCAGCTTTCATAGGGCAGCAGGCTGTCCGCCATGCCGCCGTCCTCGCCGGCGCCGCCGCGATCGTCCTCGGCCATGCTGGGCTCCTCGTGTGTGACGCGGCACCCCGGACGCCGGGAGCGGGCCTCGATACGGCGCAGCCATGCGACAATCGATGGTGCGGTGCAAGTCGCCAACCCGCGAGCGGCCCTGCGCGGGTGCCGATGGATGAGTGGGGGGGCTTCTGTTGCCCGGTGCCCCCCCGAACCGCGCTTGTCACTTATGCAGCGACAGCGAGCGCCTCATGATTGTCATTGGCACTTGTGATATGACCCGATAACGGCGGTATCATGCCG
>CAXUEL010000381.1:0-2482 GCA_964249915.1 uncultured Acetobacteraceae bacterium | reverse complement strand
ATCCTGCGCGGCCGGCACCGGCGCCCCCTGCTGCTGCGCACCCGGCGGGAGGTCGCGGTGCAGCCGATCCTGCGCCACTGGATGGCCACCTGGTGCAGCAGCTGCACGGTGCGCTCGGCGGCGCGCAGGTCGCCGCCGGCGAGGCCGAGATCGGCGTCCACCACGCCGACCAGGGTCAGGCCGGGGAAGTGCCAGCCCTTGGCGACGATCTGGGTGCCGATCACCAGGTCGACCTCGCGCTCGGCGATGCGTCGCACCGCCTCGGCGGCGGCGTTCGGGCCGGGCAGGGTGTCGCTGGCCATCACCAGGATTCGCGCGTCGGGAAAGGTGGCGCGTGCCTCCTCGGTGATCCGCTCCACGCCCGGGCCGATCGGGGTCAGGCTGTTCTCGGCGCGGCAGGACGGGCAGTGCACCGGCACCGCCTCGGTGTGGCCGCAATGGTGGCAGGCGAGCTGGCGGCGGGCGCGGTGCTCGACCAGCCAGGCGGTGCAGTTCGGGCACGAGATTCGGTGGCCGCAGGCGCGGCACAGCGTCAGGGGGGCGTAGCCGCGGCGGTTGAGGAACAGCATCGCCTGCTCGGCGCGGTGCAGGGTGGCGGCCACCGCCTCGATCAGCGTCGGCGACAGGAAGCGGCCGCGCTCCGGCGGATGATCGCGCAGGTCGACCGACGCCACGTCGGGCATGCGGGCACCGTTGTGGCGGACCGCGAGCGAGTACCGGCGGTAGCGGCCGGTCTCGACGTTGGACAAAGTCTCCAGGCTGGGGGTGGCGGAGACCAGCAGCACCGGCGCTCCCGCCAGCCGCGCCCGCACCACCGCCATGTCGCGGGCGTGGTAGGTGACGCCGTCCTCCTGCTTGAACGCGGTCTCGTGCTCCTCGTCGACGATCACCAGGCCGAGGTCGGGGAACGGCAGGAACAGCGCCGAGCGGGCGCCGACCACCACCGGGGCCTCGCCGCCGGCGACCGCGCGCCAGGTTATGCGCCGCTGCTTGGAGCCGAGGTCGGAATGCCACACCGCCGGCTCCACCCCGAAGCGGCGCCGGAAGCGCTGCAGCCATTGCGAGGACAAGGCGATCTCGGGCAGCAGCACCAGCGCCTGCCGGCCTTCCGCGAGGCAGGCCGCCACCGCTTCCAGGTAGGTCTCGGTCTTGCCCGAGCCGGTGACGCCGTCGAGCAGGGCGGGCTGGAACCGGCGCGCCTGCACCAGCCCGCGCAGCTGGGTCGCCACGCCGTCCTGGTCCGGGGACAGCGCCGGCACCACGTGGTCCGGATCCGGCCGGCCGAACGGGGAAACGGCGGCGATCTCCTGCTCGCGCAGCAGCCCGGCCTCGGCCATGCCGCGCACCACCCCGCTGCCGACCCCGGCCAGCCGGGCGAGCTCCGCGGTGCCGCGCGGCACGCCGTCGCCCAGCGCCTGCAGCACGCGGCTCCGCGCCGGGGTGGACCGGGCCGACACCGAGTTGCTGCCGGAGCGGACCCAGCCGGTGGTGGGCGGCAGCGCCTGCACGGCGTTGACGCGCAGCGCCATCGCCAGCACCAGCCCGGGCGGGGTCAGGGTGTAGCCGGCGACCCAGTCGACGAAGCGGCGCAGGCTGGCCGGCATGCGCGGCACGTCGAGCAGGGCGGACACCGGCTTCAGCTTGCTGTCCGGCACCGGCGGGGTGCCGGGGCCGGCCAGGTCGGCCGGCAGCCCGTCCGGCGGATCCCACACCACCCCCACCTCGGCGCGCCGGTTCAGCGGCACCAGCACCACGTCGCCGGGCCGCAGCGCCAGGGCGGCGGGGGACGCATAGTCGAACGCGCCGGCGAACGGATAGGGCAGCAGCACCGGCACCCGCCCGGCGCCGGGATGGGGGGACGCGTCGCGGCGGCTTGCCGATGCGGCCGGGACGGCTAAGCTCTCGGGCGTGATACGCGTGACGGACAGATCTGCATCCAGTGCGGGCGGCTGCCTCCAGAATGGGAGCAGCCGGGCCGATGGACAATGACGGCGGCCGCTGCAGCGACACCGAGGAGGACCGGGTGGCGCGCTTCCTGGCCGAGAACCCGGACTGGCTGGCGACGCAGACCGACCTCTACGAGGTGCTGTCGCCGCCCCGGCGGGTGCACGGCGACACCCTGGCCGACCACATGGCGGCGATGATCGACGCGGCGCGGCAGCAGGCGGCGAGCATGACCGCCCGGGCGGAAACCGTGCTGCAGGCCGGCCGCGCGGCGCTGGGCCTGGCGGACCGGGTGCGCGAGGCGGTGCTGGCGCTGATCCGGGCGACCGACCTGGGCGAATGCGTCGCCGGCGACCTGCCGCGCCTGCTCGGCATCGACTCGGCGCTGCTCTGGGTCGAGGGGCCGGTGCTGGGCCTGTCGGAACGGCTGCTGGCGCGCAGCCTGCCGGCCGGCACGGTGGTGCGGCTGCTCGGGCGCCGCGACGTGCGGGTGCGGAGCGCGCCGCGCGACGGCGGCTCGCTGCATGGCGAGCGGCGC
>CAXUEL010000380.1:0-2500 GCA_964249915.1 uncultured Acetobacteraceae bacterium | reverse complement strand
AACCGGGGCGGCCCTGCAGCATCGGGCCGTCGGCATCCAGCCGCAGCCGCAGCCGCATCCAGGCGAGCGGCAGCGGGCGCAGCTTGTCGACCGGCGCGGCTGCCGGCGCGCCGCCGGAGCGGCCGTCCGGACCGGGCCGCGTGTCCGGCACCGCGCTCACCCGTCGAGCGCCGCGGTGGCGGCGGTCAGGGTGGCATCCAGCGTGTCGGCCTCGGCCGCCACCTCCTCCGGGTTGGGCAGCACCGGGATGGTGGAGAAGATCGCCGGCGCGTCCAGCAGGATCATGCCGGCCGCGGTGGTGGTGACGATCCCCTCCGACTCGGTGTCGACCACCGGGGCCGCCATCAGCAGCGCCGCTTCCGCCTGCAGGTCCAGCGTCACCCCGTTGACCTTGATGCCGGCCGGCGTCATCCGGATGGTGTTGGTGCCGACCTTGAGCGTGAGCGCCACCGCCGCCTCGATCGTCACCTCGCCGGTCAGGCTGGTCAGGCTGTGGTTGCGCGTCACCGTGACCGTCTCGTCGCGCTTGACCACCACGGTGCGGTCGCGGTCGACGGTCAGCTTCTGGTCGTTCTCGACCTCGGTGGTGAGGTCCTTCTGGGCGTGCAGGAACACCAGCTCCTGCCCCTTCTTGTCGTCGATCGACCATTCCGAATAGTCCTGCGTGCCGCCGTGCAGGGTGGAGCGGCTGCGGAAGCCCTGCTTGGTCTGCTCGTCGGGGATCGCGAACACCGGACGCTGCGACTGGTTGTAGAACGAGCCGACCACCACCGGGCTGTCGGGATCGCCGTCCATGAACGCGACCGCCACCTCCGAGCCCACGCGCGGCAGGTGCTGCCAGCCCCAGGTGTTGCCGGACCAGGGCTGCATCACCCGCACCCAGGTCGCCATGCTGGCCACCGTCTCCTTGCGCCGGTCGAACAGCAGCCGCACCTTGATCCGCGCCAGGCTGTCGGCGTGGATCTCCTCGCCCTCGTTGCCGATCACGATCGCGGAGAAGATCCCGGTCATCGGCGGCCGCGTGTTGCGCGCAGGCTCTCGCCAGGTGGTCTTCTGCAGGAAGCAGGTGAAGTCGTTCTCGTAGGACGGCCGCTCGGCGCCGCCGATCCAGGTGTGGTCGGTGGCCTGGTGGCTGACCGACTGCAGGGCGTAGTCGATCCCTTCCGCCTCGGTGAACGGGTCCTTGGCCAGGGTGAAGCGGAACCCCGGGCAGAATTCCTGGTCGTAGCCGTGGCCGTGCCGCAGCGCCGACAGGGCCTCGGCCGATTCGATGCGGAACCGGGCACGGTTGCTGGCGATCCCGTTCTCCGTGGTCAGCGCCGGCCAGTTGAACACGTCGCGCGTGGCGGCACCCGGCGTGGACAGGGTGGTGTTCTGCTGGCCCAGCACCGGCGCCGACGGGCGCGTCGGGTCGTAGTCCTGCAGCTTCACCGAGCCGTGCGCGGTTTCCTGCGACTCGCTCCACTCGTCGAACACGTCGACGTTGTTGCCCTCGTGGATCACCCAGTGCTGCGGGTCGGCGACCGGCTTGAACGACTGGTTGCGGTCGGTGACGACCAGGGTGTGCGCGCCCTTGGTGTGCTCGAAGAAGTAGAACCAGCCGGTCTCCTGCATGAGGCGGTGCACGAAGCCGAGGTCGGTCTCGTTGTACTGGGTGGTGTACTCCCGCACCGGCTTGTCGCCGTAGATCCGGAACTCCACCGGCTGCACCGCATGCTCGCCGAAGATGGTCTGCAGGATCTCCTGCGCGGTGCGGTTCTGGAAGATGCGGCAGTCCTCGGTCTGGCCCAGGAACCAGAGGCGCGGCACCACGTCGAGCCGGTACATCCAGCGCGAGCGCTGCGCCTGGCCGACCGCGCTCATGGCCCGCACCACGCCGTTGACGAACCGGTCGGCGTGCGGCTGCTTGCGTATGGTCAGGCCGACCGGCTGGTACACCAGCTGGTTCGGGTCGATGCTGCGCTCGGTCGACACCACCGTCATCGCCATCTCGAACGGCTGGCTGATGCTCTCGGTGCCGTGCAGCCCGACGCAGTGCAGCGTGCTGCCGTCCGCGATCGGCAGGGTGTCGTCGCCGAGCGGCGAGGTGAGCAGCAGCAGGGCCTGGAGCTGTCCGCCTGACATCGTCGCTGGTCGTCCCTCGGCTTGACGTTCGGGTCGTTCCGGGTGGCGAGCATGCCATCCGGCGCGCCGTCTTGCCAGCCGGCCGTCGGGTCAGCGCCCGCGCGGCACCGCTTCCGCCGCCCGGAGCAGGGCGCGGAACCGTTCCCGCTCGCCGTCGCGCGGCACCGACGCCTCGCACAGGATCTGCAGCGCCTGACGGTCCCGCGCCCGCACCACCGCGCGCCGCACCACGCTGCGGGCGATCGGCCCGATCACCGCCGCCAGCGCCCGCTGCGTCCGCTCGATCTCCGCATCGGTCAGCACCGGCGGCGACGGCGGGGTCTGCGGGATCGCCGGGATCGGCGCCGGCGGGGACGCGGCGGGTGCCGCCAGGACC
>CAXUEL010000379.1:0-2503 GCA_964249915.1 uncultured Acetobacteraceae bacterium | reverse complement strand
ACGGATGCACCATGTCGCCCTGGATCGGCCCCGGCCGCACGATCGCCACCTGGATCACCAGATCGTACAGGCAGCGCGGCTTCAGCCGCGGCAGCATCGCCATCTGCGCCCGGCTCTCGATCTGGAACGTGCCCAGCGTGTCGGCACGGCAGATCATGTCGAAGGTGAGGGCATCGTCGCGCGGGATCCCCGCCAACCCGATCCGCTGCCCGCGATGCTCTGCCAGCAGGTCGAAGGCACGCCGCATGCAGCCCAGCATGCCGAGCCCCAGCACGTCGACCTTCATGAACCGCAGCGCGTCGATGTCGTCCTTGTCCCACTCGATCACCTGCCGGTCGGCCATGGCGGCCGGCTCCACCGGCACCAGCCGGTCGAGCGGCTCGCGGCTCAGCACGAAGCCGCCCGGATGCTGGCTCAGGTGGCGCGGAAACGTCACCAGCTCGCGCGCCAGCAGCAGGGTCAGCCGCAGCCGGCGGTCCTCCAGGTTGAGCCCGACCGCCTCCGCATGCTCCGGGCCGACGCCCCCTTCGCTCCAGCCCCACACCTGTCCCGCCAGCGCCCCGGTCACGTCCTCCGGCAGGCCCAGCACCTTGCCGACCTCGCGCACCGCCCCGCGCGCCCGGAACCGCACCACGGTGGCGCACAGCGCCGCCCGGTCGCGGCCGTAGCGCTCGAACACCCATTGGATCACCTCCTCGCGCCGCTCGTGCTCGAAGTCGACGTCGATGTCCGGCGGCTCCCGCCGGCTGGTGGAGATGAAGCGCTCGAACAGCAGGTTGCTGTCCACCGGGTCGATCGCGGTGATGCCTAGCACGAAGCACACCGCCGAGTTGGCCGCCGACCCCCGGCCCTGGCACAGGATCCCCTTGTCCCGGGCGAACCGCACGATCGCGTTCACCGTCAGGAAGTACGGCGCGTAGTCCAGCTCCCGGATCAGGCCGAGCTCGTGCGCGACCTGCGCCGTCACCGCGTCGGGCACGCCGTCCGGATACGCCACCGGCAGGCGCTCGCGCACCAGCCGCTCCAGGTCCTCCTGGTCCGACAGCCCCGGCGTCTCGCTTTCCTCCGGATACCGGTAGCTGAGCTCCGACAGGCTGAACCGGCAGCGCTCCAGGATGCTCCGCGTGGCCGCGAGCGCCCCGGGATGCTCGGCGAACAGCCGCCCCATCTCCTCCGGCCCCTTGAGGTGGCGGTCCACCGAGCGGCTGCGCCGGTATCCGGCCGCGTCGATGGTGCAGCCTTCGCGTATGCAGGTGACCACGTCCTGCAGGATGCGCCGGTCCGGCACGTGGTACAGCACGTCGCCGGTCGCCACCGTCGCCACCCCGGCCGCCCGGCACAACGCCTCGGTGCGGTGCAGCCGCGCCCGGTCGTTCGGGCGCCGTTCCAGGGTCAGCGCGCACCAGGCATGGTCGCCGAACACGTCGCGCAGCCGGCCGAGCTCCGCCGGCAGGCTGTCGTCCAGCGCCTCCAGCGGCCGCTCCGGCAGCAGCACCGCCAGCAGCCCCCCGCCCAGCCCGTCGCCCAGTTCCACCAGGTCGGACCAGGCCAGCTCGCACCCGCCCTTGCCGGCGCGCGCCTTGCCGCGGCTGAGCAGCCGGCACAGCCGCCCATAAGCGGCGCGATCGGTCGGATACACCAGCAGCGACGGCGCGTCCCGCAGGTCGAGCCGCGCCCCCACCACCAGCCGCATTCCCAGCTCGCCGGCGCGGTGATGCGCCCGGGCGATGCCGGCCAGGCTGTTGCGGTCGGTGACGGCCAGCGCCTCGTGGCCGAGCGCGCGTGCCTGCAGCAGCAGCTCCTCTATGTGGCTGGCACCGCGCAGGAACGAGTAGTTGGTAGTGACCTGGAGCTCGACGGGGCTCATGACACGTGTTGAACCCGGAACGAGTCCGGGCGTAGCGATGTCCCGGCATCGAGGACGATCACCATGCGCATCCGCTCATCCGCCCTGATCCTGGCCGGGCTTCTCGCCTCCACCACCGCCCTGGCACAGCCCGACCCCCGGCCGCCGCACGGACAGCCGCCGCCGCGCTCGCCCTACGCCGACGGCACCGGCAACAGCGACGTCGACCGGCTGAACGCGGGCCAGCTCGACGGGAACTACCGCGGTCCCTGGCATCCGGCGCCGCCCGGTCACGGGATGGTGCCGCCCGACGGGATGGAGCCCGGCATCGTGCCACCCGGCGCCGGGCCGTTCGGCCCGATCCCGCCGCCGCCGCCCGGCCATCCCTGACCGGCGCCTGTCCATGACCCTGCACGCTCAGAACAGCCCGTGCAGGAACCAGCCGAGGTCGCCGGTTGCCGGATCGACCCCGTTGCCGCGCCGGAACAGCCAGAACCGGCGCCCGTCCTCGTCCTCCACCCGGAAGTAGTCGCGCACCGCGAACATCTCGCCCGGCCGCAGCCACCATTCCCCGGCGATCCGTTCCGGCCCGTCCGCGCTCACCACGCGGTGGCGGCGGCGGCGCCAGGTGAACGCGGCCGGCGCATGGTCCGGCAG
>CAXUEL010000378.1:0-2510 GCA_964249915.1 uncultured Acetobacteraceae bacterium | reverse complement strand
GCCCAGGCCGCCCGCACCGACGCGGCCGGCGCCGGCGACGCGGCGGCGGGGGCTGCATCGGGCTCCACCGGCGCCGCCGCGGCGATCTCGACCGGACGTGCGGCGGGAAGGCTGTTCCAGGCCCTCGTGTAGGACGGCGCCGCCGCGCTGCCGGAGGACGGCGCTTCCGCCACCTGCACCGGCTGGTCGGCGTCCCTGCCCCCGTCGGGGCCGTGGCGGCCGGTCCAGGCCATCTGCACCGAACGGGTCTCGTCGCTGCTCTGCGCCGCCGGAGTGGCGGAGTCGGAGCCGGTGCGGCTGGCGATCAGCAGGTCAGTCTGCGAGCGGTTCTTCGGCCAGATGCCGGCGATCTGCGGGCCGATGATAGCGACATACTGCCGGGTTTCGCGCGGCAGCGGCCGGTTCCTGGTCAGGAAGTCGTCCAGCCGGCCGGGCCCGGTGTTGTAGGCGGCCAGGAAGCCGGGCGCACCGTAGATCTCGTACATCTGCCGGATGTAGGCGGTGCCGGCCATGATGTTGTCGTGCGGCTCGAACGCGTCGTCGCCGAGGCTGTATTGGGCGCGCAGGTCGTCGTAGGTGGGCGCCATCAGCTGCATCAGCCCCATGGCGCCGACCGGCGAGGTGGTGAGCGTGCCGTTGCGGAACTGCTGTCCGCCCGACTCGCGGCCGATCACCGCCCGGATCCAGGCGTCTGGGACGTCGAACTTCCGGGACGCTTCCTGGATGTAGGGGCCCCACGGGTCCTCCGGCGGTCCCGGCGGGGCGTAGTAGCTGCGGGCGTGGGCGCGGTACTGGGCGGCTTCCTGCGCCACCGGGATGGCCGGGCGGGGGGGGGGGCCGGCGCAGGCGGCCAGCAGCGTCAGCAGGGAGGCGGAGCACAGCAGCCCGAGCAGCGGGCCTGGCCGGGACGGAGCCTGGTGCCGGGACGGAGCCTGGTGCTCGGCGGGTCGATCGCTGGTGGGTTGCGTCATCGGCTCGATCATCTCCGCTTTCCGGCCGCAGCCGGACGATCAGGCAGCGGGTCGCGGCGCTCACACAACCGTGCGCATCCCCGACCAAGCCATTACCGCGCATCCATCTGTGCCGCAACATCAACCGTGTGGCGGGCGACGCGGGGCGGGATGCCCGATCGAGTTGCCGGGCCGCGCCGGATCGGCTACGCCGCCGGTGATGAACGCCCTCCCGCCCGTGTCGGAGCGTCGGTCCCGCGCGGGAACGACGACGCTCGACCGGATGCCGGAACAGGGCGCGCGGCGACCCTCCGCCGCACCGATGCCCGAGCTGCTGCTCGACGCCCGCACCGGCCGCTCCACCCGGCATCGGGCGGCCCGCGCCGACGTGCGCGACGGGCTGGCGCTGTGGCGCCTGGCGTTCTCGCTGGGCTGGCTCGACATCAAGCTGCGCTACCGCGGCTCGCTGCTCGGGCCGATCTGGCTGACCCTGTCGAGCGGGGTGATGGTCGCCGCGATGGGGTCGATCTACAGCCTGCTGTTCCACCAGCACCCGCGCGACTACCTGCCGTTCCTGGCGGTGTCGCTGATCCTGTGGCAGGCCGGCATCGGCGCGCTGAGCGGCGACGCCTGCAGCAGCTTCCTCAACGCCGAGGGGAGCATCCGCTCGATGCGCATGCCGTTCACCGTGCAGGTGCTGCGCACCGTGGTCGGCAACGTGATCGTGCTCGGCCACAACGTCGTGGTGCCGCTGGTGGTGTTCGCCATCTTTGGCGCCTGGCCGGGCGTGCACGCGCTGCTGAGCCTGCCCGGCTTCGCCTTGTGGATCCTGGACGGCGCCGCCGCCTGCTACCTGCTCGGCTGCATCTGCGCCCGGTTCCGCGACGTGCCGCCGATCGTCGGCAGCCTGATGCAGGTCGCCTACTACGTGACCCCGGTGATCTGGAAGCCGTCGCAGCTGGGCGCCCGCGGCTGGTGGCTGCCGCTCAACCCGTTCGACCCGCTGCTCGACGTGGTGCGCACCCCCCTGCTCGGCGCCTCGCCCAGCCTGCTGATCTGGGGCGCGGCGTTGGGCTACAGCGTGCTGTTCTGGGCGGTGTCGTGGTTCGTGTTCGTGCGCGCCCGGCCGCGCATCGCGTTCTGGATCTGACGCCCGAGGTGGACCTCCATCCGGGCGATCTCGACCGGGTCGGCGTGGCCTCGCTGCCGTCCGGCCGCGCCTTCGTCGCCGTCGACGACCTGTCGCTCAACTTCCCGCTCTACCACGGCGGCGCCCGGTCGCTGAAGAAGACGGTGCTGTCGCTCGCCTCGTCCCGGGTCGGGAACGCGGCCCGCGGCGGCCGGAGCGGCGGCACCGTCGGCGCCGCCGGCCCCAGGCGCGTGGTGGTGCAGGCGCGGCGGCCCGGGTGCGTGCGCCGCGCCTCCGGCGAGCGCGTGCGCGATCCGGGGCGCGGCGGGGTCGAACCCGTGGACCCGGGCTCCCGCCGCGACGCACCAGCGAAGGACCATCTGCCCGATCGGCCCGAGACCGGTCACGAAGACCGTGTCGCCCGGCTTGAT
>CAXUEL010000377.1:1236-2524 GCA_964249915.1 uncultured Acetobacteraceae bacterium | reverse complement strand
CGGGTGCGCACCGCCACCGCGCGGCCCGGCACCGCGCCCGCCACCAGCAGCGCCACGCAGCGCGTGGCGTTGCCGCAGGCGCCCGCCTCGCTGCCGTCGGGGTTGAAGAAGCGCGCCCCCACCTCGTCCGGCGCCCCGCCCGCTCCCAGCAGCACCAGCTGGTCGCAGCCGATCCCGGTGCGCCGGTCGGCCAGCCGCACGATCGCGTCCCGCGACAGGTCGAGCGGGCGCACCCGCCCGTCGAGCACGACGAAGTCGTTCCCGGCCCCGTGCATCTTGTGGAAGGCGAGCTGCATCGGCGCTCCTATACGGGATCGCGGCGCCAAGCGCGAAGCCGGACCCGGGGCGCGAAGCCGGATGGGGCGCGCGAAGCCGGACATGGGTTGCGACCGGCCGCGGCACGATGGCAGCCTGGGCACCGTCCCGATCCCGGAGGGACGTGCCACAGGGGAGCCAGAATGACCGACCAGCGCCGCACCTCCGCCCGCAGGATCCTCCTGTGCGTCCTGCTTGCCGGGATCCCGCTTCCCCTGGCCCGGGCCGCCGCCGCAGCCGAGATGACCATGACCGCTCCCGCCGGCAGCGCCGCGGACCGGGCGATGATGTCCGGGATGAGGTCCATGCGGCAGGCGATGGACCGAGCCCCGGTCAACGGCGACCCGGACCACGACTTCGTGTCGATGATGATGCCGCACCACCAGGGCGCGATCGACATGGCCGAGGTCGAGCTGCGCTACGGCCGCGATCCCGGCCTGCGCCGCCTGGCCCGCAACGTCATCACCGCGCAGAAGCGCGAGATCGCCGCCATGGACCGCTGGACCGCCGCCCATCCCTCGCCGGCGCCCTGACCGTGCCCGATCCGACGACCACGCCACGCCGCGCTTCCGTGCCGTCCGCCCGGCCGCACCGCGTCGCGGCGGCGCTGCTGTGCAGCCTTTCCTGGGGAAGCCTCGCCATGTCCGCCGACCAGCCCCACCCTTCCGCCGCCTACCCCGTCGAGGGACGCAGCATGAGCGAGGTCGAGGCCGACCTCGCCGCCGGCCGCGTGACCGCGGCCGCCCTGGTCCGCGCCTATACCGCGCGGATCGCCGCCATCGACCAGGCCGGCCCGTCGCTGCACGCGGTGCTGGCGCTGAACCCGGACGCGCTCGCCGAGGCGGAGGCCAGCGACCGCCGGCGCGCCGGCGGCCATGCCCTGCCGCTCGACGGGGTCCCGGTGCTGGTCAAGGACAACATCGAGACCAGGGACCGGATGCCGACCACCGCCGGCTCGCTGGCGCTCCGGCAC
>CAXUEL010000377.1:0-1226 GCA_964249915.1 uncultured Acetobacteraceae bacterium | reverse complement strand
ACCTCACGGGCCGCGACTCGCCACTGGTGGCGCGCCTGCGCGCGGCCGGCGCGGTGATCCTGGGCAAGACCAACCTGTCGGAATGGGCCAACATGCGCGGCTCGCGCTCGGTCAGCGGCTGGAGCGGCGTCGGCGGCCTGACCCGCAACGCGTGGGCGCTGGACCGCTCCGCCTGCGGCTCCTCCTCGGGCAGCGGCGTCGCGGTGTCGGCCTCGCTGGCCGCCGCCGCGATCGGCACCGAGACCGACGGCTCCGTCACCTGCCCCGCCTCCATCAGCGGCCTGGTCGGCCTGAAGCCCACGGTCGGGCTGATCCCGCGCACCCACATCATCCCGATCTCGGCGACCCAGGACACCGCCGGGCCGATGACCCGCACCGTCGCCGACACCGCCCGGCTGCTGGGCGTGATCGCCGGCAGCGACCCGTCCGACCCGGCGACCCGGGACGCCGACGCCCACCGCACCGACTACCTCGCCGCGCTCGACGCCGGCGCGCTGAAGGGCCGTCGGATCGGGGTGATGCGCTTCGCCGCCGGCTACCATCCCGAGCTCGACGCGGCGTTCGACGCCGCCCTCGCCGTGCTCCGGCAGGGCGGCGCCACCCTGGTCGAGATCCCGAGCTTTCCCGACCTCGACGCGATCGGCAACGACGAGCAGACCGTGCTGCTGTGCGAGCTCAAGGACGGGCTGAACAGCTACCTCGCCGGCACCCCGGCAAAGAACCAGCCGGCCAAGCTGGCCGCGCTGATCGCCTTCAACCAGGCGCACCACGACCGCGAGCTCGGCCTGTTCGGCCAGGAGCTGTTCCTGAAGGCGGAGGCCACCAGGGGCCTGGACGACCCCGCCTACCGCACCGCGCGCGACAACGCCCACCGCCGCGCCGGCCCGGAGGGCATCGACCGGCTGCTGGCCACCAGCCACCTCGACGCGCTGGTGGCGCCGACCGGAGCCCCCGCCTGGCTGATCGACACGGTGGATGGCGACCACGACATGGGCAGCGCCGGCACGCTGCCGGCGGTGGCGGGCTACCCGCACCTCACCGTGCCGATGGCGCTGGTGTCCGGCCTGCCGGTCGGCCTGTCCTTCATCGGCCCGGCCTGGTCGGAGGCGCGCCTGCTGGGGCTCGGCTACGCGTTCGAGCAGGCCAACCACCTGACCCTCCGCCCCGGCTACCATTCCTCGCTCGGCAGCGACCCGGCGAGCCGGGCGCTGCCGAGCGAGGAATGG
>CAXUEL010000376.1:0-2538 GCA_964249915.1 uncultured Acetobacteraceae bacterium | reverse complement strand
GTTCTGCTGCGGCGTCAGGGTGCGCGCGAACGGCGAGGCGCCGCCCGGGTTGGTCGCGGTCGACGGCGGCGCGCTGAAGGTGCGGCTGCCGCGGCTGCCGAACGAGCCGCCGAAGCCGGGCCGCGCTTCCGCCGCGGTCGGGAACAGGCTCGCCAGCACGGGTGCGGCGGCCGGGGCCAGCCCGAGTGCCAGGGCCAGCGAGACCGTCCGCATCCGCCGCGACAGGCTGGATCGTGTCATGGGAGTCCGTCCTTGGGGTTTCATCAGGCGCCGGCCACGGTGAGGGTGTCGATCCGGATCGTCGGCGCGTCGCTGCCGCGCCGGAACACGAGGTCGTCCGCCGCTACCAGGGAGGCGAACATCTCCAGCAGGTTGCCGGCCACCGTGAACTCGGCGACCGGCTCGGCCAGCGCGCCGTCGCGTATCATGTAGCCGGCCGCGCCCCGGCTGTAGTCGCCGGTCAGGCCGTTGATCGCGTTGCCCATCATCTCGTTGACGTAGATGCCCTCGGCGATGTCTGCCATCAGCGCCGCCGGCGTCACCGTGCCGCCGGACAGGTAGAGGTTGGTGGACGAGGGCGAGGGCGGCGAGGAGGGCCCGCGCGACGCGTGGCCGGTGGACGGCAGGCCGAGCTGCCGCCCGCTGCGTCCGTCCAGCACCCAGGAGCGGATCTCCCCGTCCTCCACCAGGACGAGCGGCGCGGTCGGCACCCCTTCGCCGTCGAACGGCTTGGAGCGCAGACCGCGCAGCCGGGTCGGGTCGTCGGTCACCGAGATCCCGGGCGGCAACAGGCGGGTGCCCATGCGCTCCTTCAGGAACGAGGTGCCGCGCGCCACCGACGCCCCGTTCAACGCGCCGGCCAGGTGTCCGACCAGGCTGTTCGACACCCGCGGGTCGTAGACCACCGGCATCCGTCCGGTGCGCGGGCGGGCGGGGTTCAGCCGCGTCACCGCGCGCTCTCCTGCCTGCCGGCCGATCCGCGCCGGATCGTCGAGGTCGGCGAGGTGCACGGTGGAATGGTAGTCGTAGTCGCGCTGCATCGCCGTGCCGTGGCCGGCCAGCACGCTGGCCGAGACCGAGTGGCTGGTGCGGGCGTACTGGCCGGCGAAGCCGCCGGAGGTGGCGAGCGCGATGCTGGTGCGGCCGTAGCCGGCCGAGCCGCCCTGGCTGTTGGTGACGCCGGCGACCGACAGCGCCGCCGCCTCGGCGGTGCGTGCCCGCTCGGTCAGCGCCTCGATCCCCGGCTCGGCGTCGTCGGCGAGGTCGAGCCCGGAGGCAGCGGCGATCCCGGTGCCGGCGCGGTCGCACAGGGCGGCGTACCGGTCCTCCGGCACCACCCGCGCCATCGCCAGCGCCTGCTCCACCAGGCGTCCGAACCCGGCCGGGTCGATGCTGGTCGCCGACACGATGGCGCTGCGGCGGCCGCTGAACACGCGCAGGCCGACGTCGTTGTGCTCGGAGCGCTCCAGCTCCTCGCTGCGGCCCCGGCGCACCTGCACGCCGAGCGAGGTGCCGGACACCAGGATCGCCTCCGCCGCGTCGGCGCCGGCGCGGTTGGCCTGCGCGACCAGCGCCTGGAGCAGGTCCAGGCGGTCGGTGTGAACGACGTTCATGCGACCAACCGGTCAGCGACCTCGCCGAGGCGGGGAATGTGCGTCACCGGGCCGAGCGCCGTCAGCGTCGGCGCGCCGCGGAACACCCGCGCCGCCGCGCGCCGCACGTCCTCCAGAGTGACGGCGTTGATCTTCGCCACCGTCTCGGCGGTGGGGACGATGCGGCCGAACACCTGGAGCTGGCGGGCGAGCTGCTCGCAGCGGCTGCCGGTGGATTCCAGCGACATCAGCAGCGAGGACTTGAGCTGCGCCCGGGCGCGGTCGAGCTCGTCCTGCCGCACGACGTCCGGGCCGGCGGCCCGCTGCACCTTGTGCAGCTCCTCCAGCGTCACCGGGACCAGCTCCTTGGCCTCGTCCTCGCCGGTGCCGGCGTAGATGCCGAACAGCCCGCCGTCGAGGAACGGGGCGCTGAAGGAGTAGATCGAGTACACCAGGCCGCGCTTCTCGCGGATTTCCTGGAACAGCCGCGACGACATGCCGCCGCCGAGCAGGGTGGAGAGCAGCAGCACCGGATAATAGTCGCGGTCGCCGTAGCCGACCGACGGGAAGCCCAGCACCACGTGCACCTGGTCGAGCTCCTTCTCCCGCCGGAACTCGCCGCCGCCATAGCGGCCGGGCTCGGGGTGCTCCAGCACCGCGCTCGGCAGGTCGCCGAAATGCTCCCGCGCCAGCTCGACCACCTGGCTGTGATGCAGGTTGCCGGCGGCGGCGATCACCACGTTGCCGGTGGTGTAGTGCGCCTGCATGTAGTCGGTGAGCGTGTCGCGCCTCATGTCGCGGATCAGCGCCTCGGTGCCCAGCGTCGGGCGGCCCATCGGCTGGCTGGGGAAGGCGGTTTCCTGGAAGTGGTCGAACACGATGTCGTCCGGGGTGTCGTTGGCCTGGCCGATCTCCTGCAGGATCACGCCGCGCTCGCGCTCCATCT
>CAXUEL010000375.1:0-2544 GCA_964249915.1 uncultured Acetobacteraceae bacterium | reverse complement strand
CTCCCACCATCACCGACCCGGCGCTGCGCATCCGCCTGGAGGACGGCAGCCTGCTCGCCGCCGCCCGCCGCAGCAGCGGCCGCCACGTCTTCGTGCTGCCCGCCGGCACGCGCCGGGTCGCCATCACCTCGCGCGTGTTCGTGCCGTCGCGCGTCGTGGGGCCCTTCGTCGACGACCGTCGCCGCCTCGGCGTCGCGGTGCGCGACGCCCAGCTGTGGACCGGGCTGAACACGCGCATCCTGTCGGTCGATCCGGCAGCCGGAGGCTGGCACGCGGCCGAGCCGGGCATCCAGCCGGTGTGGACCGACGGCGCCGGCCGGCTCGAACTGGACCCGTCCGACTGCGCCACCGTGCTGGTCCTGGAGCTGGTCCTCGCCGGCCGCTACCTGCTGGAGGCCGACCCGGCCGAACGCGCGGCCGCTTGACGCAAGGCGGGCCGGCGGTCAGGTTCCGGCCGCCAGACGGCTGGACGGTCGCTGCCGCCGCGGGACCTCGCGTCCCGTTGCGGTGGAGGAAAGTCCGGGCTCCACGGGAGAACGGTGCCGGCTAACGGCCGGCGGGGGCGACCCCAGGGAAAGTGCCACAGAAAACAAACCGCCCGCACGGCGTGATCCCGGCAACGGGCTCATGTTGCGGGCAAGGGCGAAACGGTGCGGCAAGAGCGCACCGCGCTTCCGGCAACGGCGGCGGCAGGGCAAACCCCACCGGGAGCAAGACCGAATAGGGACGACGGGAGCCGGCACGCGTTGCCGACCTCCGGAGGCTCTCCCGCCTCGTCGTCCGGGTTGGTCGCGCGAGGCACGCAGCGATGCGTGTCCCAGAGGAATGACCGTCGTGCGGGCTTCGGCTCGCGCACAGAACCCGGCTTACAGGCCGTCTGGCTCTTCCACCCCGCGTTGGGTCAGCCCATGCTCCCAAGCACGGAGTCTCATGAGAACAAAGGGTGAACAGTAATCGCCGCTGCTGTTGCAAAAACGGATCATTTTTTAGAGCCGCTATAAGGCGTTTATTGGCTGCGAATCGCGGTTTTCCGCCATTTTCACACCCGCTTTAGTTTGACCTCCCACAAATTCCCATGATATCCCACGGACACCCAAAGCGATCCTTTGCGTGTCTGCTTCGGCATCGCGAGGGAGGCCTGCAACCGGGCCGGCGCATGCGGAATGCGCCACCAGACCATGCCGTGGGGGCGGCTTGAACCGGCGAATCCGGGTGCGGAAGGGGGGCATCGATGAGCGTGTTCCTCGGTGCGCACCAGAACCGGCTGGACGCCAAGGGCAGGGTCTCGATCCCCGCCGGCTACCGCGCCATCCTGCGCGCCCAGGCCGCCGAATCGCAGCCGGGCGACGCGCTGCTGGTGCTGCGCCAGTCGCCCAAGCATCCCTGCATCGAGGCCTGGCCGATGCCGGCCTATCTCCAGCTCGCCCCGGTCCTGGACCGCCTCGACCTGTTCAGCGACGACGGCGAGGACATGGCGCTGTCGCTGTTCGGCGACGCCTACCCGGTCGATCCGGACAAGGAGGGCCGAATCGTGCTGCCCGACGCCCTGGCCGCCCATGCCGGGGTGTCCGAGGCGGTCGCCTTCATGGGGCTGGGCCGCCACTTCCAGATCTGGGAGCCGGCCGCCGCCGAGCGCCGGCGCGCCGAGGCCCGCATACGCGCCCGCGGCGTCACCCTGCCCACCGCCGGAGCCGCCTCGTGAGCGCGCACGTCCCGGAGCGCGCCGCCGGCCACCTGCCGGTGATGCTGGCCGAGGTGCTGGAGCAGCTGCGGCCGGCCGACGGCGCCACCTACCTCGACGCCACCTTCGGCGGCGGCGGCTACGCGTCGGCGATCCTGGACCGGGCGCGCTGCACCCTGTGGGCGATCGACCGCGACCCGCAGGCGATCGCGCGCGGCCTGCTGCTCGCCGCCCGGCTCGGCGCCGAGCACGGCGAGCAGCGCCTGCACCTGCTGCAGGGCGGCTTCGGCGGCATGCTGGCGCTGCTGGGCGCGCACGGCGTCACCGCGCTCGACGGCGTGGTGCTCGATCTCGGCCTGTCCTCGTTCCAGATCGACCAGGCGGAGCGCGGCTTCTCGTTCCGCAACGACGGCCCGCTCGACATGCGCATGAGCCTCGACGGGCCCAGCGCCGCCGACCTGGTCGCGACCCTGCCGGAAGCCGAACTCGCCGACGTGCTCTACCAGTTCGGCGAGGAGCGGTTGTCGCGACGCATCGCCCGCGCCCTGGTCGCCGCCCGCGCGGAGGCGCCCATCACCACCACGCTGCAGCTTGCCTCCCTGATCCGCCGCGTGGTGCCGGCCGAGAAGTCCGGCCTCGATCCCGCCACCCGGTCGTTCCAGGCGCTGCGGATCCGCGTCAACGACGAGCTGGGCCAGATCGAGCAGGGCCTCCTGCAGGCGGCCAGCCTGCTGCGGCCGCACGGCAGGCTGGTGGTGGTGTCGTTCCATTCGCTCGAGGACCGGATCGTCAAGCGCTTCATGCAGGACGCCGCCGGCCGCAGCCCGGCACCCTCGCGCCACGCCCCGCGCGGCGGGGCGGTC
>CAXUEL010000374.1:0-2566 GCA_964249915.1 uncultured Acetobacteraceae bacterium | reverse complement strand
AGGCTGTCCTCTTGCCCGGTTCGCTGCCCTTTCTTTCCATGCGCTCGCGCCGTGAGCGGCCGGACCTGGCGGCCGTAGGCATGTCCGGGACGCTGGCCAGTGAAGCGCTGGCCGGTGAAGCGCTGGTCGGTGGGGCGCTGGCCGACGGGGCGCTGCCCGACGCGATGCTGCCGGGCGAGACCCTGGCCGACCGGGTGCTGGCCGACCAGGTGCGTTCCAGGGACGTGCCTCCCGGGGACAGGCTCCCGCGGAAGGCGGTGGCCGACCCGGGCCGGCGGCCGGCGTTCCGCGACGGGATCGCCCAGCGCGGGCACCAGGTGCGCGGCTGGGTGCTGCAGGCGCCGCTCGCGCTGCGTGCCCTGGTGCGCGGCGACGAGGTCTGGCTGGCGGTGCTGGCGTCCGGCATCGGCGTCGCGGCCGGGCTCCTGGTGGTGGCCATCAACGCGCTCACCCTGCTGATGCACCGGCAGCTGTTCGCGCTCGGCGGCAGCGGCCGGATGTCCGGGCTGCTGCATCTCGATCCCTGGCGCGCGGTGCTGGTGCCGACGCTGGGCGGGCTGGTGCTCGGGCTGTTCGGGCTGCTGGCGGTGCGGGTGCGGCCGGGGCGGCCGGTCGACCCGATCGAGGCCAACGCCCTGTTCGGTGGCCGCATGTCGTTCCGCGACAGCGTGATCGTGGTGATCCAGACCGTGCTGTCGAACGGCGTCGGCGCCTCCATCGGGCTGGAGGCCGGCTACACCCAGATCGGCTCGGCGGTGGCCTCCAAGGTCGGGCGCGCCTTCCGGGTGCGCCGGGAGGACATGCGGGTGCTGGTCGGCTGCGGGGCGGCCGGCGCGATCGGCGCCGCGTTCGACGCGCCGATCGCCGGCGCCTTCTATGCCTTCGAGCTGGTGGTCGGCACCTACGCGCTGGTGAACCTGGCGCCGGTCACGCTGGCCTCGATCTGCGCCATCCTGGTCACCCACCTGCTGGGCGACGCGGCGCCGTCGCTGGCGGTGACGATCCCGCCCGGGATCGGCGGCCTCGACTACGTGACCATCCTGGCGCTGGGCGTGGTGTCGGCGCTGGTCGGCATCGTCATCATGCGCGCGGTGACGCTGGCGGAGAGCGTGTTCCGCCGCTCGCGCCTGCCGGTGTGGCTGCGCCCCGCGGTGGGCGGGCTGATCGTCGGGCTGATGGCGCTGGTCACGCCGGCGGTGATGTCGTCCGGGCACATGGCGATGCGGCTCGGGCTCGACTCGCAGTACGGGCTGCAGACCGTGGCGATGATGCTGCTGCTCAAGGCGGTGGCGTCGGCGGTGTCGATCGGCTCGGGCTTCCGCGGCGGGCTGTTCTTCGCCTCGCTGTTCCTCGGCGTGCTGACCGGCACCCTGTTCGGCGACCTGCTGTCGCTGGTGTCGGCCAACGCCCTGTCGCCGGTGGTGTGCGCGCTGATCGGCATGAGCGCCGTGGCGGTGGCGATCATCGGCGGGCCGCTGACCATGGTGTTCCTGGCATTGGAGTCCACCGGCAGCCTGCCGCTGACCAGCGCTGTGCTGGCGGCGTCGGTGGTGTCGTCGCTGACGGTGCGTCGGATCTTCGGCTACTCGTTCGCCACCTGGCGCTTTCACCTGCGCGGCGAGAGCATACGCAGCGCCGTCGACGTCGGCTGGATGCGCAACCTTACCGTGGGCCGGATGATGCGCCGCGAGGTGCGCACCATACGAATCGACACCTCCTTGGCCGCGGTGCGTCGCGACTTCCCGCTGGGCTCGGCGCACCGGATCATCGTGGTCGAGCCGTCCGGCCGCTACGCCGGGCTGGTGCTGGTGCCGGAGCTGCACGGCGAGGAGGCGGTCACGCGGCTGCACGACCTGCTGCACTACGAGGACGTGATGCTGCAGCCGCAGATGCGGGTGCGCGAGGCGGTGGCGCTGTTCGAGAGCGGCGAGGCGGACGCGCTGGTGGTGGTGGACGACGGGGAGCGCCGCCAGGTGCTGGGCGAGCTGACCGAGCAGTCCGCGCTGCGTCGCTACAGCGAGGAGCTCGACCGCAGCCGGCGCGAGCTGTCGGGCGAGGGGTAGCAGGAACCGGGTTCCGGTGCCGGGACGTCAGGCGGTCCGGCCGGCGGTGCGCCAGGCGGCGCGCGGCAGGGCCAGCTCGACCTCGTGGCTGATCTGGCCGTCGAAGAAGTCGGCGTCGAGGATGAGGCGCACGGTGCCGAAGCCGAGCCGGTCGAACAGCGCCAGCGAGGCGGCGTTGCGCGTGTCGACCAGGGCCGCCGCCGCGGCGCAGCGGTAGCGCTCGAACAAGCAGTCGAGCAGGCAGGACAGGGCCTCGGTGGCGATGCCGCGCCGCCAGAAGCCCGGGAAGATCATGATCCCGATCAGCCCGGTCGACGATTCGTGCCCGGCCTGCTCCACCGTCGCCTGCACGGTGCCGGCATAGGCGTGGTCGTGGTTCTGCCGGACCATCCAGCTGCACCAAAGGTCCGCCCCGTCCGGGGAGCGGCCCGACCCGCCCCCCCGGTCGGACAGCTCCGCCCGCGCGGCCCGCGGCCGGGCGGCGCGGCCGCGGTACAGCGCGG
>CAXUEL010000373.1:0-2593 GCA_964249915.1 uncultured Acetobacteraceae bacterium | reverse complement strand
GGGCGGCGCGGAGATCACCGTCGACCAGGCCCGCACGGCGCCGATCCCGATCGCGCTTCCCTCGTTCGGTCCCGGCATCGGCGACCAGATGACGCAGGTGATCAGCAACGACCTGGCCGGCTCCGGCCTGTTCCGCCCGATCCCGGCCTCCGCCGGCGGCGGTCCCGGCGTGCCCGACTTCGCCGCCTACAAGAGCCTGGGCGCGCAGGCGCTGGCGCAGGGCACCACCGCCGGCTCCGGCGCCGGGGTGCGGGTCGAGTTCCGGCTGTGGAACGTGCTGACCGGGCAGCAGCTGCAGGGCACCGCCTACACCACCGGCGGCGGCAACTGGCGGCGCATCGCCCACATCATCGCCGACGTGATCTACGAGCGCATGCTGGGCGACAAGGGCTACTTCGACACCCGCATCTGCTACGTCGCAACCTCCGGCCCGCGCACCCACGAGACCACCCGGCTGGCGATCATGGACCAGGACGGCGCCAACAACCGTGTGCTGACCGGCGGCGAATGGCTGGTGAAGACGCCGCGCTTCCATCCCACCCGCGACCAGATCGCCTTCATGAGCTACGCCAACGACCGGCCGCGTGTGTACCTGTTCGACCTCGGCAGCGGCCGGCAGCAGGTGCTGGGCGAGTTCGCCGGCATCTCCTTCGCGCCGCGCTTCTCGCCGGACGGCGGCTCGGTGGTGATGTCCGCCACACGCGGCGGCGGCTCCGACATCTACGCCGTGGGCCTCGGCGGCGGCGGCTCGCGCCAGCTCACCAACTCGGGCGCGATCGACACCAGCCCGTGCTACAGCCCGGACGGCGGGCAGATCGTGTTCAACTCCGACCGCGGCGGCACCCCGCAGCTCTACGTCATGGGCGCGGGCGGCGGCGGCGCGCGACGCATCTCCTACGGCTCGGGCACCTACGGCTCGCCGGTGTGGAGCCCGCGCGGCGACCTGATCGCCTTCACCCGGATCGGCTCCGGCGGCTTCTCGATCGGCGTGATGGCGCCGGACGGCACCGGCGAGCGCATCCTGACCCGCGGCTTTTCCGTGGACAGCCCCACCTTCTGCCCCAACGGCCGTGTGCTGGCCTATGCCAGGCGCGGCGCCGGCGCCTCGTCCTCGCTCGGGCAGATCGACATCGCCGGCTTCAACGAGCGCGCGGTGCCGACCTCCGGCGGCGCCGAGGCGCCGGCCTGGTCGCCGCTGAAGGGCTGAACGCCGCCGGCCGGGCGAGCCGTGGAGCCACACCATAGAATAAAATGACGCCGCCGCGGATCGAATCGGCATCCGCTACGTTGCCGGCTTGACCGGGTGCGAAACGAGGCAGTAATCGGCGGCCGTAAGCTGTTCGCCGGGCCACGTTCTCGTGCTCGCTGCCTCGAGTGCGGCCGGACCTGCCCGCCGGTCGGCTGAATCGCCTACACCACATCGTCCAGGAACCCAGCACCATGACACTGAAGCTTCTCGGAGCGCTCGCTCTCGTCGCGGCGCTCGCGGCCTGTTCGGACGACAAGGCGGCCAACAGCGGCTCCGCATCGGGGCTTGGCGCCACCTCCGCTCCGACCGGCGCCGCCGCTCCGGGCAGCGAGGCCGACCTGGTCGCCAACGTCGGCGACCGCGTCTACTTCGAGCTCGCGCAGAACACCCTGTCGAGCGAGGCGCAGGCCACGCTGGGCCGCCAGGCGGCCTGGCTCGCCCGTTATCCGCAGGTCACCATCCAGGTCGCCGGCAACTGCGACGACCGCGGCACCGACGAATACAACATCGCGCTCGGCAACCGCCGCGCCAACGCCGCCCGCGACTACCTGGTGGCGCAGGGCGTCTCGGCCGACCGCATCTCCACCATCTCCTATGGCAAGGACCGTCCCACCGCCACCGGCGACGACGAGCAGTCCTGGGCGCAGAACCGCAACGCGATCACCGCCGTCCGCTGACGGCTCGCCGCGTCCCGGCCTGAACCGGCGCCCCGGGGTCCTCCCCGGGGCGTTCGCGTTTGCGGCGGGGGCGGCTCGCGCGGCAACTTCATGCGGCCGCCGTTCTGTCCTAGCCTCCGCCGCGCCGGCAGCAGCGCCGGCCTGCCGAGCCCGGGGATTGTCCATGCGTCCTGTGTCCTGCCTGCCGCGACTCGCCGTGCTGCTCGGCCTCGGCGCGACGATCGCCGGCGGCGGCGCCGCGCGGGCCCAGATCGGAAGCCGGGAAGGGATCTCGCTGCAGAACCAGATCCTGGAGCTGCGCCACGAGCTGGAGCAGGTGGAGAGCGGCGGCGGCGGCGTGCCGGTGGCGCCGCCGATCGGCGGCCAGTCCGGTCCGCAGGGCGCCATCGACCCGGGCCTGGCGCCGCAGCTGCTCGACCGCGTGCAGACGCTGGAACAACAGGTGCGCGACATGCGCGGCGAGCTCGACCAGCTTGCCAACCAGGTGCAGCAGCAGAACGCCACCCTGTCCAAGCAGATCAGCGACATGAGCTTCGCCCTGCAGCAGGGCCATGGTGGCGCTCCCGGATCCGAAGCGGGGCCGGGCGGCCTGTCCGCGGCGCCGCAGGCCGGGCCGGCAGCGCCACCACCGCCACCTTGGCCAGCCCCGGCAACCCCATCACCACCC
>CAXUEL010000372.1:0-2606 GCA_964249915.1 uncultured Acetobacteraceae bacterium | reverse complement strand
AGCGCGTCGTCGTCCCAGAACAGCGGGATCCCGAGCAGGGCGGCGCCGTCACGCAGCCGGCGCAGGTGGCGGGGCAGGTGCGCCGGCTGCCCCCCGGCGATCCGCACCGTCTCGAACAGCCCGTCGCCCAGGGTGAAGCCGCGGTCGTCCCCATCGATCGCGGCCTCGCCCCGCGGCAGCAGCGCGCCGTTCAGCCAGCAGGTCACGCCTCGCCACCGAGCGCCCGGAGCACCGGCTCCAGCTTGAGCCGCATCTCCTCGTATTCCGCCGCCGGGTCGGAATCGGCGACGATGCCGCCGCCGGCCTGGGCGACCAGGACGGAATCGGTCGCGACCACGGTACGGATCACGATGCTGCTGTCCATGGCACCATCGTAGCCGAGCCAGGCGATGCTGCCGCAGTACGGCCCGCGTCGCGACGCTTCCAGCTCGTCGATGATCTCCATGGCGCGGATCTTCGGCGCCCCCGTCACCGAGCCGCCGGGAAAGGTGGCGCGCAGCAGGTCGATGGCGCCGAGCCCCGGACGCAGCTGCGCCCGCACCTCCGAGACCAGGTGATGCACGGTGGCGAACGTTTCCGCCTCGAACAGCGCCGGCACCGTCACGCTGCCGACGGCCGCCACCCGGCCGAGGTCGTTGCGCATCAGGTCCACGATCATCAGGTTCTCCGCCCGGTCCTTGACGCTGCCGAGCAGGTCGTCGCGCAGCCGCCGGTCTGCCTCGGGATCGGCCGCGCGGGGCCGGGTGCCCTTGATCGGCCGGGTCTCGATCCGGCCCTCGGGGTCGAGCCGCAGGAAGCGCTCGGGCGAGGCGCTGAGCAGCGTCGTCGACCCGAAGCCGAGATAGGCGGCGAACGGCGCCGGGGTGGCGGCGCGCAGCCGCAGGTAGAGCTCGGCCGCCGGGATCCCGGGCGGCCGCGTCGCCAGGTGGCGCAGGGTCAGGTTGGCCTGGAAGATGTCGCCGGCCCGGATGTAGCCAAGCACCCGGCGCACCCGGTCCTCGTAGCCAGCGCGGTCGAGATCCGGCGTCCACGCCAGCGGCGGGACCGGCCGGTGCGGCCGCGACGGGACACGGTCCAGCAGGGCCAGCGTCTGCTCCGCCCGCCGCGCGGCGCGCTCGGCCCGCTGCGCCGGATCCGGCTCCGGCAGGCCGGAGGACAGCAGCCAGCAACGCTCCCGCGGCCGGTCGAACGCCAGCACCACGTCGTAGAAGGCGACGCTCATGTCGGGCAGGCCGAGCGGGTCCGGGTGGCGCGCCGGCAGGCGCTCCAGCACCCCGCCCAGCTCGTAGCCGAAGAACCCGATCGCGCCGCCCGCGAACGGCACCGGCGCTGTGCCCGGCTCGATCCGCCAGCGCCCCAACTCGGACTCGACGGCGTCGAACGGGTCGCAGCGCTGCCGGACCCCGTCCACCGTCACCCGCCCGTCATGGGCCTCGACCAGCCGGAACGGTCGCACGCACAGGTAGCTGGTGCGGCTGCGCGGGTCGGACGCCGCGCTGTCGAGCCAGGCCGGCATCGGCTCGCCGGCCAGTGCTGCGAACGCGTCCTCCGGCCGGCGCCAGGCGATCTCGCGCACGTGCAGCGCGAGAACCGGACCCGGTGCTGGGTGCGAGGCGGCTGCCGTGTCGGCTAGCCCAGCGGGTCGGTCGAGAAGAGCGGCGCCCCGTCATCCGCAGGTGCCGGGTCCGGATCGCCCGGACGCCGCGCTGGCGAACCGTCCGCCGCCGTGTCCGCTGGCTGGACCAGCGGCGCCTGGTCCGGACGCAGGTCGACCTCCGGGACGTCGATCGGCGGCAGCGTCGGAAACACGGACATGGGCGTGGCCTCTGGTTGATCGGCTCCCGAACGCCCGCCGCCGTCCCCGGTTCGTCGTCCCCCGCTGCTGCCGATGATCGTCTGGTCGCTGCCGCCGGTCATGCTAGGCTGGCCGCGTGACGAGTCCGGACGACCAGCAACCAGACCGACCCATCGCGGTGCCGGCGGACGTCCTGCCCTGGACCATCCACCCGGCGCTGACCGAGGAGCGGCTGCGCGTGTGCGCGCTGCTGCTGGCGCACGCCAGGCGCGACGCGGTGCGCCTGGCCTCGATCGAGATGGGCGACGACACCTGGTCGATCGGTTGCCGCGCCTACGCCTTCGGCCGCCAGCGCCTGCAGCGTGCGGCCGAGCGCGGCACCCATGACTGGCTCACCGTGCTCGACGGCAGCCACCACTTCGTGTTCCTGATCGAGGACGTGCCGGTGCGCTTCTTCCGCGGCTCGGCCGACGACCCGACCAGCCGCACCCTGCGCCGCCAGGTGATCGAGGCGCAGCAGCTGACCATGGCGCTGGGCGGCGACAAGGCCGACGGGCTGGTGTTCCGGCTGGCGCTGGAAGCGGCCCCGGCGGGTGCCGTCGACCGCGTGGTGTTCCTGGCGCTGCGCGGCGAGGACGGACGTGTGGAATGCTTCTGGCCGATCCCGCTCGGCGCCCAGGCGGGGGAGGCGGGCGCCGAGCAGGCGAAGCTGCGTCGGCTCGGCGCCGACGCCAGCGACGTGCTGGTCTCGCCCCTGCCGGGCAAGGGCAGGGCGGGTGCCGGACGCGCGGGCGATACGCCGAGGCCTTCC
>CAXUEL010000371.1:0-2649 GCA_964249915.1 uncultured Acetobacteraceae bacterium | reverse complement strand
CTGGTGGACCGGCCGCTCGCCCGGCACAGCACCCCGGCCGGCTGGCGCATGCGGCCGGACCCGGACGGGCAGCCGGCCCGCACCGCCTGGACGGTGCTCGGCCGCGCCTCGGGCCTCGCCTGGCTCGAGCTGCGCCTGCTCACCGGCCGCACCCACCAGGCGCGGGCGCACTGCGCCCTGCTCGGCTGCCCGGTCCTGGGCGACCCGGTGTACGGAACCGGGGACGTGCGGCTGCACCTCCTGGCGCGCTCCTTGTCGCTGCCGCTGCAGCCGCCGGTCTCGGCCACGGCGCCACCGCCGTCGCACATGCTGGACGCGCTCGCCCGCTGCGGCTTCGACGGACGACCGGTCGCCACCTGACAGTGTAAAGATTTCGGTCGACCGGCTGGGCGCAGGCTGATCTAGTCACTGTCAAGATCAGGGAGCGCCGGATGACCCTCTGCTTCGTGGCGATGCTGGCGGTCCACGTGGCCGGCGGGACGATCGCCCTGCTCGCCGGGCCGGTCGCCATGCTGGCGCCGAAGGGCCGCACGCTGCACCGGAACGCCGGCCGTGCCTACGCGCTGGCGATGGGCTGCACCGCCTTGTCCGCCCTGTGCCTGGCGCTGGCGACCGGCGACCGGCTGCTGCTGGTGATCGCGGTGTTCAGCTTCTTCCTGGTGTTCAACGGCTGGCGCGCGCTCGGCCAGAAGCGGCTGCACCAGCGCCTGGGCGCGCGCTGGTTCGATTGGCTCCTGTCGGCGCTGACCCTGCTGTTCAGCACGGCGCTGCTGTGGTCCGGG
This sequence comes from uncultured Acetobacteraceae bacterium, assembly GCA_964249915.1. Classification (GTDB taxonomy): domain Bacteria; phylum Pseudomonadota; class Alphaproteobacteria; order Acetobacterales; family Acetobacteraceae; genus Lichenicola. Next base: position 1,867 of record CAXUEL010000371.1, on the reverse strand, counting down.
CTCCGGCAGGGCGACGTGGTGGCGCTGTTCTTCGGCGCCGGCGGCAGCGTCCTCGCCGCGCGCGAGATGCGGCTGCTGTCGGGCCGGATCCCGTCCGGCGGTTGGCTGCTGCGCCACCTGGTCGACATGGGCGGCGCCTACATCGCCACCGTGACCGCCTTCGCGGTGGTCACCCTGACCTTCCTGCTGCGGCCGGCGGCGTTCATCGTCCCCACCCTGGTCGGCACCCCGGTCATCGTCCGGGTCGCGGCGCGGATGGCGCTGGCGTCGCGCGACTTCCCGGGCGCGGCGCCGCAGAAAGCCGGCGCGCCGCCCCGAGCGGCCATCCCGGCCGGTCAGGATTCGTGAACATGGTTCACGACTTGCGGAACAGCAGCACCATGTTGTCGCCCTCGCCGATCGCGGCGTAGCGGTCGTGGTCCTTGGCGCCCAGCGCGAAGGTGGGCGGCAGGGTCCACACCCCGGCCGGCCATTGCGCGGTGTCCTTCGGGTTGGCATTGATCTCCGAGCTCCCGACCAGGGTGAAGCCGGCCGCCTGCGCCAGGGCGATCACCGCGTCCCGGTTGACGTAGCCGTCCTTGGCCTGCGGGTCCTGCGCGACGTGGCGGTTGCCGCGGTGCTCCTCGAGCCCGAGGAGGCCGCCCGGCTTCAGCGCGCGGTAGAACGAGGCCAGCATCTGCGGGGCGTCGCCGTGCTTCATCCAGTTGTGCAGGTTGCGGAAGGTCAGCACCCGGTCGACGCTGCCGGCAGGGGCGATGTCGGTGCTGCCGGTGGCCTCGGTGATCCGCACCCGGCCGTAGAGCTCCGGATGCGCCGCCAGGCGGCGGGCAAACGCCGAGTCCGGCTTCATCGGTCCCTCCAGGGCGGCGATGTAGGTGCCGTGGTCGTGCAGGTAGGGTGCGAGGATCTCGGTCCAGTAGCCGCCGAACGGCCAGATCTCGACCACGCTCTGGTCCGGCCGGACGTCGAAGAAGGCGAGCTCCGGTCCCGGATGGCGGGCGGCGTCGCGGGCGACGAAGGCCGGGTCGCGCGCCGGGCCGGCGATCGCCGCCTGCAGCGCCGGTCCGGGCTGCTGCGCCAGCGCCGTGCCATGCAGCCCGATCGCCAGGCACAGCGGCAGCAGCGCCCGCCGGCCGAGGAAGCGTCCGTGGGCCGATGTCCTGGTCGACGCGTTGGTCATGCTGCCGATATCCCTTGCCGTTCAACTCCAGGATAACCGGCTGCGTCGCCGGCGCCAGACGCTGGCGCGGGGTCGCGCGCTGTCGGATGGTGGACGGGATGAAGCGTGGCCTGTTCTTCTTCGAGCGCTTCCTGCTGGTCGGCGGGCGGCTGCCCTGGAACGTGATCCTGGCGCTCGGGGTCGGCGGTCCGGTCGACGGGGCGGCGATGCGTGCCTCGCTGGACGCGCTGCAGGCCGACCACCCGATGCTCGGCGTGGGCGTGGTGCAGCACGGGCGGCGGCCGCATTTCGACACCGGCGCGCCGCCGGTCGGGCTGCGGATCGTGGAGCGTTCCACCGCGGAGGACTGGTTCGCGGCGGTGCGGGAGGAGCTGGAACAGCCGTTCGACCGGCTGCGCGGGCCGCTGCTGCGCGCCGTCTGGCTGCAGGGCGCGGAGGCCAACGAGCTGCTGCTGGTCGCCGACCACTGCATCTGCGACGGACGCTCGCTGCTGCTGCTGGCGCGCGAGCTGCTGGACGGGCTGCACGGGGTGCGGCCGCCGCGGCCCGGCCGGCCGCCGATCGGCTGCATCCAGGACCTGTTCCCGCAGCCGCCGGGGACGGTGGCGCGCCGGCTCGGCATGGTGTCGCGGGCGGCGGCGATCGGCTGGCTGCTGCGCGGCGCCGGCGACGTACGCCGGATGCTGC
>CAXUEL010000370.1:0-2667 GCA_964249915.1 uncultured Acetobacteraceae bacterium | reverse complement strand
CATCGGGCGGTATAGCGTCACGGCGGGCGGATCGTTCCGCCCGGCCGCCGCCTCACGGGTCCGGCGCGGCGACGGCGGCCTGGCCGGAGGCGAACTCGACCACCAGGGTGTAGCCGAGCCCGAGCAGCACCGGGCCCAGGAAGATGCCGAGGCCGCCGAACGCCAGCACGCCGCCCAGCACGCCGAGCAGGGTCAGCAGGTAGGGCAGCTGCGCGCCGCGGGCGATGAACACTGGCCGGATCACGTGGTCTGCGCCGGAGATCGCCAGCACCCCCCAGGCGGCGAGGAAGATGCCCCAGCCGAGGTGGTGCGACATGGCGAGCCAGATCGCGGCCGGGATCCAGACCAGCGGGGCGCCGATCGGCAGCACGGCGACGAACGCGGCGATGCCGCCGAACAGCACCGGGCTCGGCACGCCGGCGATGGTGAAGCCGATCCCGGTCAGGATGCCCTGCACGATCGCGGTGCCGAGGATGCCGTAGACGGTGCCGCGCACCGTGCTGCCGGCGACGCCGAGCAGGCGGTCGGCATGGGCGCCGGCGATGCGGCGGATGATCGCAGACAGGGTGTTGCCGAGCGCGTCGCCGCTGATCCAGAAGAAGAAGCCGATGAACAGCGCCAGCACCAGCTGCAACAGGCCGCTGGCGATCTGCACCAGCACGGCCAGGATCCGCTCGGCGATGATGCCGACATAGGGCTGCAGGGTGGCGCCGACCTGGCCCAGGTCGACCGACCAGCGGTGCAGGGTCTCGGTGAGCTGGTGGCCGACCAGCGGCACCCGGGCGATCCAGCGCGGCGGCTCCGGCAGGCCGATCGCCGCCAGGCCCATCGCCGCGTGCAGCACGCCCGGCGCGTCCGCCACCCCGGCCGAGGCGACCAGCCCGAGCGGCAGCACCACCAGCAGCGCCGTCATCAGCATCATCAGGGCGGCGGCGGGGAAGCGGCCGACATGGCTGCGCGCGCGCACGAACACCGGCCACGTGGCGAACACCAGGATCGCCGCCCACAGGATCGCCGAAAAGAACGGCTGCAGCACCAGGACGCAGCCGGCGGCGACTCCGCCCAGCAGCAGCCCCATCATGATCCGTTCCGGCATCACGAGCGGCCAGGGCCCCGCCGCGGGCGTAACGGTGGTCGTGCGATGACCTGCCGGTCACGCGGTGAGGTTGAAATCATCATGCAGGCAGAATCGTTATAGCTAATTCCCGGCTTGATCTGTATCGTTAGTTTTGTGTGAAATACACATCCTGAAACGCCTTCCCGCGAGCCTCGGTCAGGACCCCCCATGCGCCTCAACGAAATCGGCCAGCAGCTGCGTGCCTACCGCGTTGAATCCGGCATGCGTGCCGAGGAGATCGCAGCGCGCCTCGGCGTGTCGCGCGCGGCATTGTATCGCTACGAGAAGGGCGAAGTCATCAAGCTGGACACGGTCCAGCGCCTTGCCGAGCTGCTCAAGATCTCGCCGCTGTCGCTGCTCGGCATCGGCGTCGAGTACTACAGCCGCTCGGTGGGCTTCTTCGAGCGGCTGCGCCAGGTCGAGGAAACCGCCGACCAGATCCTCCAGGTCGGGCTGCCGTTCTGCTACCTGGTGACCTCGGACGGCTTCGACCTGGCGCTGACCGAAAGCCTGTTCCAGGTCGCCGACCTGGCCGGCGAGGACGCCGCCGCCTCGCGCGCGGTGGCCGAGCAGGTGCTGGGCATCCTGTCCGCGCGCAAGCGGATCTACCAGTCGCGCCGGCCCGGCATCATCGCCATCCTGCCCGAGCAGGCGCTGCAGCAGCTGCTGCAGGACGGCATCTGCGCGGGCTTGAAGCTGGACGAGCCGCTGCGCCGGCGCTGCCGGGCGATAGCGGCCGCCGAGGTCGAGGCGATCGCCAACCTGCTCGAGACCGAGCCGATGGGGCTGCAGTTCAGCCTGCTCCCGGACGCGGCGCCGAGCACCAGCTGCGTGCTGCTGCGCCAGCGCGACCGCGCCACCGTGGCGATCAACCCGTTCCGCAGCGACTCCGGCTGCACGGTGCCGACCGGCGTGTCCATGGTCACCGGCGCGCCGGAGGCGGTGGCGACGCACCAGCGGGTGATCGAGGGGATGTGGCGCGACTCGATCAAGGGCAAGGCGGCGGCCGAGCGGGTGCACGCCCTGCTTGCGGCGCATCGCGTCCAGTGATCTAGACTTGCCTCCACGCCGGGCCCCGGTCCGGCGTCAGCAGGACCAGGCCGGGGCGCGCCGCGCGACCGGCCGGGTCGGGAGGATCGTCGCATGGGCCCGCTCGTTTCCACGGCCGAACTGGACCTGGCCCTGGCCGGGCGCACCGGCCTCGCGGTGCTCGATGCCACCACCCTGCTGCCGGGCGAGCGGTTCGATCCCCGGGCGGCGTTCGCGCAGGCCCATCTTCCCGGCGCGCGCTTCCTCGACCTCGACGCGTTCTCCGATCCGGAGGGCGGGCTGCCGCACATGGTGCCGAGCCAGGGCCGGTTCGCCCGGCTCGCCGCCGCCCTCGGCGTGTCCGACGATACCGAGGTGGTGCTCTACGACCAGACCGGGGTGGCGTCGGCGGCGCGCGCCTGGTGGCTGTTCGGGCTGTTCGGCCACGACCGGGTGCGCGTGCTCGACGGCGGCCTGCCGCGCTGGCGCGCCGAGGACCGGGCGCTGGAGCAGGGCGAGCC
>CAXUEL010000369.1:0-2707 GCA_964249915.1 uncultured Acetobacteraceae bacterium | reverse complement strand
GGCGCAGAGCGCCGAGGCGACCGAACCCCGGGCGGCGGAGCCCGAGGCGGAGGCGGCAGCGGACGATGCGGGGCCGGCCGGTCCCGCCCGCCCGGAGCAGCCGGCGGTCCGCCTGCCGCCGACGCGCGACGAGATGCTGGCGGGCCTGGCCGCCATCGCCGAGTTCTTCCGCGTGCACGAGCCGCATTCGCCGCTGTCCTACACCCTGGACGAGGCGGTGCGGCGCGGACGGATGAGCTGGCCAGAGCTGCTGGGCGAGGTGGTGCCGGACCCGGAAGCACGTGCGGTGATCCTGTCCCAGCTCGGCATCCGCCCCGCGGCGGAATGAAAAGAGCGGTCGCCGGCCTGGCGTTTCGGCGCGATTGACCCTCGGACGCTTCCGCAGATAGGCTGAAGCCCCGTGGTCCATCGTCGGCGTTTCGGCTCGTGCCGGTGTCACACGGATCGGCGGACCGGCCGCCTTCCATGGAAGCAGCCGGCACCACACCGGAGACGCCACACCGACCACGGCAAGGGAGCCTTGAGATGAGCGCCAGCATTCACGAGAAGCTGAGCCGGGTGCGCCGTCCGCGCGTCCATATCACCTACGAGGTCGAGACCGAGGGCGCCCAGGTGGTGCGCGAGCTGCCCTTCGTGGTCGGCGTGATGGGCGACTTCTCCGGCGACCCGACGCAGCCGCTGCGTCCGCTCGGCGAGCGCAAGTTCATCCAGGTCGACCGCGACAACTTCGACGAGGTGATGGCGCGCCTCACCCCCGGCCTCAACCTGGTGGTGCCGAACAAGCTCGTCGACGACGGCACCGAGATCGCGGTGGGGCTGAAGTTCAACTCGATCGAGGACTTCGAGCCCGGACGGGTGCTGGACCAGGTGCCGGCGCTCAAGGCGCTGCTGGAAACCCGCAACAAGCTGAGCGACCTGATGAGCAAGGCCGACCGGTCGGAGGAGCTGGAAGCGCTGCTGGAGAAGATCCTGCGCGACGCCGGCGACCTGAAGCAGGTGTCCGGCCAGCTCGGCATCAAGGACGAGGGCTGAACACCATGTCACAGACCCAGGCAACCCCGGCGCCCGCCACCGAGACCACCGACCTGCTGCAGCAGGTGGTGTCCGCCACGCGGCAGACCGAGCCGGACCGCGCCCAGGACCTGGTGCGCGCCCTGGTCGAGCAGGCGCAGGCCGGCACCGTCAAGTTCGACCGCAACCTCAACCGCACCATCGAGCGCGCTGTCGCCGAGATCGACCGCAAGCTGTCGGCGCAGCTGAACGAGATCGTCCACAACCCCCGCTTCCTGAAGCTGGAAGGGTCGTGGCGCGGGCTGCACTACCTGGTGCAGAACAGCGAAACCGGCACCATGCTCAAGATCCGGCTGCTCAACGCGTCCAAGCGCGAGCTGAACCGCGACCTGACGCGGGTGGTCGAGTTCGACCAGAGCCTGCTGTTCCGCAAGATCTACGAGAACGAGTTCGGCACCCCCGGCGGCGAGCCGTACGGCGCGCTGATCGGCGACTACGAGTGGGGCAACCATCCCGACGACATCGAGACCCTGCGCCAGGTGTCCAACGTCAGCGCCGCCGCGTTCGCGCCGTTCATCTCGGCCGCCGGCGCCACCATGTTCGGCTTCGACAGCTGGACCGAGCTCGCCAAGCCGCGTGACCTGGCCAAGATCTTCGACACCGTCGAGTACCAGAAGTGGCGCGGCTTCCGCGACAGCGAGGACAGCCGGTTCGTGTCGCTGGTGATGCCCCGCGTGGTGGCGCGGCTGCCCTACGGCGGCCAGACCAAGCCGATCGAGGAGTTCGACTACGAGGAGGCGCCGCTGGACGCCAGCGGCCGGCCGCTGGCGATGGGGCACGAGCAGTACTGCTGGATGAACGCCGCCTACGTGATGGGCGCGCGCCTGACCGACGCGTTCGCCAAGCACGGCTTCTGCACCGCGATCCGCGGCGCCGAGGGCGGCGGCAAGGTGGACAACCTGCCCACCCACATCTTCCAGTCCGACGACGGCGACATGGACGCCAAGTGCCCGACCGAGATCGGCATCACCGACCGGCGCGAGTACGAGCTGTCCAACCTCGGCTTCCTGCCGCTGTGCCACTACAAGAACCACGACCACGCGGTGTTCTTCGGCGCGCAGACGGCGCAGAAGTCGAAGGAGTACGACCGGCCGGACGCCACCGCCAATGCCCGCATCTCGGCGCGGCTGCCCTACATCATGGCCACCAGCCGGTTCGCGCACTACCTCAAGGTGATGGCGCGCGACAAGATCGGCTCCTTCATGGAGGCGGCCGACTGCGAGATCTGGCTGAACCGCTGGATCAAGAACTACGTCAACACCAACGAGAACGCGGGCGCCGAAAGCAAGGCCAAGTTCCCGCTGCGCGAGGCGCGGGTCGAGGTGCGCGAGATCCCGGGCCGTCCCGGCGCCTACAACGCGATCGCCTACATGCGGCCCTGGCTGCAGATGGAGGAACTGACCACCAGCCTGCGCATGGTGGCGCGGATCCCAGAGAAGGCCTGATCCTGGACGCCACCGGGCTGGCGGTCCGGGAGGCGGCCGAGGCGCAGCCGGACGAGCCGCTGCGCGGGTCGATGCTCGACGGCAGCTTCAGCGGCCCGGAGGCGGCGGCGGTGGCGCCGCGGCTGCGCCGGTTCCTCGGCGGCGGGGTGCCGGCGCTGACCGACTGGTTCGGTGCGGCGCCGATCGTCAAC
>CAXUEL010000368.1:0-2709 GCA_964249915.1 uncultured Acetobacteraceae bacterium | reverse complement strand
GCCGGGGGCTGGGCGCGGATCGGCACGCGCGTCACCGCGGCGGCGGGCTCGACCGGCTCGGGTGCCGCCACGTAGGGGCGGACCCGGTCGATGCGGAGCGCCGGCGGCACCAGGCTGTCGTCTGCCGCCAGGTGCACGGCGATGCGGTGGCGAGCCTCGATCTCGCCCAGCCAGGCGCGCTTGTTGTTGAGCACGTAGAGCGCCACCGAGCCGGCGGCGTGGACCAGGATCTCGGCCGCCTTGCGTCGGCCCGCCTCCTCCTCGATCGCGCGCAGCACGTGCAGGGCGGAGCTTTCGGTGCCGCGCATGAAGCCGGAACCGGCGCAATGCGGGCAGGGCACGAAGCTGCTTTCCGCCAGCGACGGGCGCAGGCGCTGGCGCGACATCTCCATCAGGCCGAAATGGCTGATGGAGCCGACCTGGATCCGGGCGCGGTCGTTGCGCAGGGCGTCCTTGAGGCGCCGCTCCACGGTGGCGTTGTTGCGGCGGACCTCCATGTCGATGAAGTCGATCACGATCAGGCCGGCCAGGTCGCGCAGGCGCAGCTGGCGGGCGACCTCGTCGGCGGCCTCGATGTTGGTGCGGAACGCGGTCTCCTCGATGCCGCGCTCGCGGGTGGAGCGGCCGGAGTTGACGTCGATGGCGACCAGCGCCTCGGTCTGGTTGATCACCAGGTAGCCGCCGGAGCGGAGCTGCACGGTGGGCTGCAGCATGGCGTCGAGGTGGTGCTCGACGCCGTGCGCCGAGAACAGGGTCTGCGACGGGTCGCGCCACAGGCTGACCTTGTTGGCGTTGGCCGGCATCAGGGTGCGCATGAACTCGCGCGCGGCGCGCCAGCCCGGCTCGCCGTCGACCACGATCTCCTCGACGTCGCGGGTATACACGTCGCGGATGGCGCGCTTGATCAGGCTCGCCTCCTCGTACACCAGGCACGGGGCGGTGGAGGCCAGCGTGGTCTCGCGTATCTCGTCCCAGGTGCGCAGCAGGTACTCGCAGTCGCGGCGTATCTCCGGCCGCGGCCGCTGCGCGCCGGCGGTGCGGACGATCATGCCCATGCCGCGCGGGATCTCCAGCTCGGCGGTGATCTCCTTCAGGCGCCTGCGGTCGGCGGCCGAGGTGATCTTGCGCGACACCCCGCCGCCGCGCGGCGAGTTCGGCATCAGCACGCAGAAGCGGCCGGCCAGCGAGATGTAGGTGGTGAGTGCCGCACCCTTGTTGCCGCGCTCCTCCTTGACGACCTGGACCAGAAGGATCTGGCGCCGGCGCATCACCTCCTGGATCTTGTACTGGCGCAGGAAGCGGGCGGTGCGCCGCTGCGCGTGGCCGTCGTCGGGGGTGTCGCCACCGACTGTTTCCGGTGCCGGCTCGTCGGGCCGGTCGTCGGCGGCCGGATCGGCCTCCAGCACGTCGCCCTCGACGGTGTCGGCCTCGATCTCGAGCGGCATCTCGGTGGGGCCGGCTTCGGGCGGCACGGCGTCGTGCGGTTTGGCATCGGCAGCGGGCGGGTCGGACGGTTCGGCGCCGAGGCCGGTCTCGACCCGTCCGGCATACTGCTCGTCGCGCGGCTCGTCGGGTGCCGGGTCCTCGGCGTCGGTCCCGGCCCGGAACCCGGCGCCGGCATCTCCGTCCGCGTCGGCGTCCTGCGCGGCTCCTTCGCCATCCTCGTCCGCCGTCTCGTCCCGGCCGTCGTCCTCGCGCTCGGCGCGGGCTTCCTCGGCGCGTGCCTCCTCCTCCTGCAGCGCGAGCAGGCGCTCGCGGTCGGCGACCGGGATCTGGTAGTAGTCGGGGTGGATCTCGCTGAAGGCGAGGAAGCCGTGCCGGTTGCCGCCGTACTCGACGAACGCCGCCTGCAGGCTGGGCTCTATGCGGACGATCTTGGCGAGGTAGATGTTGCCCTTGATCTGCTTCTTGGACGACGTCTCGACGTCGTAGTCGTCGAGCCTGTTACCGTCCAGCACGACCACGCGGGTTTCTTCCGCGTGTGTCGTGTCGATCAGCATTCGCTTGGTCATGGTCGGGTAGACTCCGGTGGGCCGGGGCACCGCTCCTGCCGCCGGTCCAGACCGGAAACCCGCGCTCGGCGGGGGGCAGGCAGGGCGTCGCACGCGCGGCGATGGGGGGGATGCCCGATGCCGCCGTCCACGGCCCGGCGCCGGCCGGCGCGGGGCGGCGCGTGGCCGTTCCCGTCCTGCAGGCGCTGTGTGGGGTGGTGGCGGTCATCGGGTCCTCGGGCGTTCAACGGCGGACCGTGCACGGCATAGCCGGCACGCCCCGTCCGGGCGGTTCGTGGCGCCGGGCGACGCGAGCGTCGGTCCGCGGGCACGGCAGGTGCGGGAGCGTCCGGGTGCTCGCCGGTCCGGGCGGACTGATCCGGCCCATCGGCGTGCGCGCCGTCATGCGGAAGGCAACATGCCGGATGGACCCGGCCGCGCCCATCCTGCCTGTCCGGCAGCGATCGGCTTTGGTCACGTCCATTCCACCCTGCCGAGTGTGACGAAGATCCGTCCGCTCCGCAAGCGGCGCGATGAGCGGCGGCGTCCGGGCGCCGATTCCCGGCAGCTTGGTTCCGATCCGGGACTGCATCGGCCCCGCCGTCGTGCTAGGATCGACACGAGGCAGGCGAGATGGGCAACCATGGCTGCGACGGGAATGCGGGACAGATCCGGGTGCCGGGCGCGGCCGGCGGCGACGCGGCGCACCGTCCTGGCC
>CAXUEL010000367.1:0-2718 GCA_964249915.1 uncultured Acetobacteraceae bacterium | reverse complement strand
TCGTCATCGAGACCTCCGGCCTCGCCCTGCCCAAGCCGCTGCTCAAGGCGTTCGGCTGGCCCACGATCCGCACCCGCGTCACCGTGGACGGCGTGGTCGCGGTGGTGGACGCGCCCGCCGTCGCCGCCGGCCGCTTCGCCGACGACCCCGGCGCCGTCGCCGCCCAGCGCGCCGCCGACCCGTCGCTCGACCACGACAACCCCCTGGCAGAGGTCTACGAGGACCAGCTCACCTCCGCCGACCTGGTGGTGCTGAACAAGGCCGACCTGCTGGGCGACCCGGCGCTCGCCGACCTGGAATCCGCGATCGCCGCCCGGATCCCGCGCGCCGTCAAGCTGCTCCGCACCACCGAGGGCCGCCTCGACCCGGCGGTGCTGCTCGGCCTGGACGCCCGCGCCGAGGACGACCTCCAAGCCCGCCCCTCGCACCACGACGCCCTCGACGGCGCGCACGAGCACGACGACTTCGAAACCTTCGTGATCCCGCTCGCCCCGGTCGCGGACGCGGACGCCCTGCTCGCCCGGCTCCTCGCCGCCGCCGCCGCCCACGACGTGCTGCGCATGAAGGGCTTCGTCGCCGTCGACGGCAGGCCGATGCGCCTCGCGGTGCAGGGCGTCGGCACCCGCTTCCGCCACCAGTTCGACCGCCCCTGGGCCCCGGGCGAGGACCGCGCCGGCGCCCTGGTGGTGATCGGCCGCACCGGCCTGGACCGCGCCGCGATCGCGGCCATCGTCCACGGCGGCTAGGCGGCCCGGCCATGCACCTGCTGGTCCGCGAAACCCGTAGCCTCGACGAGCAGGAGCAGGCCGACGACCTCGGCCACGCCCCGGCCGACCTCCTGGTGCTGTCGTTCTCCGACAGCGACCTGTCCAGCCTCGCGTCGTCCTGGGAAGCGATGCCGGCGCCAGGGCGCCCGTCGCTCCGCCTCGCCAGCCTGGCCCGCCTGCGCCACCCCTTGTCGGTCGACCTGTACGCCGAGAACACCGTCGCCGGCTCGCGCTGCGTGCTGCTGCGCCTGCTGGGCGGCCTGGACTATTGGCGCTACGGCGCCGAGGAGCTGGCCGCCACCTGCCGCCGCCACGCCGTCCCGCTCGCCCTGGTGCCCGGCGACGCGCGCGACGACCCCCGGCTGGCCGAGCTGTCGACGGTCGCGGCCCCGGCGCTGTCCCGGCTCGACGGCTTCCTGCGGCAGGGCGGCCCGCGCAACGTTTCGGCCGCGCTGGGCCTGCTCCGCCACCTGGCGGGGTGCGGGCCGGACGACGGCCTCGATCCCGTGCCGGTGCCCGCCGCCGGCATACACCGCAGCGTCCCGGCGCACGGCCGGCCGCGCGCCACGGTGCTGTTCTACCGCTCGCACCTCATGGCCAACGACGTCGCCCCGTTCGAGGCGCTGGCGGACGCGCTCCAAGCGCGCGGCCTGGCCCCGGAACTGCTCTACGCGTCCTCGCTCAAGGATCCCGAGGCCGCCGGCTTCGTGTCCGACCGGCTGCGCGCCACCGCCCCCGCCGTGGTGCTGAACGCCACCTTCTTCTCCGCCCGGCGCGACGATGCCGGCTCGCCGCTCGAAGCCGCCGACGCGCCCGTGCTGCAGCTGCTGCAGCCGGTTGCCGGCGAGGCGGCCTGGCAGGCCGGCGTCCGCGGCCTGTCGCAGACCGACCTCGCCATGCAGGTGGTGCTGCCAGAGCTGGACGGACGGCTGCCCTCCGGCGCGATCTCGTTCAAGGACGGCCGCGCCCACCCGGCACTTCCCGGCCACGTGGGATCGGTCAACCGGCCGAACCCGGCCGGCATCGACCTCGCCGCCGACCAGGCCGCCGGCTGGGCGCGGCTCGCTTGCACCGCGCCGGCGGAGCGCCGGGTGGCGATCGTGCTGTCGGACTACCCCGGCCTCGGCGGGGAGGTCGCCCACGCCGTCGGCCTGGACAGCTTCGCCAGCCTGCATGCGATCCTCCGGGCGCTGTCCGGGGCCGGCTACGACACCGGCCCGGTCCCGGAGCCGCCCGCCCTGGTGGCGGCGCTGTGCCACGCCCCGCCGACGCCGTTCCTGCCGCTGCACCGCTACCGGCCGCTGTTCGACACCCTGCCCCTCCCCCTGCGCGACGCCGTGCTCGCCGCCTGGGGTCCGCCGGAAGCCGACCCGGCGGTGGCCGGCAACTGCTTCGCCCTGCGCCACCTCCGGCTCGGCAACCTCCTGCTGGCGGTGCAGCCGGACCGCGGCTCGACGCTGGACCGCAAGGCCGGCTACCACGACCCGGCCCTGCCGCCGCGCCACGCCCTGGTCGCCTTCATGCTCGGCCTGCGCCACGTGAACACCGTTCACGCCCTGGTGCATCTCGGCACCCACGGCACCCTGGAATGGCTGCCGGGCAAGACCGCCGCCCTGTCGGCCGACTGCGCGCCGGCCGCCCTGCTGCGCGGCCTGCCGGTGGTCTACCCGTTCATCGTCAACAACCCCGGCGAGGCGGCGGCGGCCAAGCGCCGCCTCGGCGCCGTCACCATCGGCCACCTGACCCCGCCGGTCGCCGACGCCGCCAGCCACGGCGCCGCTCCCGAGCTGGAACGCCTGCTCGACGACTACGCCGCCGCCGACGGCCTCGACCGCAGGCGGGCCGCCCTGCTGCGCGGCGAGATCCTCGACCTCGCCGAGGAGGCCGGGCTGCTGGCGGAAACCGGGGTGCGTCGCGCGGACGCCGGCGACGCCGACGCGCTGGCCCGCCT
>CAXUEL010000366.1:0-2725 GCA_964249915.1 uncultured Acetobacteraceae bacterium | reverse complement strand
GTCCGGGCGGGTATCACCCGCGCCCGGACGGCCGCGACGCGGCGCCGGGGCTGCCGGACCGCGCGGCGCGGCTGCTGCAGCAGCTCTACGACCGGCTGCTGAGCCTGATGCCGCACCGGCTGGTGCCGACGCTGCGACCCGGCGCCGATCCGAACGCGCAGCCCGAGGTGCGCGAGCAGCTCCGCTTCGGCGATCCGGACAGCAGCGAGACCCCGCCCTTCATCCGGCGCACCGCCGACCACCGGCTGCTGGTCACGGTGGCCGAGCCGGTGGCGCATGACGGGCAGACCGTGGGCATCATCCAGCTCACCCGGGAAGCGCGCGAGGTGGACCGCTCGCTGTTCGCGGTGCGCTCCTCCATCCTGGCGCTGTTCTTCCTGGCGCTGGCCATCACCGCGCTGCTGTCCTGGTACCTGGCGCAGACCATCGCCCGGCCGCTGCTGGGCCTGGCCGCGTCGGCGCACGTGATGCGCGAAACCATCGGCCGCACCGGCAGCGTGCCGCCCGGGCTGCTGGCCCGGCGCGACGAGCTGGGCGAGCTGGCGCAGGCGCTGGAGGAAAGCGCGCGGGCGCTGTGGGCGCGGATGGACGCGATCGAGCGCTTCGCCGCCGACGTCAGCCACGAGATCAAGAACCCGCTGTCCTCCATACGCTCGGCGATCGAGACGCTGATGCGCACCCTGGACCCGGACCAGCAGCGCCGCCTGCTGGCGATCATCAACCAGGACGTGCGCCGGCTCGACCGGCTGATCACCGACATCTCCGACGCGAGCCGGATCGACGCCGAGCTGTCGCGCTCGCACACCGAGCCGGTGGCGGTGCTGCCGATCCTGTCGGTGCTGGCCGAGATCAGCCAGGCGACGCGCAAGGAGGGCGACCCGGTGATCGTGGTCGAGGCGCCCGAGGCGCCGTCGCGTCCGCTGCTGGCGGAAGCGGTGGAGGACCGGCTGGTGCAGGTGCTGCGCAACCTGCTGGGCAACGCCGCCTCGTTCTCGCCGCCCGGCGGGCGGATCGTGCTGTCGGTGTCCGAGCTGCCCGGGCCGGTGCCGGGCATGCTGGAGATCGCGGTGGCGGACGAGGGGCCCGGCATTCCCGCCGCCAAGCTCGACAGCATCTTCGACCGGTTCTACTCCGAGCGCCCGGCGGGGGAGCATTTCGGCCAGCATTCCGGGCTCGGCCTGTCGATCAGCCGGCAGATCGTGGAAGCGCTGCGCGGCCGGATCTCGGCGGAGAACCGGATCGACGAGGCCGGGCGCGTGGTGGGCGCGCGCTTCGTGGTCCGGCTGCCGCGCGCCGCCTGAGGGCTCGCGGGCGGCCCGTTTTGCGGTGCATGATTTTTCTGGACAAAGTGCCGCCGGTGGGGACGTTCTCGGGCGCGACATCGGGGCGGACAGGCGCATGGCATCCATCGCGGCGACGACCGGGCCCGCCGACACCGACCGCGGCCCCCAGCTCCGCGTGCCCGACGCGGTGGCGGAGGCGCGCCGCGACAGCGGGCTGCACACCATCTCGGTGTGCCTGCTGCTGCTGACGGTGATGGGCGTGTTCTACACGCTGTACTTCACCAGCGACATCGTGCTGCCGTTCGTGCTGGCGGGCGTGCTGAACCTGCTGCTGTCGCAGCCGATGCGGTTCCTGAACCAGCGCCTGCGCATCCCCAAGCCGGTCGCCGCCCTGCTGCTGATCGGGCTGCTGTTCGGGATCGTGGGCGCGATCGGGGCGGCGATCTCGGTGCCGGCGTCGGGCTGGATCGCGCGCGCGCCGGAAAGCCTGCCGGCGCTGCAGCACAAGCTGTCGTTCCTGAACGGGCCGATCCACGCGCTGCAGACCGGCACGCGCAAGCTGCAGGCCCTGATGGACCAGGGGACCGCGGTGCCGAACGTCCGCACCGTGGCGGTGCAGCAGTCCGGCACCAGCGGCCTGACCAGCGTCGGCTCGTCGATCCTGGTCGGCACGCGGGCGTTCCTGGGGCAGCTGTTCTCCATGCTGCTGATGCTGTTCTTCCTGCTGTACGAGGGCGACAGCCTGCTGCGCCGCGTCGTCGAGATCATGCCGACCTGGGCCGACAAGCGGCGCACGGTGCAGATCGCCACCGCCATCGAGCACAACGTGTCGCTCTACCTCGCCACCATCACGGTGATGAACCTCGGGGTGGGAATGCTGAACTTCGCGCAGTGCTATGCGCTGGGCCTGCCCAACCCGCTGCTCTGGGGCGTGCTGGCGTTCCTGCTCAACTACATCCCGATCATCGGGCCGTTCACCGGCATCGTGATCTACTTCCTGGTCGGGCTGTTCGTGTTCCCGTCGGCGCTGCACGCGCTGCTGCCGCCGGCGATCTATCTCGGCATCCACCTGCTGGAGGGCGAAACGGTCACGCCGCTGCTGCTGGCCAAGCGCTTCACCCTGAACCCGGTGCTGGTGATGGCGTCGCTGCTGTTCTGGGACTGGCTGTGGGGGATACCGGGCGCGTTCCTGAGCGTGCCGCTGCTGGCGGTGTTCAAGATCGTCTGCGACCACGTCGACAGCCTGACCGCGATCGGCCACATCGTCGGCGGCGCGCCGAAGCGCGGCAGGCTGCGCGCCGCCGTGCCGTTCCCGCGCGCCGCGGAATGAACCGGTTCGGATCGGGGCCCGGCCAAGCAGGCACCGCCGGGTGCCGGCGGGTCGACCCGGGCGGCGCCGGCGGCGGCCAGGCGCACCTGGGCGAACCGGCGCCGCCCGGGTC
>CAXUEL010000365.1:0-2728 GCA_964249915.1 uncultured Acetobacteraceae bacterium | reverse complement strand
GACCTGCCGTCCGGCCGCGACCTGCAGCGCGACGCCTTCTTCACCGGCCTGGCCGGCTCCGGCAGGGCGCTGTCCGCGACGGCGATCCTGTCGCACGGGACGCGGAGCGGCCCCGGGGTGGCGATGCGCGGCCTGCGCGAGCGGATCGCCGACCGCATCCGCCTGGTGCTGCCCGGGCCGCGCGGCGCCGTGGCCGCCACTCTGCTGACCGGGCTGAGCAGCACGATCCCGCAGACCGACCGCGACGCCTTCGCCGCCTCCGGCCTGGCCCACCTGCTGGCGGTGGCGGGGCTGCATCTCGGCATCGTCATGGGGTTGTCGCTGTCGCTGGTGCGCATGGGGCTGGCGGCCTGGGAATGGGGCGCGCTGCGCCTGCCGTGCCGGCAGATCGCGGCGCTGGCGGCGCTGACCGCCGGCGGCTTCTACATGCTGCTGACCGGGCTGCACCTGCCCGGCCTGCGCAGCCTGGCGATGGCGGCGGTCGCCATGCTGGGGCTGGTGATCGGCCGGCGCGCGGTGTCGCTGCGCGCCCTCGCCTTCGCCGCCATCCTGATCCTGCTGCTGACGCCCGCGGTGCTGCTCGACGTCGCCTTCCAGATGAGCTTCGCCGCCGTGCTGGCGCTGCTGGCCGGCTACGAGGCGGCGCGCCCGTGGACGCGCCGGCTGCACGGCCCGCGGTTCCGCGACCGCCTCGCGCTGCACGTGTTCCAGCTGTTCTTCACCAGCCTGGTCGCCGGCGCCGCCTCGCTGCCGTACGCCGCGTTCCATTTCGGCCGGGTGCAGTTCTACTTCGTGCTGGCCAACCTCCTGGCGGTGCCGCTGACCGCGTTCTGGGTGATGCCGCAGGGGCTGCTGTCGCTGCTGCTGATGCCGTTCGGGCTGGACTGGCCGACGCTGCGCGCCATGGGCGCCGGGATCGACCTGATCCTCCTGCTGGCGCGCACCGTGGCAGCGCTTCCCGCCGCCAGCCTGCCGGTGCCGTCCCCTCCGGCCGCTGGCCTGCTGCTGGTCAGCTTCGGGCTGCTCTGGCTGTGCCTGTGGCGACGGCGCTGGCGGCTGCTCGGCCTGCTGCCGATCGCGCTGGGGTTCCTCTCCCCCTGGCTGGTGCGCGCCCCCGACCTGCTGGTGTCGGCCGACGCGCAGCTGGTCGCCGTCCGCGACGGCCGCACCGTGCTGGTCGAGCAGGGCGCCCGCACCGACCCGATCACCCTGTCCGACTGGCGCCGCGCCTGGGCGATCGGCACCGCGGTGGTGCCGCTGCCCGACGCCGGGCCGGCCGGCGCCTCCGGCGAGGTGGTCTGCAACCCGGCCGCCTGCCTGCTGACACGGCATGGACGCACCGTGATGCTGCTGCGCGACCCCACTGGCGGCCACCGCAAGCCGGACGAGGACGAGCCGCCGCCAGCACTCGAGCCGGGCGACTGCGACGGGCTGTCGCTGCTGGTCTCGCCGACCCCGGCGCACGGCGCCTGCCCCGGCGTGCCCCGGATCGACCGCTTCACCGTGTGGCGCGAGGGGCCGCAGGCGGTGTGGATCGGCGCCGGCGGGGTGACGATGCGCAGCGCCGGCGGCAGCCGCGGCGATCGCCCCTGGGTGCCCCGCGCGGCACCCGCCGCTTCCCAGCCGCGGCCGCCCCTGCCGCTCGCCTCCGCCGAGTAGCGCCGCCCGCCCGGTTCAGCCGGCCGGCGCGTCCCGCTTGTCCGGATACTGGCACCAGCTGCGGCCGACGCAGTGCCAGCATTCCGGCGCCCGGGCCTTGCACACGTAGCGCCCGTGCAGGATCAGCCAGTGGTGCGCCGGGCGCAGCATCGCCGGCGGGATCCCCGCCACCAGCCCGTCCTCCACCGCACGCGGCGTGGCGCCGGGCGCCAGCCCGGTGCGGTTGCCGAGGCGCAGGATGTGGGTGTCGACCGCCATCGCGTCGGCGCCGAACGCCACGTTCAGCACCACGCTGGCGGTCTTGCGCCCCACTCCCGGCAGCGCTTCCAGCGCCTCCCGGTCGGCCGGCACCGCCCCGCCATGCCGGGCCAGCAGCGCCGCCGACAGCGCCACCACGTTATGCGCCTTGCCCCGCCACAGCCCGATCGCGCGGATGTGGCGCGCCACCCCCTCCTCGCCCAGCCGCACCATGGCGGCCGGATCGGGCGCGTCGGCGAACAGCCCCACCGTCGCCGTGTTGAACGCCCCGTAGGTGGCCTGCGCCCCCCGCCCCACCCCCACCACCAGCCTGTAGGCGTCGGCGAAGGCGAGCTCGGTCTGCCCTTCCGGACTGGCCTGCCCGAGCGCCGCGACGAACTGCGCCACCTCCGCCTTCGTCATCCGACGCGCCGCCGCGACCTTGCCGCGTCCCGGTGCCGCGATGCGCCTCATGCCTCGATCCCGCTGCCGGCCACCCCGCGTGGCGCGCGAACGGAGCGGCTCGGGCCCGATCCGTCAAGTGTGGCATCCCCGACTGCGACGTTCAGATTCCGGCGAGCCGGAACGAAACGCGATTTACGTCACAATGACGATGGAGCAGATTGCCCTTCTCCACCCCAGGTTGTGAGCCCAGGCAAACATGCCAGCAAAGATGTGGCCCTTCGACGGGCACGTCCTGTTCCAGGTCACCGATCCACCCGACCTCGCCAGCATGCTGACCCTGCTGCTGGCCGGGCTGACCGGCCTACGCCTCCGTCGCGGCGCCGGATCGGCCCGGGCAGCGGGGGACCGCCGCAACCGGGGCGGCCGG
>CAXUEL010000364.1:0-2743 GCA_964249915.1 uncultured Acetobacteraceae bacterium | reverse complement strand
CCCGTCCGGCGCTGCGTCCAGCAGCGGCGGACGGGTTCGACTGCGTGGTGGTGGACCTGCAGGCGCGTGGCTTCGACGGCATCGGCGTCTGCGCCGGGCTCGACCAGACGCGCCAGCAGGCGCTGCAGCGGGATGCCGGCCGGGCCCTCCCTGCCGCGGGCGCGAGCGGACCCGCCGGCGCCTTCCGCATCCTGGGGCTCGGCGACAGCGATCCGGCCCGCGCCTACGACGCCGGGGTGGACGACGTGGTGTCGGCGCTGGCGGGCGTGGAGGCGGTGGCGCTGCGCATACGTGCGGTGGTGCGGCGCAAGCTGCTGCAGGACGAGACCGCGCGGATCGAGGGCGACCTGCGCCAGCGCCAGGCGGAGATCGACCGCGCCCGCGAGGAGGCGGCCGCCAGCGCCGCCAAGGCCGCGCTGGCCGAGGCCCTGGCGGAGGCCAACGACCGGCTGCGCGAGGCGCAGGGCAAGCTGGTGCAGGCGGCCAAGATGGCCTCGCTCGGCGAGCTGGTGGCCGGCATCGCGCACGAGATCAACAACCCGCTCGCCTTCATCCTGGCGCACCAGGGCACGGTGGAGCGGCTGCTGGCCCAGCTCGCGGAGCTTCCCGATCTGGCGAGGGAGCCCGCCGCGGCGAAGCTGGGCCGCAGCCGCGAGCGGATCGCCGCCATGCGCCTCGGGCTCGGGCGGATCCAGGACCTGGTGCTGAACCTGCGCAAGTTCTCGCGGCTGGACGAGAGCGAGCAGCAGAGCGTCGACGTGCCGGACTCGATCGACACCGTGCTCGCCCTGTTGACGCACAAGCTCGGAACCGGGATCACGGTGTCGCGGCGCTACGACGCGCCGCGCGAGCTCATGTGCCAGCCGGCGCTGCTGAACCAGGTCATCATGAACATCGTCGGCAACGCCGCCGACGCGCTGAACGCTCAAGGCTCCGGCGACGCGGTACCGAGGGAGGGACGGATAAACATCACCACCACGGCGGCGGACGGCGTCTATGCCATCGCCATCGGCGACAACGGCCCGGGCGTGCCGGACGGCCTGCGCGAGCGCGTGTTCGAGCCGTTCTTCACCACCAAGCCGGTCGGCTCCGGCACCGGGCTGGGGCTCGCCATCGCCTACAGCGTGGTGCAGGCGCACGGCGGCACCATCGCCGTCGACGACGTGTCCGGCGGCGGCGCCCGGTTCACCGTGTCGGTGCCGATCCCGCGGGCGGCGCCGTGAGCCCGCAACCGTTCCGGCCGCCCGGCCGCAGCACCGTGCTGCTGGTGGACGACGAGCCGGACATCCTGGTGGCGCTGGGGGACCTGCTGGAGGACGAGTACCGGGTGCTGTCGGCCACCGCGCCGGTCCGGGCGCTGGAGCTGCTGGCGGAGCATCCCGAGGTCGCGGTGATCGTGTCGGACCAGCGCATGCCCGGCATGACCGGCGACGCGTTCCTGGCCCGCGCCCGCACGGTGACGGACGCGGAGGCGCTGCTGCTCACCGGCTACGCCGACCTCAGCGCCGTGGTGGCCGCGCTGAACGACGGCCGCATCTCCGGCTACGCCCACAAGCCGTGGGAGCCGGTGGCGCTCCTGGCGATGATACGCCAGGCGGCCGAGCGCGCGCGGCTATCGGCGGCCCTGCGCGACGAGCGCATGCTGCTGTCCGGCCTGATGGACAGCATCGACGACGGCCTGTCGTTCAAGGACGGCGACGGGCGGTTCATCCGCCTGAACCGCGTCGCCGCCGCCCGCCTCGGCCATCCGGTCGAGGCGTGCCTGGGCCGGACCGAACGGGCGCTGTCCGAAGGACTGGCCGGCGAGGCGGAGGCCCGTGCGGTCGAAGCCGAGGACCGGCGCGCGCTGGGTCCGGACGGGCGGCCCAGCCGGACGCTGAACCGGATCGAGCGCGACGGCCGCGCCCTGTGGATGGAGCGCCTGCGCGGGCCGCTGCGCGACCCGTCGGGACGGGTCCAGGCGCTCGCCACCTTCGAGCGCGACGTCACCGTGGCCAGGCTGATGGAGGACCGGCTGCGCCAGGCCGACCGGATGCAGGCGCTCGGCACCATGGCCGGCGGCGTGGCGCACGACTTCAACAACCTGCTGACCGCGGTGCTGGGCAGCCTGGAGCTGGCGCAGCGCGCCGCCGGCGACGACGCGCGGCTGGTGCGCCTGATCGAGACCGCGACCGCCGGCGCCGAGCGGGGTGCGGCGCTGACACAGCGCCTGCTGAGCTTCAGCCGGCAGCGCGACACCGCGAGCGAGGCGGTGGACGTGAACGCGCTGGTGCAGGCGATGGACGACCTGCTGGCGCGCAGCATCGACCGCCCGGGGGTGCGGATCGTCCAGCACCTCGAGCCCGGCCTGCCTCCCGCCCTGGTCGACCCGGCGCAGCTGGAGCTGGCGCTGCTGAACCTGTGCATCAACGCGCGCGACGCGATGGACGACACCGGCACCATCACCCTCAGCACGCGGCTGCTGCGCGACGGCGAGGAGGACGGCCACGTGCTCGGGGTGGGCGCGCCGCCGGCCGGCGGCGCGGTGGCGGTCAGCGTCGCCGACACCGGCAGCGGCATGGACGAGGAGGTGGTGGCCCGGATCTTCGAGCCGTTCTTCACCACCAAGGAGATCGGCCGCGGCACCGGGCTCGGCCTGTCCATGGTCTACGGCTTCGTGCAGCAGACCGGCGGGGGGGGGGGGGGGCGCCCCCCCCCCCCGGGGGGGGGCCCCCGCCCCCCCCGCGCGCGCGCCCCCCCGCGG
>CAXUEL010000363.1:0-2751 GCA_964249915.1 uncultured Acetobacteraceae bacterium | reverse complement strand
GGGAGCGGCCGTGCCGGACGGGGCGCTGGCTGGGCGTTGCCGTTCCACGAGGCGTCCGGGTAGGGGATCAGCCGGTCGGCCTCCACCAAGGCGAGGGAGGGTCCGGAAGGATTGGCCAGGCGCGGCAGCACCACGAACAGCCGCTCGTCCGGCGCCAGCACCACGCCGTTCCAGACCGCCTGCGACGAGCTGGCGCGCTCGACCAGCGACGCGTCCGGCGGCGATGCGGGCGCGGGTACGGCCGCGCCCGCCGGCCGCATCCCGACCAGGCAGAGCAGCACGAGCCGGGCCGCGTGCCTTGACCGAAAAGTGAGACCGGTGCCTGCGGTCCGGCGCCGCCGCGGCCGCGTTGCACGCTGCATCACGCGCAAACCGGGAGCCTCGACATGGCCAAGGTGATTCTTCTGACCGGCGTCATCATGACCTTCGCGTTCGGCACCGTGGCCGCCACCGAGAACGGGCTGCTGATGCCGATGCCGGCGTTCCTGACGCAGAACGGCTGATCCGGCCCATTCAGCCGGCTCCCGTGCCGAGGTAGCGCCGGCGCAGGTGCGCCTGGTAGATCGACGCGTCCAGCGCGCTGCCGGTCGCGTCGGCCACCAGCTCGGCGGTGGACTTCAGGCTGCCCTGCCGATGGACGGAGTCGGCGAGCCAGGCGACCAGCGGGGCGAAGTCGCCGCGCGACAGCCCGTGCTCCAGGTCGGGCACGGCGAGGCGGGCGCTGCGGAACAGCTGCGCCGCGGTCATTGCGCCGAGCGTGTAGGTCGGGAAGTAGCCCCACAGCCCGGCCGGCCAGTGGATGTCCTGCAGGCAGCCGCGCCGGTCATCCGGCACCGCGATGCCAAGGAGGTCGCGGATCCCGTCGTTGAAGGCGCCCGGCAGCTCGCGGAGCGACAGGTCGCCGGCGAACAGGGCACGCTCGATCTCGTAGCGGACCAGCACGTGCGCCGGGTAGGTGACCTCGTCGGCGTCGACGCGGATCAGCCCGGGCCGTACCCGCCGGTAGTGCGCCTGGAGGTTGGCCAGCTCCCAGGCCGGGTCGTCGCCGAACGCGTCGCGCAGCAGGGGGGCGAGGAACCGCAGGAAGGCGTCGCTGCGGCAGGCCTGCATCTCGATCAGCAGCGACTGGCTTTCGTGCAGGGTCATGCCGCGCGCCTGCCCGACCGGCTGCGACAGCCAGTCGGCGGGGCGGTTCTGCTCGTAGATCGCGTGCCCGGTCTCGTGCAGCACGCCCATCAGGGCGCCGGAGAAGTCGGCCTCGTCGTAGCGCGTGGTGATTCGGACATCCGAGCTGGCGCCGCCGCAGAACGGGTGGGTGCTGACGTCGAGCCGGCCGCGGCTGCGGTCGAAGCCGACCGCCTGCATCAGCCGCTCGCCCAGGCGGCGCTGCGCCTCGACCGGGAACGGTCCCGGCATCGGCAGCGCGGTCCGGCCGGCCTGGTGCGCCATCACCTCGGCCAGCAGGTCGGGCAGGCCGCGGCGCAGGCTGGCGAAGATTGGGTCGATCACGGACTGGCGCAGGCCGGGATCGTACTGGTCGAGCAGGGCGTCGTAGGGTCCCAGGCCGAGTGCCGCGCCCTTGGCGGCGCCGATCGCCCGCTGCGTCGCCAGCACCTGCTCCAGCAGCGGCAGCAGGGCGGGGTAGTCGCTGTCGGCGCGGGCCTGCCGCCACGCCATCTCGCAGGCGGTGGCGGCGCGCGAGGCGGCTTCCACCAGGTCGGCGGGAACGGCGGTGGCGTGGACGTGGGCGCGACGCATCTCGCGCAGGTTGGCGGACTGCCAGGCCCCAAGCCCTGCTGGATCCGCTTCCGCCTCGTGCAGCAGCGCGTCGGTCCGGGGGTCGCACAGCAGCTCGTGCCGGATCACCGACAGGGTGGCGATCTGCTCGCCGCGCTCGACCGCGGCGCCGGCCGGCATGATGGTCTCCTTGTCCCAGCCGAGGATGCCCAGCGCGCCGTCGAGGCGGCTGAGCCGGGCGAAGCGTCGCTCGAGCGTGTGGTAGGCCTGCATGGTGCGTCCCCGGTGCCGATCGGGCCATGACAGACCGGGTGCGGGCGGAAGATCAAGCCGCGCGGGTGCATCTGCCCGGCGACGGCGGCATGATCGCGTCGCGACCAGCGGAGGAACGAACCCCATGCCGTCACGGCACCGGCAAGCCGACGCGGCGGCGGAACAGGCGACGCGGCTGCACCGAGCCGGCGACCTCCAGGGTGCGGAGCGGGGATATCGTGCGGCGCTGGCGCTGCAGCCGGACCATGCCGACGGGCTGCACGGGCTCGGCGTGCTGGCGCTCGGCCGTGGGCAGAGCGGGCAGGCGATCGCCTTCATCGGCCGTGCGGTGGCGGCACGGCCGGAAGTGGCGGCGTACTACCTCAACCTCGGGCTGGCGCTGCGCGACCAGGGCCATGTCGAGCAGGCGCGGGCAGCACTCCAGGTGGCGGTGCTGCGCGATCCGGACGACCCGCGGGCGCATGCCGCACTCGCCGCGGCGCTGGAAGGCCTGGGCCGGCTCGCCGAGGCGGAAGCGGCGGCCGCGGCGGGGGTGCGGCGCGATCCCGGACACGGCACCCCGTCCACGAGCAGCCCCGGCGCCAGCGCGGCACTCGGACGGCGCAGGATCGCGGCCGGGCAGCCGGACCGGGCGCTGGCGGTCCTGCGCGCGGCGGTGTCGGAAGCGCCGGACGACGCGTCGTCCTGGCACCGCCTGGGCGAGGCGTGCGGACGGCTCGGGCAGCCGGAACAGGCCGAGGC
>CAXUEL010000362.1:0-2766 GCA_964249915.1 uncultured Acetobacteraceae bacterium | reverse complement strand
GGCTGGCCCGCGGGCTGGTCGGCGGCGGCTCGCGCCGGCAGCGCGGCGACGGCCGCGGCGGGAAGGGCGGCAATGAAGGATCTGCGTCGCACCGTTCGGGCTCCTCGGTGCCTGGAGGACGTGGTCCTTGCACTATCCCTGCCTGCCGTTTCCCTGCCTAGGGGCACCAGGGCCGTCGAGGATCGAGACTCGGCGCGTCGGATGTCGGCCCCCGCCCGACCCGGCCGCGTAGCTCCCGGGCTTCATCCCCCTGGCTTCTTCCCGTGCGGAGCGCGCGCTCGCCTTCAAACCATGCCGAGGAGGCGGATCAGGCCGAGGCTCAGCAGCCCCAGCGCCAGCAGGGACAGCGTGACGACGGCGGTCACCCGGAGGCCCGCCCGGGCCGCCACACGCAGGTCGGTGCCGAGGCCGAGTGCCGCCATGGACACCACGGTGAGCAGGGTGGCGGCCCACCCGGCCAGCTGCGCCGCCGCCTGGGGCACCAGCCCGACGGATCGCAGGGTCGCAAGGCCCAGGAAGCCGACGATGAACCAGGGAACCAGCTTGTGCAGGGTCAGGCCTGGTTGCCTGGGGCGGTCGCCGGCGGTGACGTGCGGCGGCGCCTCGCCGGTCTCGTCACGGAGACGGCGGGTCAGCAACGACAGGCCCAGGACCACCGGGCCCAGCATCAGCACCCGCACCAGCTTGACCAGCGTGCCGAGCTGCACCGCGAGCGCGCCGACCGGCGCGGTGGCCGCCAGCACCTGCGGCACCGCATACACGGTCAGGCCGGCCAGCACGCCGTATTGGCGGTGGGTCAGGTGCAGCAAAGGTACCGCCAACGGCAGAAGGAGCACCAGCCCGACACCGAACACGGCGGTGAAGGCGATCGAGGCGGCCACGTCCTCGCCATCGGCGCCGATCACCGGCGCGACCGCGGCGATGGCCGAGTTGCCGCAGATGGAGTTGCCGCACGCGACCAGGGTCGCCATCCGACGCGGCAGGCCGAGCATTCGCCCGATGCCGTAGGAACAACCGATCGCCAGCACGACCACCGACGCGATGCCGGCCAGCAGGCCTGGACCGGCCGCCAGAACGGTTCGTGCGCCGACGGAAGCGCCGAGCAGCACCACGGCGATCTCCAGAAGCATCCTGGCGCTGAAGTCGATCCCGGGCTGCCAGCGTGCCGATGGCGTCCATGCGCTGCGGACAGCCGCGCCGACGACGATCGCCAGCACCAGGGTCTCCAGCCAGGCGGCTCCGAAGACGCGTCGTTCGATCGTGACCAGGAGGGTCGCCGCCACGGTGACCAGGACGCACAGCCCGACTCCGGGCAGGACGCGCCGAACCGGACCGAGCGCGGGCAGCCGCGACCGGGTGGACCCGTAGGTCAGGTGCCCGGGAGTCAGATACCCGGGGATCGGGATGGAAGCACTCGCGGCCATGGATCACCTCGTCGATGATCAAAGGATGAGCCCCTGCCGGATCGTCTTCCAACGGATTAGTCTGGTTGAAACGATCCTCCCGGAAGATCAATCGCATGACGCTCGAGCAGCTCCGTATCTTCGTCGCCGTCGCCGAGCGCCAGCACGTGACGGCGGCGGCGCGGGCCTTGAACCTGACCCAGTCGGCCGTGAGCAACGCGCTCGCCGCCCTGGAGGAGCGCCATGCGATCCACCTGTTCGACCGGGTCGGACGCGGCGTCGTGCTGAACGAGAACGGCCGCCTGTTCCTGGCCGAGGCGCGGGCGGTGCTGGCACGGGCCCGCCTTGCCGAGGCGGCCTTGGCCGACCTGGGCGGCCTCAGGCGCGGGCGGCTCGCGATCGTCGCCAGCCAGACCATCGCCGGCTACTGGCTGCCGGAGCGGCTGGTTCGCTTCCATGAACGTCATCCGGGGATCGAGCTCGACGTCCAGGTCGGCAACACGCGCGAGGTGGCGCAGGCCGTGCTGGGCGGTGCCGCCGAGCTCGGCTTCGTCGAGGGGGAGCTCGACCATCCGCTGCTGACGCGGCAGGCGGTCGGACAGGACCGCCTGGTCATCCTGGTGCACCCGTCACACGCCTGGGCGACGGCCAAGACCCTCCGCGGGTCCGACCTGACCCTCGTCTCCTGGGTCATGCGGGAACAGGGCTCGGGCACCCGGTCCAGCCTTGAAGCGGCGTTGACGGCCGCCGGCTGCGATCCAACCACGCTCTCGATCGCCATGACCTTGCCGTCGAACGAAGCGGTTCTGAGCGCGGTTCGGGCTGGCGCCGGCATGACGGCCCTGTCGGAGCACGTTGCCCGGGCAGCCCTCGCAGCCAAGCATGTTGCAGCAGCGCCGTTCGGACTGCCGGAACGACGCTTCCACATGCTGCGACACAGGGAACGCTACAGCAGTCGGGCCTCCGAAGCGCTGGTCACGGGGATGGCCTGAAACAGGCCCCATCGACGTGGTGCCCACGTTCGTTGCCACCAAGCCGTTGTCGCTCCGCGGCATCCGTATCGGAAGGCGCCGGTGACCAGGCTGCCTTGAGCCTTTGCTCCTCGCCATCCTTGCGCGGAAGCGGGCCGACCCCTCCCGGCCGGGGCTGTCCTCCACCGAGCGGACACGGGCGGCCAGCACGATCGCAGGGGAGGCTCCTGACGGGTCTCCAGGGCGTTCGTCCAGGCGGCTTCCGGCACCCCTCGCGCCCGGTTCCGGTGGACCGGGAACTGCTCTAGGCTCCGGAGCTCGGACCGGAGGGATGTGGGTGGACGGAGCGAGGCCGGCAGGAACACGGGCGGCAGAAACGCGCACGGCAGAAA
>CAXUEL010000361.1:0-2768 GCA_964249915.1 uncultured Acetobacteraceae bacterium | reverse complement strand
GGGCGGCGCAGCGGACGGCCGGCGGCGTCGACGCCGTCGGACACCCTGGCCGCCGCCGCCAGGGCATGCAGCTGCGCCGCGTCGAGGCCCAGGCCGCCGAGGTCGGCATAGGTGAGCTGCTTCAGGGAATGGCAGGCGCTGCACACCTGCGCATACACCGCATAGCCGCGCTGGGCGCTGGCGAGGTCGGCCGCCTGGAACGGGCCGGCGGCATGGGCGGGAAAGACGACGAGGACCGGCAGCGACGCCAGGAGGCGACGCATCAGGCGGTGCCGGCGATGTTGTCGGGAAGCGCCGGGCGTCGTTCCAACCGGGCCAGCAGCGGCAGCAGCAGGAGGAAGTGCAGCAGCCAGTAGGCGGTGGCGATCCGGCTCAGCACGAGCCAGATGCCCGATGGCGGGCGGAACCCGGCCACCCCCAGCAGCACGAACGCCCCGAGCAGCAGCAGCAGCAGCCAGCGGTAGACCGGGCGGAACCGGGCGCTGCGGATCGGCGAGCGGTCGAGCCAGGGCAGGATGAACAGCACCGCGAGGCTGGCGGTGGCCAGCAGCACGCCGAGGCCGCCGCCGGCACGCAGGATGGCGTAGAACGGCGCGAAGTACCACTCGGGGGTGATGTCGGCAGGCGTCGAGAGCGGGTCCGCCTCGAGGTAGTTGTCCGGCAGGGTCAGCCAGCCCGGCAGGAAGAACACCAGCACGGCGAAGGCGATGGCGAACAGCACCATGCCGACGCCGTCCTTGGCGGTGTAGTAGGGGTGGAACGGCACCGTGTCGCGCGGGCCCTTCACCTCGATGCCGAGCGGGTTGTTGGAGCCCGTCACGTGCAGCGCCAGCACGTGCAGCACCACGATGCCGATCACGGCAAAGGCGGTGACGAAATGCAGCACGTAGATCCGGTGCAGCGCGGTGTCGCCCAGCACGTCGCCGCCGAGCAGCCAGGCGGCCAGGCCGGGCCCGACCAGGGGTATCGAGCCCAGTGCGTGCGCGGCCACGGTGAGGCCCCAGTACGACATCTGGCCCCAGGGCAGCACATAGCCGGCGAAGGCGGCGACCATGGTCATCGCCATCAGCAGCATGCCGGTCAGCCACAGCACCTCGCGCGGCGCCTTGTAGGAGCCGTAGTACAGGCTGCGCCAGATGTGGACGTAGAGGGTGGCGAAATACATCCATACCCCGCCCTGGTGGATCGAGCGCACCAGCCAGCCGCTCGGCACCTCGCGGTCGATCGCCTCCACGCTGCCGAACGCCTGCGCCACCGTGGCGGTGTAGTTCACCGCCAGGAAGATGCCGCTCAGGAGCAGAACCGCCAGCGACACCGTCACGAAGGCGCCGAAGTTCCACAACCCGTTGAGGTTGCGCGGCATCGGGTAGGACACGTACTCGCGGCGGAACGCCGACACCACCGGCAGCCGGGCGTCGAGCCAGCGCAAGGACGGATGCGCGTCCTCCGGAAGGGCGGAGGTGGGCGGGCGGCCGAAGCGGTGCTCCGCCTGGCGGTCGTCTGGGCCCAGCGGGAACGTGTCGGCAGCGGCGACAGCGCCATGGCCAGGGTCGTCCGGCCAGTCGGCCATGCGTCCACACCTTCCAGCGGTTCGGGATCGAGCGGAAGGTAGGGTCGGCGCCCACCGGCCGCAACCGGACGGTCGGAACGTGAACAATGTTCAGCTATGCTGCGGCGATGAGCCACCCGTCCGAGCCGGTTCCCCTCCCCCGCGACGCCGCGCGGCCGCCGCACGACGCGCTCAAGGCGGAGGCGCGCGGCTGGTTCGAGGGGCTGCGCGACCGGCTGTGCGACGCGTTCGAGGCGATCGAGCAGGAACAGGACGGGCCGTTCGCCGACCGGCCGCCGGGTCGGTTCGAGCGCAGGGCCTGGTCGCGGCTGCCCGACGGGAACGGCGGCGGCGGGGTGATCGGGCTGATGCACGGGCGGGTGTTCGAGAAGGTGGGCGTCAACGTGTCCACCGTGGAAGGCGAGTTCAGCCCGGAGTTCCGCAGGGAGATCCTCGGCGCGGAGCAGGACCCGCGGTTCTGGGCGTCGGGGATCAGCCTGGTCGCGCACCTGCACAGCCCGCTGGTGCCGGCGGCGCACTTCAACACCCGGATGCTGGTCACCACCCAGGGCTGGTTCGGCGGCGGCGGCGACATCACGCCGATGCGGCCGGACAGCGGCGAGGCGCAGGCCGACGCCGGACGGTTCCACCGGGCGTTCGAGCAGGCCTGCGACCGGCACGACCCGGCGTACTACCTCCGGTTCAAGGAATGGTGCGACCGCTACTTCTTCCTGCCGCATCGCAACGAGCCGCGCGGGCTGGGCGGGATCTTCTTCGACCGGCTGGCCACCGGCGACGCCGGGGCCGACTTCGCCTTCACCCGCGACGTGGGCGCGGCGTTCCTGGAGGTCTACCCGCGGATCGTGCGCGACCGGATGCGGCAGGGCTGGACGGCGGCGGAGCGCGAGCACCAGCTCGTGCGGCGGGGGCGCTACGTCGAGTTCAACCTCCTGCACGACCGCGGCACGCTGTTCGGGCTGCGCACCGGCGGCAACGTCGAGGCGATCCTGATGAGCCTGCCGCCCGAGGTGCGCTGGCCCTGACGCGCCGGCTGCCGCATTTGGGACATGGATCGGGTTCATGTATGACATCGTGATGAACCGCGGGACGCAGAACCCTTGATGCGGGTGTGGCGATGACGGAACCCGGCCAGCCGGGCGGCACGACTGCCCGCCCCGAGGTCGGCCGCAGGACGCTGCTGCTGGCGCTGCCCGCCCTC
>CAXUEL010000360.1:0-2772 GCA_964249915.1 uncultured Acetobacteraceae bacterium | reverse complement strand
ACAACCCGGTGCTGGACGGGCTGATCCTGGCGGTGCTGGGGCTCGGCATCATCTGGAACCTGGTGATGGTGGCGCGGCTGTCGCCGGAGGTGCGCTGGATCGAGACGCTGCGCCAGCCGCGCGCCGGGCTGGCGCCGCCGCGGCCGCCGACCCTGCTGGCGCCGATGGCGTCCATGCTGGCCAGCCGCAACCGCGCCGACCGCCTGGTGCTGTCGACGCCCGCCACCCGGGCGCTGCTGGACAGCCTGTCGTCGCGGCTGGACGAAAGCCGCGAGCTGTCGCGCTACATGACCGGGCTGCTGATCTTCCTGGGCCTGCTCGGCACCTTCTGGGGGCTGCTGCGCACGGTGCACTCGATCGGCGGGGTGATCTCCACCCTGTCGGTCGGCTCGGGCGACGTGACCCAGATGTTCGACCAGCTCAAGGGCGGGCTGGCCGGGCCGCTGGCCGGCATGGGCACCGCGTTCTCGGCGTCGATGTTCGGGCTCGCCGGCTCCCTGGTGCTGGGCTTCCTCGACCTCACCGCCGGCCAGGCGCAGAACCGGTTCTTCAACGAGCTGGAGGAATGGCTCGCGGGCATCACGCGGTTCTCCTCCGGGTTCGCCGCCGCCGAGGGCGAGGCGCCGATCCCGGCCTACGTGCAGGCGCTGCTGGAGCAGACGGCGGAGAACCTGGACGGGCTGCAGGGCGTGCTGTCGCGCGGCGAGGACGGGCGCCAGGCGCACAACCAGACCATGGCGGCGCTGGCCGACCGGCTCGGCACCCTGACCGAGCTGCTCCGCGCCAACCAGCAGCTGATGCTCAGGGTGGCGGAAAGCCAGCAGGCGATGCTGCCGGCGCTGACCAGGCTCGGCGACGGCGGCGGCAGCGCGGGAGCCGGGCAGACCGAGCTGCGCGCGATTGAGCGGCTGCTGCAGCGCCTGCTGGCCGAGACCGAGCAGGGACGGACCCAGAGCACGGCGGAGCTGCGCAACGAGCTGCGGGTGCTGACGCGCACCGTCGCCGCCTCGGGCGGCCAGGCCGGGCCCTCCTTCAACCCGTCCGCCTCGCGATGAGGCGCCGCAGCACCCGGAGCAACGGGCTCGACGCCTGGCCCGGCTACGTGGACGCGCTGTCCACGCTGCTGATGGTGATCATCTTCGTGCTGCTGGTGTTCGTGCTGGCGCAGGCGTTCCTGTCGGTGACGCTGAGCGGCCGGACCACCGCACTCGACCGGCTGTCGCGCGAGATGGCGCAGCTGAACCAGCTGCTGTCGCTGGAGAAGGGCCGCAGCCACGCGCTGGAGCTGTCGGTGGCGACGCTCAAGGCGGAGCACGCGCGGGACGCGGACGTCGCCTCCACCCTGTCCGCCGCGGTCGCCGCCGACGCGCTCAAGCTGTCGGCGCAGGACCGGCTGACGGCGGACGCGCAGGGGCAGGTGACGCTGCTGAACCAGCAGCTGGCCGAGCTGCAGAAGCAGCTGACCGCGATCGCCCAGGCGCTGGACCTGTCGCAGACGGCGGTGAAGGAGCGCGACGTCCGCATCACCGACCTCGGCAACAAGCTGAACCTCGCCCTGGCCGACAAGGTGGAGGAGCTCAAGCGCTACCGCAGCGAGTTCTTCGGCCGGCTGTCGAAGCTGCTGGCCGGGCGGCCCGGCATACGCGTGGTCGGCGACCGGTTCGTGTTCCAGAGCGAGGTGCTGTTCCCGATCGGCAGCGCCGAGCTGTCGCCGGCCGGGCGCGAGCAGATGACGCAGCTCGCGCGCACGCTGAGGGGGATCGCCGCCGAGATCCCACCCGACCTGCCGTGGATCATGCGGGTGGACGGGCACGCCGACCGGCAGCCGATCGCCCACAGCGCGTTCCCGACCAACTGGGAGCTGTCGGCGGCGCGCGCCATCACCGTGGTCAAGCTGCTGATCGCCGAGGGGGTGAAGCCGCAGAACCTGGCGGCGACCGCGTTCTCGCAGTTCCAGCCGCTGGACGGCGGCGAGACGCCCGACGCGTTCGCCCGCAACCGGCGGATCGAGCTGCGGTTGACCGACCGGTAGAAGTTTTAGATACCGTCCGACCACAGCAAGCTGGATCGTGACGGATCCCGAACTCAGCCATGGGTCCACGCGGAATAACAGCCACGCGAGATGGTTACACCTTCGGATCATAAGTCTCACGCAGATGCCGGTTTTTCATTCCCGCTTCTCCTTCCCGGTGAAGCGTGCGCAACTCGACCTCCTGAGAGATGAATCTTTCTACGGTCGCAAGTCTCACTTCTGCCCGGACAACAAAAATACTGTATGAGCGACTTTGAGAGCCATTCCTCTTTTAAAGTAATCTTCGTCGAGTAGAATTCTGTTCTTGCTCTTGGATTGAAGGCTTGGTCTCCAGTCACATCTTACGCCGCGTGGCTGCCATCGAACGCCTTTCGATCGAAAGTTACTTGCACGGAAACGACAAAGACGTCTTTACACGCAATGCTGATTGTCTCCGACGAAAACGACAGGACAGAAGGTTGCGCCTTGGTTGCGGCAGTTTCCGTAAGCCAAAACGTGAAGCTTACGAAGTTCTCTCGTCTTGTCACGCCTCCAGTCGTGGAAAGACAGGAGGGGTCCAAGCACTGCCAACCACAGCTCCCCGCATCGTTGTCGAAGTAGTGCGCCGATGTTTCACGTTCAAAGTAGCTTCCTTCGCGGAAGCTTGTTGGTTATCGCCAGGAAGATTGAATTTCGATCAAACAGGCAGCCATAGAAGATGGTTGTCTGTCGCGACCTGTTCGCGCCGAAGTTCTACTTAG
>CAXUEL010000359.1:0-2788 GCA_964249915.1 uncultured Acetobacteraceae bacterium | reverse complement strand
GAAGTCGGCGTCGATGGCCTCGCGCCCGGAGTCGGCGCTGCCGCCGCCGGACGCGACCCAGACGCCCAGGCGCCGCCCGTACCGGCCCGGCGTGTTCGGCGTGCTCGACATCGGCACCACCAAGATCACCTGCCTGATCGGCCGCGGCGAGCCGGACGGCTCGCTCCGCGTGCTCGGCTGCGGCTGGCAGCGCTCGCGCGGGGTGCGGCTCGGCGGCATCACCGACCTGGCCGAGGCCGAGCGGGCGATCCGCGCCGCGGTGGGCCAGGCGGAAAGCCAGGCCGACCACCACCTGCGCACCGTCACCGTGAACCTGTCCTGCGGCCAGCCGGAGTCCCGGCTGTTCAACGTGCGCTGGCCGGTGGGCGGCCGCGTGGTCGGCGACTCCGACATACGGCGCGTAGTCAACGAGGGCCGCCACCGCGCCGTCACCGACGGCCGCGACGTGATCCACGCCCTGCCGCTCGGCTTTTCCGTCGACGAGACCACCGGGATCGAGGACCCGCGCGGCCACCATTGCGACCAGCTGTCCGCCCGGCTGCACGTGGTGGACGCGTCGGCGACCAGCCTGCGCAACCTCGCCGCCGTGCTGGCGCGCTGCGACCTCGACATCGCCGAGCTGGTGGCAGCCCCGCTCGCCTCGGGCCTGTCGGTGCTGGTGGAGGACGAGCGCGAGCTCGGCGCCACCGTGGTTGACATGGGCGGCGGCACCACCTCGATCGCCGTGTTCGGCGAGGGGCAGATCCTGCACACCGCGCAGCTCCCGGTGGGCGGGCTGCACGTCACCAAGGACATCGCCGGCATGATCTCCACCCCGCTCGGCAGCGCGGAGCGGCTCAAGGTGATCTACGGCAACGCCGAGGCCTCCTCCGACGACGAGCGCGAGATGCTCAGCGTGCAGCAGATCGGCGAGGACGAGCACCAGTTCACCCGCATGTCGCGCGCTCGAATCGTCGCGGTGATCCGGCCGCGGATCGAGGAAACCTTCGAGCTGGTGCGCGACCGGCTGGACAACGCCGGGCTGGGCCGCGCCGCCGCCGGCCGCGTGGTGCTGACCGGCGGCGCCAGCCAGCTCGACGGCATCACGCCGATGGCGGCGCGCATCCTCGACCGGCAGGTGCGGCTCGGCCGCCCGGTCGGCGTGCGCGGCCTGCCCGACAACGCCACCGGGCCGGGCTTCGCCACCGCCACCGGCCTGCTGAGCTGGGCCGCCGGCGCGGGGCGCACTCTGCACGACATCGACTTCAACGAGCCGCGACCGCCAGGCCTGGTGCGTCGTCTCGTCGAGTTCCTGCGCGAGCGCGTCTGACATGACCCGCCCGCCAGCGATCCCACCGAACCGGTCGCCCAACGCGACCACCCGCCCAGCCTCCAACAGGGGACCTCGTCCATGACCCTCAACCTCACGATCCCGCAGCAGACCTACTCCGACTTCACGCCGCGGATCACCGTGATCGGCGTGGGCGGCGGCGGCACCAACGCCGTCGACAACATGATCCAGCTCCAGCTGGCCGGCGTGGAGTTCGTGGTCGCCAACACCGACGCGCAGCAGCTCACCCACAGCCGCGCCGACCGCCGCATCCAGCTGGGCCCGCACCTGACGCAGGGGCTCGGCGCCGGCGCCAAGCCGGAGATCGGCCGCGCCGCCGCCGAGGAGGCCGCCGACGAGCTCGCCCGGCACATGGACGGCGCGCACATGGTGTTCATCACCGCCGGCATGGGCGGCGGCACCGGCACCGGGGCGGCGCCGGTGATCGCGCGCATGGCGCGCGAGCGCGGCATCCTGACCGTCGGCGTGGTGACCAAGCCGTTCACCTTCGAGGGCGGCCGCCGCGCCAAGGCGGCCGAGATCGGCATCGCCGACCTGCAGCAGTTCGTCGACACCCTGATCGTGATCCCGAACCAGAACCTGTTCCGCCTGGCCAACGAGCGCACCGGCTGGAAGGAAGCGTTCAAGATGGCCGACCACGTCCTGTACATGGGCGTGCGCGGCGTCACCGACCTGATGGTGGCACCCGGCCTAGTGAACCTCGACTTCGCCGACATACGCACCGTCATGGCCGAGATGGGCAAGGCGATGATGGGCACCGGCGAGGCGGACGGCGAGAACCGCGCCATACGCGCCGCCGAGGCCGCGATCTCCAACCCGCTGCTGGAGGACACCTCCATGGCCGGCGCACGCGGCCTGCTGATCAACATCACCGGCGGCGACGACATGACGCTGTTCGAGGTCGACCAGGCCGCCAACCGCATACGCGAGGAGGTGGCCGAGGACGCCAACATCATCTTCGGCTCGGCGATCGACGACAACCTGTCCGGCCGGATCCGCGTGTCGGTGGTGGCGACCGGCATCGACACGCCGATGGCGCATGCCGAGCGTCCGCGCCTGATCGCGGTCGGCGGCGCGCCGATGCACGCCGAGCCGGCGGCGCCGGGCCCGCAGGCGCACCAGCCGATGCACACCGGCCCGATCGGCGCCCCCGTCCTGAACCAGTCGGTCCTGAGCCAGTCTGGGCTGAACCAGTCGGGGCTGAACCAGTCGGGACCGTATCACCCGGCGACGCCGCCCGCCTATGCGGCGGAGCAGGCGGCGGCGCCGGCGCAGCAGGGCCCGACGCCGGCGGCCTCCCCGACCCCGATCGGCTCCCTCCGCCCGGCGCTGCCGCAGTACGGCGCGGATGCAGGGCACCCGCACCTGCCGTCGGCGCATGCCCCGTCCGCGCATGCCCCGTCTGCGCACGCCTTGCCGCACCAGTTGCCGAACGCCCGGCCGGCGGTGGCGCCGTAG
>CAXUEL010000358.1:0-2795 GCA_964249915.1 uncultured Acetobacteraceae bacterium | reverse complement strand
GCGGCGCCCGGACCGGCTCCGCGGCCGGCCGCGTCGGCGCCCTCGCCCGGGCAGTGGCGGCTGCCGCCGTTGTCGCTGTTGAAGCCGGCGCCGTCCCGCTCCGACGTCGGGCCGTCGGGGGACAGCCTGCAGGCCAACGCCCGTCTGCTGGAAACGGTGCTGTCGGACTACGGCGTGCAGGGCGCGATCGGCGCCATACACGCCGGGCCGGTGGTCACGCTGTACGAGCTGGAGCCGGCGCCGGGCATACGCTCGGCCCGGGTGATCGGGCTCGCCGACGACATCGCCCGCTCCTTGTCCGTCACCGCGGTGCGGATCGCCACCGTTCCCGGCCGCAACGTGATCGGCATCGAGGTGCCGAACGCCCGGCGGGAAACGGTGTACTTCTCCGAGCTGCTCGACAGCGACGCCTGGATCGAGCACCCGGCGCGGCTGTGCCTGGCGCTGGGCAAGGACATCTCCGGGGCGCCGGTCTATGCCGACCTGGCGCGGATGCCGCACCTGCTGATCGCCGGCACCACCGGCTCGGGCAAGTCGGTCGGCATCAACTCGATGATCCTGAGCCTGCTCTACCGGCTGAGCCCGGAGGAGTGCCGGCTGATCATGATCGACCCGAAGATGCTGGAGCTGTCGATCTACGACGGCATCCCGCACCTGATGGCGCCGGTGGTGACCGACCCGGCCAAGGCGGTGACGGCGCTGAAGTGGACCGTGCGCGAGATGGAGCGCCGGTATCGCGGCATGAGCCAGCTCGGGGTGCGCAACATCAACGGCTACAACGAGCGGGTCGCCGCGGCGCGCGCCTCGGGCGAGACCATGACGCGCAAGGTGCAGACCGGCTTCGACCCCGAGACCGGCAGGCCGATCTTCGAGGAGCAGAGCCTGTCGCTGGAGAACCTGCCCTTCATCGTGGTGGTGATCGACGAGATGGCCGACCTGATGATGGTGGCCGGCAAGGAGATCGAGACCACGGTGCAGCGGCTGGCGCAGATGGCGCGCGCCGCCGGCATCCACGTAATCATGGCGACGCAGCGCCCGTCGGTGGACGTGATCACCGGCACCATCAAGGCCAACTTCCCGACCCGGATCTCGTTCCAGGTGATCTCCAAGTTCGACAGCCGCACCATCCTGGGCGAGCAGGGCTCCGAGCAGCTGCTGGGCCAGGGCGACATGCTCTACATGGCCGGCGGCGGCCGCATCACCCGCGTGCACGGGCCGTTCGTCGGCGACGCCGAGGTCGAGGAGGTGGTGCGCGCGCTGCGCGCGCAGGGTGAGCCGGTCTATGTCGAGGAGGTGACGTCGTTGTTCGAGGAGGAGGCCGGGTCCGGCGGCTCGGGCGGCGGCGGGACCTCCGGCAACGGCCTCGGCAGCGGCGGGTACGACGGCGAGACCGGGCTGTTCGACCAGGCGGTGGCGCTGGTGGCGCGCGAAGGCAAGGCGTCGACCTCGTTCATCCAGCGGCACCTGTCGATCGGCTACAACCGCGCGGCCAAGCTGATCGAGCAGATGGAGAAGGAGGGCATCGTCAGCCCGGCCAACCACGTCGGCCGGCGCGAGGTGCTGGTCCGGCGCACCGCCGACGAGGAATAAGCCGGCCCGGTCGGGAAGACCGGCTGCCGTTCACCCGCGGTTAACCGGCCCCCGGCTACAGGATCACTGTCCTGTGAACGAAGGGAGCGGTGATGTTGAGGTGGCGTGGAGCGCGGGCCACGGCCGTTGAGCTGTCGCAGGCGGTGGTCGAGTTCAAGCCCGACGGGACGGTGCTGCGCGGCAACAGCCGCTTCCTGGCGACCATGGGCTACGCCGCCAGGGAGGTGCGCGGCCGCCACCACGCGATGTTCATGCCGCCGGAGGATCGGCAGACGCCGGGCTACCGGGCCTTCTGGGAGGCGCTGCGGCGCGGCGAGTTCCAGGCGGGCGAGTTCCGGCGCGTCGCCAAGGACGGGGGCGAGGTCTGGCTGCAGGCGACCTACACGCCGATCAAGGGCCTCGGCGGCCGGATCAGCCGGGTGGTGAAGTTCGCCGCCGACATCACCGAGGCCAGGCAGCGTTCCGCCGGCCACGAGGGCCAGATCGCCGCCATCAACCGGGTGCAGGCGGTGATCGAGTTCGCGCTCGACGGCACCATCCTGACCGCCAACCCCAACTTCCTG
The DNA here is from genome assembly GCA_964249915.1 of uncultured Acetobacteraceae bacterium. GTDB lineage: Bacteria > Pseudomonadota > Alphaproteobacteria > Acetobacterales > Acetobacteraceae > Lichenicola. Next base: position 642 of record CAXUEL010000358.1, on the reverse strand, counting down.
TCCGCGGTCGGCTACACGCTGGACGAGGTGCGCGGGCAGAAGCACGCCATGTTCGTGGCCGCGGAGGACCGCGACTCCGCCGCCTACCGCGCCTTCTGGGAGTCGCTGCGGCGCGGCGAGTTCCAGGCCGGCGAGTTCCGCCGGGTGGCCAAGGACGGGCACGAGGTGTGGATCCAGGCCAGCTACAACCCGGTGCTGGACGCCGCGGGCCGCCCCTGCAAGGTGGTGAAGTTCGCCACCGACGTCACCGAGGCCAAGCGGCGCTCAGCCGACCACGAGGGCCAGATGACGGCGATCAACCGGGTGCAGGCGGTGATCGAGTTCGCCCTCGACGGCACCATTCTGACTGCCAACGCCAACTTCCTGTCCACGGTCGGCTACACGCTCGACGAAGTGCGCGGGCAGAAGCACGCCATGTTCATGCCTGCCCAACAACGCGACTCCGCCGCCTATCGCGCCTTCTGGGAGTCGCTGCGACGCGGCGAGTTCCAGGCCGGCGAGTTCCGCCGGGTCGGCCGGGACGGGCGCGAGGTCTGGATCCAGGCCAGCTACAACCCGGTGCTGGACGCCGCGGGGCGTCCCTGCAAGGTGGTGAAGTTCGCCACCGACATCACCGCGGAGGTGCAGCGCCGCCAAAGCTTC
>CAXUEL010000357.1:0-2806 GCA_964249915.1 uncultured Acetobacteraceae bacterium | reverse complement strand
CCCCCGCCCCTCCCGTCCACCCCCGGGAGCCGGTTGACGACACCGACAGCCGCGTGATCGTCAGCTGGAACCTGCTGCGCACGGTGGGCGCGTCGCTCGACGACGTGGTCCGGCTGGTCGACGCCGAGCGGCCGGACCTGCTGCTGATGCAGGAGGCGACCACCGCGATCGACCGGCTGCAGGACCGGATCGGCGGCCACTATGCCCGCTCGCCGCTGCCCGGCCGGATCCACGGCGTCGCCTGCTGGAGCCCGCGCCCGTTCCGCAGCGCGGTGCACCCGCTGCAGCCCGGCACGCTGATCCGGCGGGTGTGCCAGGTGATCGACATCGGCGCGTTCTCGGTCGCCAACGTCCACCTGTCGCACGGCCAGATGCTGAACCGGCGGCAGCTGCGCCTGATCGCCACCCTGCTGCCGCCGACCGGCGCGGTGCTGGGCGACTTCAACCTCCTCGGGCCGGCGCTGCTGCCCGGCTTCCGCGACGTCGGCCCCAGGGGCGCCACCCACCGCATGGCCGACATGGTGCCGATCCGGCTCGACCGCTGCCTGGCGCGCGGCCTGGACTGCGTCGAGGCGCGCGTGCTGCCGCACCAGCCCTCAGACCACCACCCGATCCGCGTGGTGCTCCGCGCCCGCTCGCGCGCCCACCACCACCACCAGCCGGCGGTCGCCGCCTACAGGTAGGGCAGCATCAGCCGGGCGCTGGCGTCGCGCAGTCGGACCGCGAAGGAGCGCTTGTCCAGGTCGTGGTGCGTCAGCCTGACGTGGCGGTGCCCGGCGATGAACGCCTCGATGCCCCCGGTGACGGCGGCGTCGTAGACCTCGACGTTGAGCTCGAAGTTGAGCCGCAGGCTGCGCACGTCGAGGTTGGAGCTGCCGATCAGCGCCCAGCGCCCGTCCATGGTCATCAGCTTGGAATGGTTGAATGGCGCCCGTGACAGCCACAGCCGCACGCCGGAATCCAGCAGCGGCCCGTTGTTGGCGCTGCGTGCCCAGTCCACCGGCTTCTGGTTGCTGTGCTGCGGCATCACCACGTCGATCTCGATGCCGCGCATCGCCGCCATCGCCAGCACCGTCAGCAGGCGCTCGTCGGGCAGGAAGTACGGCGTCATGATGCGCACCGAGCGGCGCGCCATCGCGACTGCCTGCATCATCGCGAACTCGATCTTTTCCAGGTCGCTGTCCGGCCCGGAGGTGACAACGCGCATCAGCGCGTCGCCGCACGCCGGATCGACCTCCTCCTGGTCGGGAAAGAACGCCGGGTCGTCGATCTCCTGGCCGGTGCCGAACGACCAGTCCTTGGCGAACGCCTCGCTGAGCTGGTGCACGATCGGGCCGCGCAGCTCGAAATGGGTGTCCGACACCGGATACCTCGGCCGGAACCGGAGCACGTTCTCGACCGCGATGTTCATCCCCCCGGTGAAGCCGAGGCGGCCGTCCACCACCAGGATCTTCTTGTGGGTGCGCAGGTTGATGAACGGCATGCGCCACGGCCACACCGAGTGCATGAAGCGCGCGGTCGGCACCCCCCCGGCCCGCAGCCGGCTGGCCGCCCGGCAGCGCAGGTAGCCGCTGCCGATCCCGTCCACCATCACCCGCACCTCGACGCCCCGCGCCCGCGCCGCGACCAGCGCGTCGACGAAGCGCCGGCCCACCTGGTCGTCGTGGAACAGGTATGAGCACAGCAGGATCGTCCGCTCGGCGTTCTCGATCGCCGCCAGCATCACCGGATAGGCGCTGTCGCCGTCGTGGAACCGGCGCAGCGCGTTGCCGCCCAGCAGCGGCCGGCCGGTCAGCCGCCCGACCGCCTCGGCCAGCAGCGCGTACTCGCCGTCGAGCTGCCGCTTGCCGGTGGACACGCCGTGCCGGCTCGACCAGCGGCGCGCCCGTCCCAGCCGGCGCGCCAGCCGGCGCACCCGGTTGACCCCGAACGTCACGTAGAGCGCGGTGCCGGTCAGCGGCGCCAGCCAGGCCAGCCCGATCCAGCCGATCGCCGAGCCGATGTCGCGCTTGGTGCGCAGCACGTGCAGCGTGACCAGCACCGACAGCACCAGCCGCGCCGACCAGAGCAGGTGGAGCAGCATCCGGAAGACGTCCGTCATGATCCGGTAACGGGACGGAAAGGAATACCGCGCAAGCTTCGCCGCTCCATGGACCGGGAGAGATGGCCTTGCCGAGGCCGGACGGGGCCCCACGACGGACGGCGGCGCCACGACGATGCGCATCCGGACCGGCTTTGACAAGCACGGCGCCATCACCCGTGCGGCACCGGGGCGGACGGGCCGCGTGGCAGGCCGGGATGCGCGCTGAGGACGCGGCCTGTGCGGCGCTCGTCGCCGACGGCTGGAGCGTGCTGGCCCGGCGCGCCCGTACCCCCGCCGGCGAGGTCGACATTGTGGCGTGCCGGGAAACCGACGGCGACGCGGTGCTCGCCTTCGTCGAGGTCAAGGCGCGTCCGGCGCTGTCGGAGGCCGCCGCCGCGCTGAGCCTGCGCCAGCAGCACCGGCTGCTCGACGCGGCGGCGATCCTGCTCGCACGCAACCCCCACTGGCAGCGGGACTGCATACGCTTCGACCTGCTGCTGGTGGACCGGGCGGGCACGGTGCGCCGGATCGCCGACGCGTTCCGCGACGAGCGCGTCGCCTGACAGCCTTCGTCACACGACGATACCGCGCGTGCCGCACCGCCATGGGACGCTGCGGCGATGCAGCCCGACCCCGCCTCCGTCCTGGCCCGCTTCGGCTTCGGGGCCCGGCCGGGGGACGCCGTGCCCGCCGACCTGCACGGCTGGCTGCGCGGCCGGGCAC
>CAXUEL010000356.1:0-2806 GCA_964249915.1 uncultured Acetobacteraceae bacterium | reverse complement strand
CTCCACTGGCATGGCCTGTTCGGCGCGCAGTCCGAACACGAGCACGAGGATGGAGACCACGCAGGACAGCACGATCCGGTGGATGAACAGGTCGGTCAGGCGCATCGGGTGTGGCTCCTCACTGGTCGGGCCTCATTCTTCCGGCGGCTCCGGCGCCAGCGCGTTCGGCGGCTGGACCCGGTTGTCGATCACCACCGACGCGCCGCTGCGCAGCTTGATCTGGCCGGCGGTGACCACGGTGTCGCCGTCGTGCAGCCCCGTGGTCACCACCACCCGGTCGCCCTGGGTGGCGCCCAGCGTCACCACGTGCGAGGTGGCGACCAGCACGCCGGGGCGGCCCGGCTCGGACGTGAGCACGTAGACGAAGTCGCCATACGGGTTGAAGCTGACCGCCGTTTGCGGCACCGCCAGCACCTCCCGCGCCGGGCCCAGGTCGAGGCGCGCCACCGCGAACATGCCGGGCAGCAGCGCGTGGTCGCGGTTGTCCAGGCTGGCGCGCACCGACGCCATCCGGCTCTGCGCGTCGATCCGGCTGTCCAGCGCCTGCACCGCGGCGTGGAACACCCGGCCGGGATAGGTGTCGACGCTGACGTCCACGGTGCGGCCGGGCCGGATGTCGCCGACCTGCTGCTGGGGCACCGAGAAGTCGACGTAGATCGGGTCCAGCGCCTGCAGCGTGGTCACCGCGGTGCCGGGCGGCAGATACTGGCCGAGGTCGACCTCGCGTATGCCCAGCCGCCCCGTGAACGGCGCGCGCACGACCTTCTCCTCCATCGCCTGCGCCTGGGCTGCGACCTGGGCCTGGTAGCTGCGCAGGTTGGCGGTGTCGAGGTCGAGCGTGGCGTGGCTCACCGCCTGCGCCTCGAACTGCTTCTGGTCGCGCTGGAGGTTGGTGCTGTAGAGCGCCACCTCCGCCTGCAGCTGCTGCAGCTTGGCCGGGTCGTCATACAGGCGCAGGCGCAGCAGCACGGTGCCGGCCCTGACGTCCTGGCCGGACTGGAAGTCGATCTCGTCGACGATGCCCGCCACCGGCGCCGACAGGTCCGCCCCCTGCACCGCCCGCACCTGGCCATACGCCTTGAGCCGGTCCTGCCAGGGCTGGGGCCGCACCACGATGTCGGACACCGTCTGCGTCGGCTCGGCCCCCGATGCTCCGCCCGATGCACCCCCCGATGCTCCGCCCTGGGCGGCCTGCGCCGGGGCGGCACGGTGCACCACGCGCCAGACCGGGTAGGCAGCCACCGCCAGCACCAGCAGCAGCAGCAGAAGGACACGGGTCCGCGTCATGGAGGCGTTCCGTCGCAGGTCGGGATCACGAGGCAGGCTGTCGGGCGGGGTCATGGCAGCGGCGAGCTCAACAGGCCGGGCGGCGGCGGGGGAAGGTCGCCGCGGTGCCACCAGCCGCCGCCCAGCGCCTGGAACAGCAGGGCGGTATCGGCATAGCGCGCCGCCTGCGCCCGGATCAGGGTGATCACCGCGGTCTGGTAGGTCTGCTCGGCGGTCAGCACGCTGAGGTAGGACACGCCGCCCAGCCTGTATTGCAGGCTGGCCAGCGACAGCCCGCGCTGCCCGGCCTGGGCCGCGGTCAGCGCATACTGCAGGTTCACCGCGTCGTTCTGCAGCTGCGCCAGCACGTCGGCCACGTTCTGGAACGCGCCGACCACCGTGTTGCGCCAGGACGCCGCCGCTTGGAGCAGCGCCGCCTTCTGCGCGCGCTGGCGGTGCAGCAGCTGGCCCGCGTCGAAGACCGGCTGCACCGCCTGGTTCACCAGCGACCACAACCCGTTGCCCGGGCTGAACAGCTGGTGGATGTCGCCGGCGGACGAGCCGACCGAGGCGGCCAGCGTCACCTGCGGCAGGCGCTGCGAGATCGCCACCCCCAGCGCCGCACTCTGCGCGTGCAGGGTTTCCTGCGCCGCCAGGATGTCGGGACGCTGCGCCAGCAGCGCCGACGGCAGGCTCACCGGCAGGCTGTCCGGCAGGGTCAGCTGCTCCAGGGTGATGGCGGGAAGCCCGACCTCGGACGGCGCCTGCCCCAGATAGGCCGCGATCTGGTCGCGCGTCTGCACCAGCTGCGTCTGCAGCGGCACCAGCACCGTCTGCGCCTGCGCCACCTGCGCCTGCTGGGTGGCGACGTCGGTGCCGGTGGCGCCGCCGAGCTGGAACTGCTGGCGCACCGTGTCGAGCTGCTTCTGCTCGAAGCCGATCAGCTGCTGCTGCGCCGCGATCTGCGCGCGCAGCGACGCCGCCTGGATCGCGCTGGTCACCACGCCCGCGGTCAGCGACAGCACCGCCGCCTCCAGCTCGAAGCGCTGGTAGCCCGCCTGCGCGCCCGCCTGCTCGATCGCCCGGCGCAGGCCGCCCCACACGTCGAGGGTGTAGCTGAGGTTCAGCTGGGCGTTGTACTGGCTGAACAGTTCCGCCTGCTGGCCCGGCAACCCCGGCTCCTCGAACGACAGCGGCTCCTCCTGCCGGGCGCGCAGCACCTGGCCGGTGATCGTCGGGAACAGCGTGCCCGCCTGCGCCAGCTCCAGCTCCTGCGCCTGCCGCAGCGCCTGGCGTGCCGCCTCCAGGCTCGGGTTGTCGCGCAGCGCGCGCGCCACCAGCCCCGACAGCGCCTGCGAATGGAACAGCGTCCACCAGTCGCCGGGAAGGTCGGCACCCGGCACCAGCACCTGCGCCGCCCCGCCCGCGGTGCCGGCCGACGCCGTGCGCGCCGCCGGCGCCTGCTCGTCGTAGCGCACAGGAACCGCCAGCAACGGACGACGGAAGTCAGGGCCAACCTCGCAGCCGCATAAAAGGGCCG
>CAXUEL010000355.1:0-2808 GCA_964249915.1 uncultured Acetobacteraceae bacterium | reverse complement strand
TTCCACCCCCATGCTGACCCTGCTCCTGGCGCTCGCGGCGTCCGCTCTGATCGTCCTCGTGCTGCAGGACGCCTTCGAGGTGATGCTGCTGCCGCGGCGCGTGTCCCGCCGGTATCGCGTGGCGCGCTTCTACTTCCGCAGCATCTGGATCCTTTGGAAGCGCGGCGCCCGCGTGTTCGGCAGCGGCCCGCGGCGCGAGCACTTCCTCAGCGTGTTCGGGCCGCTGTCGATGGTGCTGCTGTTCACCCTGTGGGCGATCGGCCTGATCCTGGGCTTCGGCACCCTGAGCTGGACGCTGCAGGCCCACGCGCCGCACGCCTCCCCGCTCGCCGACCAGATCTACATGAGCGGCGTCACCTTCTTCACCCTGGGCTACGGCGACGTGGTGCCGCATTCCAGCCTGGCGCGCATGCTGTCGGTGTCCGAGGCCGGCCTCGGCTTCGGCTTCCTCGCCCTGGTGATCGGCTACCTGCCGGTGCTGTACCAGCTGTTCTCGCGGCGCGAGGCGCACGTGATCCAGCTCGACGTCCGCGCTGGCACGCCCCCTACCGCCTGCACCCTGCTCAGCCGGCACGGCGAGCCGGACGGCCTGCTCAAGCTGGACGAGCTGCTGCGCGAATGGGAGGTGTGGGGCTCCGAGCTGCTGGAAAGCCATCTCAGCTACCCGATGCTGGTGTACTACCGCTCGCAGCACGACAGCCAATCCTGGCTGGCCGCCCTGGCGGCGGTGATCGACACCTGCGCCCTGATCCTGGTCGGCATCGAGGGCACGCGGCCGCTGCAGGCGCGCATGACCTTCGCCATGGGCCGCATGGTGATCGTCGAGATGGCCCGCTCCTTCGGCGTGTCGCCGTCCCGCTACGACGGCGGCGACCGCCTGGACGACGCCGCCTACCGGCGGCTGGTCGACAGCCTGACGGAGGCCGGGCTGCGCTGGACCGGCGCGCCCGGCGCCCAGGCCACCCTGGCCGCCCTGCGCGCCACCTACGAGCCGCTGCTCGACGGGCTGGCCAACCGGCTGCTCCTGACCCTGCCGCCCTGGTCGGCCTCGGGAACCAGCCCGGACAACTGGCAGGTCGGGCATCGCGGCCTGATCGCGACCCGCCTGGTCGAGCAGCTGTCCACCCAGGCGGCGGATGCCGACCAGCCGGCGGACAGGCTGTGGCGACGCCTGCGCGCCCAGCTCGACAGGTAGCGCGCAACGTCGCGACGGAGAAACGACATGGTCGGCAGGCAAGCGGTGCGTTGGCTGTTCCCGGGGCTCGTCACGGCCGCTGCCGCCCTGGCTTGCCTGGCACAGGCGCCGCCGACGCAGGCACAGCCCGCGCTCCCGGCCCAGGCCGCCCCACCCGCCGCTCCACCGGCCGCCCCACCTGCCGTCCCGGTGCAGCCGATGCCGCCGGCGGGCTCGCCGGTGTTCGTCATCTACCCCGCCAACCCGCCGTCGCGCGCCACCATCCTGCTGAACACCGTGACCGGGGAAACCTGGCTGCTCGGCGTCAGCGGCCCGGACGGGCAGTACCAGTGGACGCACATCGCCGTCGCCGACCCGAGCGAGACCGCCACGGCACCGCGCTGAGCCTGCGGCCTTGCCCGGCCTCTTGGCAACCGGCCGCGATCCGGCCAGGCTCGGGCCCGACCTTTCTCCCCCACGGAGCGCTGCGATGGACGTGGCCGAGCGCGTTCCGGCCGCCGGGCTGCCGGTGCGGCGCCAGCTCCTGGCACGAGAGCCGGGCTGGCAGTTCAGCCTGATGCTGGCGCTCGAGGTGGTGTTCCTGTTCGCCGCCATCCCGGCGCTGAGCGCCGGCGACGTGGACCGCAGCGTGGCGACGCTGCTCCAGCTCTTGCTCGCCGGCATCGCGATCGCCCTGCTGGCCCGCTCCGTCCCGCTGCGGCTGGCGCTGGCCACCAGCTTCGGGCTCACCCTGCTGTCGCGCCTGCTGCCCGGGCTGCTGCCGCACGCCATCACCCTGGGCATGGCCTTCGCCTACAACCTGCTGGTGACCGCGGCGATGGCGCGCGCCGTGTTCGGGCCGGGCGACGTCAACCACCACCGCATCGCCGGCGCCGTGTTCGTCTACCTCAACCTCGCCCTGTTGTTCGCCATCGCCCTGGCCGGGCTGGCGCTCGCGTCGCCGCACGCCCTGTCCGGCCTGTCCCGGCACCCCTCGGCGCACGCGGCCGAGCTGCTGCATTTCAGCCTCACCCGGCTCACCTCCATCGGCGACGGCACGATCGCGGCCCGCTCGCCGCTGGCTTGGAGCCTGGCCGACGCGGAAACCGTGATCGGCCAGCTGTTCCCGGCCATCCTGCTGTCCCGCCTGGTCGGGCTGCACCTGTCGCGCAGCCGCTGATCCGGCCTACAGCGCCCGCCGGAAGGTGAGGTTGATGCGCGCCGCCCCGGTCAGCGGATGCTCGCCCGCCTGCAGCGCGTCCACCCCGTGGAACGCCAGACGAGACGGGCCGCCCCACACCACCACGTCGCCGTGCCCGAGCCGCAGGCGGCGCGGCCGCTCCGCCCGCGAAAGGCCGCCCCACAGGAACGTCGCCGCCAGGCCGAGCGAGACCGACACGATCGGCGCCCCGCCGTTGCGCTCGTCGCGGTCCTGGTGCAGCGACATCCGCGCGCCCGGCGCGTAGCGGTTGAGGAGGCAGCAGTCGGGGGCGAAGCCGCCGTATCCCGCCCGGTCCGCCGCCCTGCCCGCCAGCGCCGCGAACGCGGGCGGCATCGCCGGCCAGGCGCGGCCGGTGTCGGGGTCGCTCGCGGCGGCTACCGCTACGCCGCGGTCGGCCCCCCAGCCGACGGCG
>CAXUEL010000354.1:1269-2811 GCA_964249915.1 uncultured Acetobacteraceae bacterium | reverse complement strand
AGCAGAAGAAGGTCGGCATCCTGTCGGGCGGCGAGCGCAACCGGGTGCACCTGGCCAAGATGCTGCGCCAGGAAAGCAACGTCATCCTGCTCGACGAGCCGACCAACGACCTCGACGTCGACACGCTGCGGGCGCTGGAGGACGCGCTGGGGGAGTTCGCCGGCTGTGCCGTGATCATCTCCCACGACCGCTGGTTCCTGGACCGCCTGGCCACCCACATCCTGGCCTTCGAGGGCGACAGCCACGTGGAATGGTTCGAGGGCAACTTCCAGGCCTACGAGGAGGACAAGCGCCGCCGCCTCGGCGAGCACGCCACCGACCCGAGCCGGATCAAGTACCGGCCGCTGGCGCGCTGAGCGCCGGACGCAAGCGGACCGGTGCGCGCCACCGGGCGCGTCCGGTCACGTCGTGATGAGCCCGCCGGTCGGCCGCGTGGTCCGCACCGCCCGCCTGTTGCTGGCGCCGGTCGGCTGGCGCGACATGGACGACATGGCGGCGCTGAAGGGCGACGCCGGCGCCTTCGGGCTGATGCTGGGTGGCGTGCGCTCGCGCGTGCAGGCGGAGGCCGAGATGGCGGACGACCTCGCCTTCTGGGCCCGCCGCGGCGTCGGCATCTTCACCGTGCGCGAGGACGGCCGGTTCCTCGGCATGACCGGGCTGCACGAGCGTCCGGACGGGCGGGGCCTCGGCCTCCGCTTCGCCCTGTTCCCCTGGGCACGCGGGCGCGGCGTCGCCCGCGAGGCGGCGGGGGCGGCGCTCCGCTTCGCGCATGACGCGGGCGAGGCGCGGGTGATCGCGGTGGCGCGCGAGGACAATTTCGCCTCGCGCACCACGCTGGGCGGGATCGGCATGACGGTGGCGGGCGGGTTCGAGCGCGACGGCTCGCCGATGCTGGTCTACGAGAGCGTGCGGTCCTGAGCGCCGCCGTCTCAGGACGCGTGCGACACCTGCCGGGTCAGGGCGGAGATCAGGGCGTCGACGCTGTTGCCGTGGCGGGCGAGGTAGCTGGTGTAGTCGTCGCGCTCGTTGATGCTGAGGCTGACCCCCTCGGCCATCACGTCCACCACCTTGGGCGAGCCGGACGAGTCGCTGACGATCCACTGCACGTCGGTGTTCGGCTGTCCGGGACGGCTGATCACGGTCGGCACCGCCGTCCTGCCGTCGCCCTGCGCGGTCGCGCTGCCGACGGTGATGGCGACGCCCTTGTAGTCGCCGAGGTGCCCGGTGATGGAGTTGGCCAGCACCTGGTGGAACAGCGCGAGGTAGCGCTGCTGCTGGTCGGGGCTGGCGGTGCGCCAGAACCGGCCCAGGCAGAACCGGCCGATCGCATCCACGTCGACGTCCTGGCTCAGCAGCGGCAGCACCTGCGTCTTCTTCTCCGCGGTGTTGCCCGGCCCGTTGACCACCGCGGTCAGCTTGACGCTGAGCGCACGCACGAACTCGGTGTCGGAGGAGGCCTGGGCGTGGGCCCCCCCCCCCCGCACGACGCCGCCCCGCCCCCCCACCCCCCGCCCCCCCCCCGCCCCCGGCAGCCCCCCCCCC
>CAXUEL010000354.1:0-1259 GCA_964249915.1 uncultured Acetobacteraceae bacterium | reverse complement strand
TGGGCGTGCGCCGCCGGCACCGGATCGAGGCCGAGCGGCGCCAGCACCGGCGTCGCCACCAGGGCCGCGGGCAGCAGCCCGGCCAGGACGACGGTGGCCGCCGGCAGGCGGATGAGGGTCTTCAGCATGGCGATCCTGCCCCGTGTCAGTGGGAATACCAGTCCGGAACCGTCGCCCGGTGGTCGTCGCGCATCGCCTGTATCTGGGCGTTGCGGTGCTGCCGGTAGAGACTGCGTATGGTTGCGTAAGGGTCTAGCGCATTCTTCTTCACCTGGTCGAGGTCGGCCAGCACCTGGGCGCGGGCGTCGATCGTGCCGATCCCGTACAGCGCCCAGTTCAGCGTGATCAGCCCGTAGCCGCGCGGCACGTAGTTGAGCGGCGCCAGCGCGATGTCGATGCCGAACCCGGTGGCGTCGCGCGGGTTGGACGGCCCCAGCAGGGGCAGGAACAGGTACGGCCCTTCCGGCACCCCCCAGCTCGCCAGGCTCATGCCGCCGTCGGCCGGGCTGGCCGGGTAGCCCCAGCCCTTCGCCACGTCGAGCACCCCGCCGATGCCCACGGTGGAGTTGATCAGGAACCGCATGAAGGTGTCGCCGGCCCGACGTGGCTTGGTCTCGAACACGTCGTTGACCAGCACCGCGGGGCTCGCGAGGTTGGCCAGCGCGTTGTGCACCCCGGTGCGGGCCGGCTCCGGCACCGCCCACACGTAGGCCTGGGCCACCGGACGCAGGGTGTAGGCGTCGACTGTGTTGCTGACCCGGTAGAAGAAGCGGTTGGCCGGCTCGTACGGGTCGTTGGCGCGGGTGTAGTCCGCCAGCGCGTCGGGATCGGTCGGCCTGGTGGCGCAACCGGCCGCGGCCAGCAGGAGCAGCACGGCGCAGGCGAGGCCGCCGGTCCGGGCACGCGGAGATCGACGAGGACAGCCGTCCGGACGCATCTTCTGACCCTCGCCTTGCCTCGCCGCGGTGCCGGATCGCGGGGCACCCGGCACGACAGCCGATCGCCCGCCGTTCCGGGACCCGATTCCGACTTGTCTAACATGGCTTCGGCGCCGCGCAATGTGCGGCCGCGTCCGGGCGCGGCGCTTGCACGTTGCGGCAGCGGCCACCAGACTACAGGAACATGATCCAGCCCCACGACAACCAGCTGCTGCTGCAGCCGCTCGCTCCGGTGCGGGAGCGCGACCCCGCGCGGGACCCCGCGCGGGAACCCGAGGCGCAGGCGGCGCGGCGGACGCTGCCGCCGCTGGAGCGCTGGCT
>CAXUEL010000353.1:0-2819 GCA_964249915.1 uncultured Acetobacteraceae bacterium | reverse complement strand
GACGACGAGGCGGCGCCCCCGGACCAGCCGGGGCAGCCGGACGCTGACGTGCAGCCGGACGCGGTGTATCCCGACGGCGCCCCGCCTTCCGCTCCCGCGCCGCCGCCACCCGCATCGCCGCCGCCGCAATGAGCCGGCGTCCGCTCCCCGCCGGGAACCCGGCCGCCGCCCGTCCGGTTCTCGCCCCATGAACCCGCATCCGATCCCTGCCGACCTGCCGGCGCCGTCGCAGGCCGCCTTCCTGCTCGACTTCGACGGCACCCTGGTGGACATCGCGCCCACGCCGGAGTCGGTGGTGGTGCCGGCGCGGCTGCCCGGCACCCTGCGCGCCCTGCGCGCCCTGTGCGGCGACGCGCTGGGCCTGGTCAGCGGCCGGCCGATCGCGCAGATCGACCATTTCCTGCCCGGCATCCCGTATGCGGTGGCGGGCGAGCACGGCATCGCGGTGCGCCACGCACCCGACGCCGCGGTCGAGCGCGCGGTGCTGCCGGCCGTGCCCGCGCACTGGCTGGACGAGGCGGAGCGTCTGGTGGCGGCGCATCCCGGCGCCCGCGTGGAACGCAAGCACACCGGCTTCGTGCTGCATTTCCGTGCCGTGCCCGGAGCCGCCGGACCGTTGCGGGAGGCGGCGGACGCGCTGCTGGCGACCGATCCCGGGCACCGCTTCCACCTGCAGCCGGCGAAGATGGCCTGGGAGGTCAAGCCGGCCGGCATCGACAAGGAGAGCGCGGTCAGGCTGCTGATGCAACGCCCGCCGTTCGCCGGACGGCTGCCGGTCTTCGTCGGCGACGACGCCACCGACGAGGACGGCATACGCGGCGCGGTGGCGCTCGGCGGGGTGGGGTTCCGGATCCCGGACGACTTCCCCGACCCCGACGCGTTCCGAGGCTGGCTTGCCCGGCTTGCCGCCACGCCCGCCGGGTCGGACGCATGGGAAGCCGGGGCATGGGGCGGCTAGTCGTCGTGTCCAACCGGGTGCCGTCGCCGCGCGAGGTGAAGGAGGCGGCGGGCGGCCTGACGGTGGGGCTGGCGGACGCGATCAAGGGCCAGCCCAGCCTGTGGTTCGGCTGGTCCGGCAGCTCGGCTGCCAGGGAGGGCGTCGAGCCGGCACCGGGCGTGGTGGAGCAGGGAAGCGTCACCTACGCCACCATCGACCTGACCGCCCGCCAGCACAAAGGCTTCTACCAGGGCTTCTCCAACGGCATCCTGTGGCCGGTGTGCCATTACCGCCTCGGGCTGATGCAGTACAGCCGCGAGGAGCTGGACACCTACCTGGAGGTCAACGCCCGGTTCGCCCGCGCGCTCGAGCCGCTGCTGCGTCCGGACGACACGATCTGGGTGCAGGACTACCAGCTGTTCCCGCTCGGCGCCGCACTGCGTCGCGACGGGGTGGGCAACCGGATCGGCTTCTTCCTGCACATCCCGTTCCCGCCGGAGCAGCTGTTCCGCGCCCTGCCCGGTGCCGACCTGCTGCTGGCCGACCTGGCCGGCTACGACGTGGTCGGCGTGCAGACCGAGCAGGATGCCGCCAACATGAACGGGGCGCTGCAGGCGGTCGGCGTCGCGGTGCGGGCGCAGGCATACCCGATCGGCATCGACCCGAAATCCTTCGCCAGGCAGGCGGCGCGCGGCGAGACCAGCAAGGAGATGGGCCGTCTCACCCAGGCGCTGAACGGCCGCGCGCTAATCCTGGGGGTGGACCGGCTGGACTATTCCAAGGGCATCCCGGAGCGGTTCCGCGGCTTCGAGCGGCTGCTGCAGCGTTACCCCGCGCATCGCGGCAAGGTCTCGTTCATGCAGATCGCCCCGGTGTCGCGCGGCGAGGTGGCCGAATACAAGGCGCTGCGCCGGCAGCTCGACGAGCTCGCCGGGCGGATCAACGGCGACTGGGCAGAGATCGACTGGATCCCGCTGCGCTACATCACCCGCGGCCTGCCGCGAAAGGTGCTGGCCGGGGTGCACCGGCGCGCCGCGGTGGGGCTGGTGACGCCGCTCCGCGACGGCATGAACCTGGTCGCCAAGGAGTACGTCGCCGCCCAGGACGCGGCCGACCCCGGGGTGCTGGTGCTGTCGCGCTTCGCCGGTGCCGCACCCGAGCTCGGCGACGCCGTGCTGGTCAACCCGTACGACCCGGACGAGATCGCCGAGGCGCTGGACCAGGCCCTGACCATGCGTCTGCCCGAGCGGCTGCGCCGCTGGGAGGCGATGAACGCCGCGGTGACCCGGGTGACGGCCGCCAGCTGGGCACGCGGCTTCCTCGACGTCCTGAACACCGTTCACGTCCGGGAGGCCGCATGATCGCGCGGCGTCGCGGCGTCGCGTCGGGCGTCGCCGGCGGGGCGTTCTGGATCCTGGCGGGGACCTGGGCGCTCGGCCTGGTCTGGTGGGCGCAGCACGTGGCCGGCATGGCGCCCTGCGCGCTGTGCCTGTGGGAGCGCTGGCCGTACCGGGCGCTGGTGATCCTGGGCCTGCTGATCGCGGCGCTGTGGCGCGTCGGGCGCCCGGTGCGTATCGTGCTGTCGGCGCTGGTGGTGCTGACCCTGCTGTCGGCGGTCGGCCTGGCCGGGCTGCACGTCGGGGTGGAGCAGGGCTGGTGGCCGAGCCCGTTGCCGGAATGCGCGGCGCCGCACTTCTCCGGCGGCACCTTTGCCGAGCGCCTGGCCTCAATGCCGCTGCGTCCGGCCAAGCCGTGCGACGCGCCGAACCGCCTGTTCGCCTTCCTGCCGGTGTCGATGACCACGCTGGACCTGTCCTACGCGGTCCTGCTGCTCGGCATCTCGGCGGCGCTGCTGCGCGGCCGGTCCGGCCCCGGCCGGCCG
>CAXUEL010000352.1:0-2825 GCA_964249915.1 uncultured Acetobacteraceae bacterium | reverse complement strand
GAACTCGGCCGAGGCGAGGAGGGCGTAGGCGGCGTTGAGGATCACGACGTCGGCCTGGGGGCCGGACTGGCCGGCGAGGACCGAGCGGACGATCTCGGCGTTCTCATCGGGCGTGGCCCCCCGGCGGGCGGCGGGCCCCGCCCTAAAACCGGCGGGGCGGCCGGCGCGGGCGACCTGGCCGGCCTTTTCTTTTGCCGTGCCAACCAGCCACCATCGTGATGGAGACGCCCATCTTCGATGATGGGCCCAGGATCTCGCGCAAGACCTCCGCATCCGCTTGACTTGGAGCGGTCCGGCTCGTAGTGAACGGCCCTCGGCAGGCCCTGTCCCTCGAGGACGGCCGGAAGCCGCTTGATGCAGCACTCGCGTGCGGCGCCGTCCCCGTTGCCACAGGGGACCAAGGTCGCGCGTGGTCAGATCGCCGTCCGGATGGGATCGTCCCGTCCTGGCGGCGTCCCGCTGTCGATGGCGCTCCCGGCGAAAAGGCCCGCCGCCGGATGTCGAGGATCGGAAGGGCGCATGCCGACCATCAACCAGCTGATCGCCAAGGGACGCGAGCCCGCGCCCAAGCGCAACAAGGTTCCCGCCCTGCAGGGCTGCCCGCAGAAGCGCGGCGTCTGCACGCGCGTGTACACGACCACGCCGAAGAAGCCGAACTCGGCGCTGCGCAAGGTGGCCAAGGTGCGCCTGACCAACGGCTTCGAGGTGGTCAGCTACATCCCCGGCGAGGGCCACAACCTGCAGGAGCACTCGGTGGTGCTGATCCGCGGCGGTCGCGTGAAGGACCTTCCGGGCGTGCGCTACCACATCCTGCGCGGCGTTCTGGACACCCAGGGCATCGCCAAGCGTCGCAAGCGCCGTTCGCTCTACGGCGCCAAGCGGCCGAAGTAAGGAGCATCACGCATGAGCCGTCGCCGCCGCGCCGTGAAGCGCGACATCCTGCCCGATCCGAAGTTCGGTGACGTCGTCATCACGCGTTTCATGAACGCGCTGATGTATGACGGCAAGAAGTCCACCGCCGAGAGCATCGTCTACGGCGCGCTGGAGTCGATGCGCCGGCGCGGCGGATCCGCCGCCGATCCGGTGCGCATGTTCCACGAGGCGCTGGACAACGTGAAGCCGGCCGTCGAGGTGCGCTCGCGCCGTGTCGGCGGCGCCACCTACCAGGTGCCGGTCGAGGTGCGCACCGAGCGTAGGCAGGCTCTGGCGATCCGCTGGCTGATCGACAGCTCGCGCAAGCGCGGCGAGCACACGATGCAGGACCGGCTGTCGAACGAGCTGCTGGACGCGGTGAACAACCGCGGCTCGGCGGTGAAGAAGCGCGAAGACACGCACCGGATGGCGGAAGCCAACAAGGCCTTCAGCCACTACCGCTGGTAGGCACGGATCCAGTACCAGACCCCTTCCAACCCGACCGACCGGCGACCCGCGATGAGCGGGGGCGGCGGGCCAACGGAGACGAACGATGGCAAAGGCTAAATTCGAGCGGAACAAGCCGCACTGCAACATCGGCACGATCGGCCACGTCGATCACGGCAAGACGTCCTTGACCGCCGCGATCACCAAGACGCTGGCGAAGTCGGGCGGCGCCGTCTACACCGCCTACGACCAGATCGACAAGGCGCCGGAAGAGCGGGCGCGCGGCATCACCATCTCGACGGCGCACGTCGAGTACGAGACCGCGAACCGCCACTACGCCCACGTCGACTGCCCCGGCCATGCCGACTACGTGAAGAACATGATCACAGGTGCCGCGCAGATGGACGGCGCGATCCTGGTGGTGTCGGCCGCCGACGGCCCGATGCCGCAGACCCGCGAGCACATCCTGCTGGCCCGCCAGGTCGGCGTACCGGCGCTGGTCGTGTTCCTGAACAAGGTCGACTTGGTGGACGATCCCGAGCTGCTCGAGCTGGTGGAGATGGAGGTGCGCGAGCTGCTGTCCTCCTACCAGTTCCCGGGCGACGACATCCCCATCGTCAAGGGCTCGGCGGTCGTGACCCTGAACGGCGGCGATCCGGTGCTGGGCGAGAACGCGGTGCTGGAGCTGATGGCCCAGGTCGACGCCTACATCCCGCAGCCCGAGCGCGCGATCGACCGGCCGTTCCTGATGCCGATCGAGGACGTGTTCTCGATCTCCGGCCGCGGCACCGTGGTCACCGGTCGCGTCGAGCGCGGCGTGGTGAACGTGGGCGAGGAAGTCGAGATCGTCGGCATCAAGACCACGGTGAAGACCACGGTCACCGGCGTCGAGATGTTCCGCAAGCTGCTCGATCGCGGGCAGGCTGGCGACAACATCGGTGCGCTGCTGCGCGGCACCAAGCGCGAGGACGTGGAGCGCGGCCAGGTGCTGGCCAAGCCCGGCTCGATCACCCCGCACACCAAGTTCAAGGCCGAGGCCTACATCCTCACCAAGGAGGAGGGCGGTCGCCATACCCCGTTCTTCACCAACTACCGTCCGCAGTTCTACTTCCGGACCACGGACGTGACCGGCGTGGTGCAGCTGCCGGAGGGCACCGAGATGGTGATGCCGGGCGACAACATCTCGATGGACGTCGAGCTGATCGCACCGATCGCCATGGACGAAGGCCTGCGCTTCGCCATCCGCGAGGGCGGCCGCACCGTCGGCGCTGGCGTGGTGGCATCGATCCAGGCGTAAACGACGAGCACGAGGCGGCCCCGAACCGAAGTTGGACTGAGTTACCATGGACAACCAGAACATCCGCATTCGCCTGAAGGCGTACGATCACCGCGTGCTGGACAACAGCACCAAGGAGATCGTGAACACGGCGAAGCGTACGGGTGCGCGGGTTCGGGGTCCGATCCCG
>CAXUEL010000351.1:0-2859 GCA_964249915.1 uncultured Acetobacteraceae bacterium | reverse complement strand
GTCCGAGGCCGGGCAGCCCCTCGGCCCGCGCGATCTCGGCCAGCCGGGACGCGGCCTCGGCGAAGCTGTGGCCGGTCGGCAGACGCCCGGCGGCCAGCGCGCGGGCATAGCGCAGCGGCGTCGTCAGCCGCCACGACACCGAGCGCTCGAGCTGGCCGATGCGGTGGCGGGCGCCGTCGAGGCCGGCCTGCAGCCCGTCCCCGCGCAGTCCCTGCAGGCGGAGGCTGGCCTGGACGCTGTCCAGCAGCGCCCTGGTGGCGGCGAGGTCGCGGCGCAGCTGCTCCGGATCCGCAGCCGGACCAGCTGCGGCGGCCGATCCAGGCGGAGGCGGGGTTGGGTCCATCACGATCCCGTCGGCGGTTGGGGAGGACCCATAAAAAAACCGGGCCAGGGCCCGGTTTCTTGCACGCGATGGCGGGACGGGCCAGAGGCCCGCCCCATAGGCAGCCTTATCAGCCGCCGATGATGTGCACGGTGTTGATGTTGGTGACGTTGGCGAAGGTGACCGTGGACTTGTCGCCAAGGGTGATGGTGGTGTTGTTGCCGGAGGTCGTGGCGGTCGCAACCGCCGCATTGACCTCGTTGGCACCATAGCCATACAGGGCGACCAGGTTGCCGGTAGCGCTGCCGAAGTCGCTGATGGTGATGGTCGCGTTGCTCATCGTGCCGTTGGCGGCGATGTCGAACACGTTGGCGGCGCCCGCGCCGCCGGTCAGGGTCTGCATGCCCACGCCGGCCACCAGCGTGTCGGCACCGGTTCCACCGATGATGTCGGCACCGGACGTCGTGGTGCCGGTGTTGGTCACGAACGCCGCGAAGCCCTGGGTGCTGCCGGCGCCGTTCAGGGTCTCGTTGCCCGCGCCCGCCACCAGGGTGCCGGCGCCGCTGTAGGTGATGTCGGAGCCGTTCGACCCGAACACCGTCGCCGTGCCGGCGCCGGAATTGACGGTCGAGTTGCCGCCGGTGCCGATGAACAGCAGGGAACCCGTGCCGGTCTCGTTGAAGACGGTGTTGGTGCCGCCATAGACGGTGCTGGCACCCGACGCGGCGATGGTGTCGCTGGCGCCACCGAACACGGTGGAGGGGCCGGTCAGGTTGTAGTAGCCGTTGGCACCGCCGTTGATCGACGCCGTGCCGGCACCACCCGAGATGCTAGTGCCGGTGCCCTCGGTGTCGTCGACAGCCAGCGCGCCGGAGCTGCCGTAGATGGTGCTGCTGCTGCCGGTGACGTCGATCGTCGCCGCGCCGGTGCTGCCGAAGATGCGGTCGGTGCCGGACGAGAACACGGTGTCCGAGCCGGAGCCCAGGTAGACCAGATTGTCGCCGGTGCCGGCGGCAATGGTGGTCGAGCCCGAGCCAGCGAAGATGCTGTCGTTGCCGTCGCTGGTGGCGACCTGGTAGGCACCGGCGCCCGAGTTGATGAACAGGTTGTTGCCGCCGCCGGCGATGAACACGCCGGACTCGGAGCCCGCCAGGTAGACCGCGCCGCCGGTGCCGACCAACGTGTTCAACACGGTGCCGGTCGTTGCGGCGCTGGCGTCGATGAACACCTTTGAGACGGTGTCGGTCGTGAAGTACTCGTAGCCCGACGGGTAGGTGTAGAAGCCGCCCGAGGTCGCGACGAACTCGTTGACCGGGGTTGCCGGGGAGCCGACCGGACCGAACATATCACCCGAGCCGTTGGTGGCGGTCAGGGTGCCGTTGGCGGCGGCGGTGTTCACCGCGTTCGCGTAGTCCTGGGCCAGCGAATACGCCTGGCTCCCGTTCACGGTCACGGGGATATGCGTGCCCCCAGACCCGGTTACCGTAACTACACCACCTGCCATCTCTTCATCCCCTTCTCAGCTGACGGCAACCCTTGCGGGATGCCTCATCGTCCAGCGCGTGCAATTGCAACCTAGCGTTGGATATGCCGCGGTGCAACCAGAAATCCCCTACCGGCAATGACTTAATCTTGAGTTAGCATTGCACAGCGTTCTTCATGACGAATTGACGACAAATCGACCGCAAACCGCGTCCGGATCAAGAAACGCGACCCGGCAACACTATTGACACCCGCTGTTGTGCCCCTGAGCCTGTCAATTGTTGCAACCAGGGCGATCGTGGCGGCATTGACGACGAACCGGGGCTACGCCACCCATCGGCCGATGTCTCATCCCGTCGCGCCGCCTGATCCGGACCTGCCGGATGGCGGGCTGGCCGTTCTCCTGTCGCCGTCGCTGGACCCGCTGTTCTCGCGGCCGGTGCGACGGGACGTCGACAGCGCCTGGTACGGCCACCTGCCCTTCGCCGCCTGGCTGGTGCGCACCCTCAGGCCGGCGCTGCTGGTTGAACTCGGCACCCGGACCGGGGTTTCCTACGCCGGCTTCTGCGAGTCGGTGATCTCGTCCGGCTTGTCCACACGCTGCTATGCCGTCGCCGGGGACGAAGCGGCCGCCGAGCTCGCACGGTTCCACGACGCCCGCTACAACGCCTTCTCCCGCCTGCTCGGGATGCCGCCCGGGGAGGCGCTGTCCGGCTTCGAGGACGGCAGCATCGACCTGCTCCACCTGCACGGCCGCTGCCTGGAGGATCCGGTGCGGGACTGCGCCGCCTGGGCGCCCAAGCTGTCGCCGCAGGGGGTGCTGCTGTTGCACGGCAGCAACCCCGGGGACGGCGGGCCCGGCGTCCGTCGCGCCTGGGAAGCGCTGCGGACCGGGCACCCGTCGTTCGAGTTCCTGCCCGGGCACGGGCGCGGCGTGCTGGCGCCGGGCGCGGTGCCGCCGGCGCTGCGGCCGCTGTTCGCGCTCGACGGCGCTCCGATGGCGGCCAGGCTGCGCGACCGGTTCGCGCTGCTGGGCGAGCGCTGGGAAGCGGACC
>CAXUEL010000350.1:0-2865 GCA_964249915.1 uncultured Acetobacteraceae bacterium | reverse complement strand
TAGGCCTCGACCGCGAGGATGCTGGCGGCGGCACCGAGGTAGGTCTTGCTGGTGATCAGGGGTGCCGCGCCGTTGTAGGCGGTGACGCCGATGTCCTCGAACACGTAGGCGCCGAGCAGGAAGCTCAGCTCGTCCGCGAACGGGTTGAAGCCCGGCAGCCCGATTGCCTGGCCGAGGCTCAGGAAGGTGTTGGTGAAGTCGATGTCGGGCTCGGGAACCGCGGCGGTGCCAAGGTTGGCGCGCAGGAAGGCGACGTGGTTGGCCTCGTCGAGGGCGATGTTGGCGAACAGCTTCTGGACGGCTGCGTCGGCGAACGGGACCGGGCTGCCGCCGGTGACCGTGCCGGGCGTCCCGATGTTGGCCAGGCCGGAGCCGTTGACACCGCGGTTGTAGTATTCGCCCTCGAGGTACTCCAGGTTGAGCGCGAAGTTGAGGATGCCGACGTCGATGTCGGTGGTCGCTGCTTCGGCCGGAGATGTGCGGCCGATGCCGGCGACCATCGCTCCGGCCGCCAGGGCGCCCACGCCCGCCCGTCCGAGCAGGGAGCGGCGGGAAGAGGACGTCCAAGGGATGTTGTTCTGCTGCATGGTGCGTTTCGTCCCGGGATGGCGCGCGTGATCACGCTTCGGGAGGCCACGTCCTGTGGCTCCCGGAACTGATACGGACCGGCGCCTGCAGTGGATGTCGCTTTTTTGTGACGAATTCGCGATGCTCCCGGCAGGTCAGGTCATCTCGTCCGTGGTGCAGGCCCACCACCGGCCTGCCGGCACGATGTTCCCCTGTTCCGACGATCAGCGCTCGACGGGGCGAGATGTCGGCTTCGACGCCATCCTCCCGGCGCGGCCGACGGTCCGGGCTCACGACAACTTCCGGGGATCCTCCGGGCTCCGGGAAGACGGCGCCTCGGCCATGAGCGCCAGGTGACGCGGCTCCGTCGCCTCGTCGGCCGGGAACATGCACTCGACGCGAAGCTCCTGGGTGAGGATGGATCGTGGGGTTCCCACCACGGAGACCAGGGAGAAGTAGTTCAGCACCGTTCCGTCGCGAACGAAGCCGATCGGGACCACCGGAGCGCCGGACGCCGGGGTATATCGGCGCCACTCCGGCCTGACCCCCGGATAGGCCATGAGGCTGTCGAGCAGCGCGCGCCGGCTGGTCGAGCACCTGCCCGGTCGCCTCGCGGAAGACGCGGTCGATCAGCGCCTGGGCCGCCGTGTCCCAGTCATGGATGAACGGCCGCATGGCTCCGGGGTCGAACATCAGGTGCAGCATGTTGCGTGGCCTGGGATGGGCGTCGAGTTCGATGAACCGGCCAAGGAAGTGCCGGGCGGCGTCGTTCGCGATCACCACGTCCCAGCTGCGGTCCAGCACGAAGTCCGGGAACGGCTCGTGCTGCCGCAGCACGCGGGCGAGCGCTGCGGTGACGCTGCGCATCTCCGGCGCGTCCAGCTCGCCGTCGGCGTAGTCGGGCGCATAGCCGGCCGCCAGGGCCAGCATGTTGCGCTCCCTGAACGGGATCGCCATCGCGTCGGCGATGGCGCGGAGGGTGTCGCGGCTCGGCGTGCTGCGCCCGGTCTCGACGAAGCTCAGGTGGCGCTGCGACATCCCCGCCTCCAGGGCGAGGCCGAGCTGGCTCAGGCCGCGAACCTGTCGCCAATGGCGCAGGAGCGCGCCGAGCTCGCCGCCCCGCTCGGCACGCCGGATCATGCCGGGCCGGACCCGGCCCGGCAGTGCTCGAACGGGAAGCGGGCGTGCCGGCCGGTCCGGACCGGCATCGTCCATGACCTCGGAGGTAATTGAGGCCCGGCAGCGGCGGGCGGCATGGTCCCGCCCGGCGCCGGACCGGGCTCAGGACCCGTCCCGGCATCGGCTCCGGCCCGGCAGGCATGGCGACCGCCATTCCGGCGAGCGGCACGGACGGCACGACCATCGGAGACTCCCATGGACACCAGGACGTTCGAGAAGAAGCCCGCCCCCGACTGGCTTCTGGCGATGTGGAAGGAGATCGACGACAAGACGTTCGGCGCCGGCTTCGACTGCTTCGCGGAGGACGCGATCTGCAACCTCGGCGTCGCCGACTGGCACGGCCGGGAGGCGATCCGCGACAACCTCCGCGCCTTCGTCGACACCGGCTTCACCGCGCTGCACGAGGTCAAGGAGTACTGGGACGGCGGCACCCTGAAGGTGTTCCGCGGCACCGTCGCCATGACGCCCGACGATGGCGGCCCGACGATGCACCCGGCCATGACGCACTTCTTCGTCATGGACGAGACGGGGACGAGGGTGAGCCACTGGCACGGCGCCGTCGGACCCGTGTCGTTCGGCTAGCGATCCACCCGGCCTGCCCGCTGCCGGGCCGGCTCGGCATCCGCCCGGCCCCCTGCTAGAACCGCCGATCCGTCCAACCCCGGAGCATCCCATGGACACCGACTTCGTCACCCTGCCCAACGGCATCCGCTACCGCGACGAGGTCGAAGGGCAGGGCGGGTCGCCGACGCGGGGGCAGACCGTGGTGGTGCACTACACCGGCTGGCTCGACGAGGACGGCAAGGAGGGGGCCAAGTTCGACAGCTCGCGCGATCGCGGCACCCCGTTCCGCTTCAGCCTCGGCGTGGGCGAGGTGATCTCCGGCTGGGATCTCGGCGTCGCCACCATGCGGGTCGGCGGCCGTCGCATCCTGGTGCTGCCGCCCGAGCACGGCTACGGCGCGCGCGGCGCCGGCCGCACGATCCCGCCCAACGCCACCCTGATCTTCGACGTGGAGCTGCTCGGCCTCGCCTGACGCCGCGGCGCCCGCCGCACCCCGCGCCCCCCCCCCCCCCCCCCCGCGGCTCGGTCCAGCAAGCGTACCCCGGCCCCCCCGCC
>CAXUEL010000349.1:0-2875 GCA_964249915.1 uncultured Acetobacteraceae bacterium | reverse complement strand
CCATTGCCCGCTCGACGGTCAAGCCGGGCTTCGGGATCAGGCGCTGAGCCGCGGCCTGCGCGTGCGACCGGCGCCTAGACCGGCACCCAGACCGGTGCCGGACCGGCGGTCAGGCCGGGGGCGTGCCCACGCCGCGCCGCCGCAGGCCGGACCACATGTGCGGACAAACGAGGGTGGCCAGGCCGGCCAGGCCGACGCCAAGCAGAAACGTCCTGATGATGCCTGACACGCGATGCCTCCCCCGGGTGCACGCCGTCAACCCGGGACGGCCGGCCCGGTTTCGCCTGCCGGCTACTGCCGGCGGAAGGTCACCACCAGCACGTCGCGGTGCGCGGGCAGCGCCGGGTCGAGCGGGCGGATCGCGGTGACGCCGTGGTAGACGCGGCCGTCGTCGACGAAGGCGGCGTCCAGCGGCTCGCGCAGGGTGAAGGAGCCGAGCAGCCGGCGCTGCGCGTCGTGGATGCTGGTGACGCCGCTGGCGATGTTCTCGCGCGCCACCAGCAGCACCAGCACCCAGTCGACGCCGTCGCGGTGCAGCCCTTCTGGCGTGGGCTGCCCGTCCTCGGCGCCGTCCGGCTCGATCCGGAACTGGTGCAGCTCGACGTGCCAGGTGTCCGGGCGCATGCCGGGCGGGGTCAGGTCCTCGAACAGGGTGCGGCAGGCCGACAGGATCGCCAGCAGCACCGGATGGGTGGCGACCTGGTCCTCCACCGGGGTGAACCAGCGTTCGATGCCGCCGTTCAGGGCGTTGTGGTCGCGGCTCTGGTAGTGCGGCTGGTGCGGCTTGCGCTCGAACCCCGCCTCGCTGGCGGCGAACACGGCATGGCGGCGTCGGCGGTAGCGGCCGCCATCGGCCATGTAGCGGTCGAGGCCGAGGTGGTCCCAGCTCGCGGCGAACCCGTCCCAGCGTCGCAGCGCCTCGATCCCGAGCAGCGCGCGCATCCGCTCCGCCGGAACGAACGCATAGCCGTCGGCGGCGAGAACCGCGTCCGGGGCGGCGGGATCAGCCATGGCTCGTGTCCTGTCCGGGGATCGCCGCGCGAGGCTGCGCCCGATCGAGCAGCCCGGGCAAGGCCGGCAGGTCCAGGATGCGGTGCGCCTGCGGCAGGGCGACCTTGTCCTGCATCATGCGCACCCGCAGGCGGCGGTTGAACTCGCGCTGCACCGGCCAGCGGCCGGACACGGTGCAGCGTATCGTGCCGCTGATCGCCACCGCGTACTCGCCCAGGCTGTCGATGCCGTTCAGGGCGAAGTCGGCCAGGATCTTGTCGGAGAACGCCGGATCGTCGCGCAGCTCGGCGCCGATCGACTCCAGGATGGCGCAGACCTGGTCGGTGTCCTCGGAAAAGGCGATGGCGATGCTGACCGTCGCCACCGCGAAGTCGCGGCTCATGTTGGCGACGGTGGACACCGAGGAGAACGGGATGATCTGGATCGAGCCGTCGCCGCCGCGCAGGCGGAGCGTGCGGATCGACAGGTGCTCGACGGTGCCGCTGATCCCGGCCACGGTGACGCTGTCGCCGACCTGCATCGCGTTCTCGACCAGCAGGAAGATGCCGGTGATGAAGTCCTGCACCAGCTTCTGCGAGCCGAAGCCGACCGCGACGCCGAGGATGCCGGCGCCGGCCAGCAGCGGCGCGATGTTCACGCCGACCTCGCTCAGCACGGTCAGCCCCAGGATCGTGCCCAGCACCACGAACAGCAGGGTGCGCAGGATCGGCAGCAGGGTCTGCAGCCGCGTGGCGCGGGCGGCCTGGTTGGTGTCGTTGAACCGGCCGATCTGCCGGTCGAGCGCGCCGTTCACCCCCTCCCACACCAGCACGCCGACCACCAGCGTGACCAGCACCGTGACCAGCGCCGACAGCAGGCGGGTGCCGAGCGTGCCGCGGGTGAAGAAGCCGAGCGCCGGCACGCCCCACCATTGCAGCAGGGCGACGGCGCCGGCGGCACTCAGGGCCCAGACGACGACCCGGCGCAGCACCGGGTAGTAGCGGCTGGCGCGGCGCGCCAGGCCGGGATGGTCCAGCTCGGTGCCGGGCTCGATCCGGAACAAGCGGTCCAGGCCGCCGAGCAGCATCACGGCCAGCAGGCGGCAGGCGAGGATCACCACGCAGCCGGACAGGAACAGCTGCCACATCCTGGCGTAGCCGCCGCGTATCTCGGCAGCCCAGACGAACCACAGGGCGGCGTCGAAGAACAGCGCCGGGACCCACCACCGGTCGGCCAGCACCGTCAGCACCCGGCCGAACGAGCGGCTCCGCAGCCGGCGCGGCGGATGCAGGCTGGCCGCGACCTTGTAACGGGTCTGCCAGATCAGCACCGCCAGCAGCACGTGCTCGACCAGCACCACCGCCCGGGTGATCGCCAGCCCCGCCCGTGCCGGCAGGTCCAGGATGCGGCCGACGTCGGTGACGCAGATCGCCGCCGCCGGCACCGCGACCAGCCAGCCCCACCAGCGGATCAGGAACCGGGCGGTGTCGTCCGTGACCCCGACCAGCCGCACCCCGGGCGCGCGCGGCGCCAGCAGCATGTCCATCAGCAGCCACAGGCTGCGGCTGACGCCGTAGATGCCGGTGACGGCCAGGATCACCAGCTGGGTGCGCGGCGCCGTCGCGACCAGGGTGGCGGCGCCATTGCCGACCAGCAGGAAGGCGCCGAGCGGCACGAGCTTCAACAGCAGCCGGAGCAGCGCGAACGGGACGCGCCGGAGCACGCGCAGCGTGTTGCGACGGTGGGCGGCATCGCGCGACCGGTGCTCCGCCTGGCTGTCGTCGACCGGCATGGCCGCGTCCCCGGCCGCCTGCGGCAGGGGAGCTCCCGGCAGCGTCGCCGGCACAGCGTCGGGAAGTGGACCGGCCGGGACCGGGCCG
Source organism: uncultured Acetobacteraceae bacterium (assembly GCA_964249915.1). Lineage (GTDB taxonomy): Bacteria > Pseudomonadota > Alphaproteobacteria > Acetobacterales > Acetobacteraceae > Lichenicola. The sequence continues at coordinate 5 of CAXUEL010000349.1, read as the reverse complement.
GGCAC
>CAXUEL010000348.1:0-2884 GCA_964249915.1 uncultured Acetobacteraceae bacterium | reverse complement strand
CGTCGCCGGGACGCGCGAGGCGGACGCGCCGGCGGCGCCCCTGGGCGCCAAACGTAGTGCGGCTCCGGCGCCCGGGCGGCGCGGCCAGGCAGGAACCGGTTCAGGCGGCCTTCCGCAGCAGGTCGAGCGCCACTATTGCCTCGGCGATCTGAACGGCGTTCAAGGCCGCCCCCTTGCGCAGGTTGTCCGACACGCACCAGAACGCCAGCCCGTTCGGCACCGTGGGGTCGACCCGGAGCCGGCTGACATAGGTCGCGTCCTCGCCGGCGCAGTCCAGCGGGGTGACGTAGCCGCCGTCCTCGTGGTGGTCGTGCAGCACCACGCCGGGCGCGTCCCGCAGCGCGTCCCGGGCCCGGGCGAGGTCCACCTTGTCCTCGAACTCCGCCACCACCGCCAGCGAGTGGCCGATGAATACCGGCACCCGCACGCAGGTGGCGATCACCGCGATCTCGCCGCCCATGATCTTGCGGGTTTCCACCGCCATCTTCCATTCCTCCTTGGTCGCGCCGTCGTCCATGAAGCGGTCGATGTGCGGGATCACGTTGAAGGCGATCGGCTTGGTGAACTGTTCGGTGGTCGGCGGGTCGTTGACGAAGGAGCCCTTGGTCTGGGTGAACAGCTCGTCCATGCCCTCCTTGCCGGCGCCGGACACCGCCTGGTAGGTCGCCACCACCACCCGCTTGACGGTGAACAGGTCGTGCAGCGGCTTCAGCGCCATCACCATCTGGATGGTGGAGCAGTTCGGGTTGGCGATGATCCGGCGGCGGGTGTGCCGGGACAGCGCCTGCGGGTTCACCTCCGGCACCACCAGCGGCACGTCGTAGTCCATGCGGAACTGCGAGGTGTTGTCGATCACCACGCAGCCGGCGGCGGCGGCACGGGGCGCGTGCACCGCGGAGACCGAGGCACCCGGGCTGAACAGGGCAAGGTCCCAGCCGGCGAAGTCGAACGTGTCGAGGTTGCGCACCGCCAGCACGCGCTTGGGCCCGAACGAGATCTCCTGGCCGACCGAGCGGGCGGAAGCGAGGGCCACGATCTCGTCCACCGGGAACCGGCGTTCGGCCAGGGTCTTGATGATCTCGCGCCCGACCGCTCCGGTGGCTCCTGCGACGGCGACGCGATAACCCATGATAATCCTACCTCGATGCGGCGCCCGGCCGGGGCAACGGTGCCTGGTCTGCTAACCTGGAGCGCCGCGCCGGCGCAACAAGGACGGCGGTGCGGGGACGGCACCCGATCCCGTCGGGCGGAACAGAACGTTCCGTCCGGGCGTTCCTGCAGGCGACGGCGCGATGCCGGTTGAAGGAGAACCGCAGTCGATGGTGGACGCGCCTGGAGAGCCGGGACAGCCGCCGCGCTGGATCCCGACCGGCAAGAGCGGCGTCGGGCGTTCGCTGCGCGACGACAGCCGGGTCTGGTTCACGCTGGGCAACGGCATCCTCAACGAGATCGCCTATCCGCGCATCGAGCAGACCGCGGTGCGCGACTTCGGCCTGATCGTCACCGACGGCGACACCCTGTTCGCCGAGGAGCGGCGCGACTGCGCGTCCGTCACGGTGCCGCTGGCGCCCGGGGTGCCGGCCTACCGCATCCTCAGCACCCATGACGGCGGCCGGTTCCGGCTGCACAAGCGGATCATCGCCGACCCGGTCCGCCCTGCGGTGCTGCAGCACGTCCGGCTCGAGGACCTGGCGGAACCGGGGGCCGGGCCGGAGGGCGGCGCGCGGGCGCCGCTGCGCCTGCACGCGCTGCTGGCGCCGCACCTGGTCAACGTCACCGGCATGGGAACGGCGTGGACCGGCGAGTACAAGGGCGTGCAGATGCTGTTCGCCGAGGCCCAGGGCACGGCGGTGGCGCTGGCCGCCAGCGGCGGCTGGCTGGCCCGCTCGGCCGGCTATGCCGGGATCAGCGACGGCTGGCAGGACCTGTCCCGGCACCGGCACATGGCCTGGCAGTACGAGCGCGCGTTCAACGGCAACGTCGCCCTGACCGGCGAGCTGGTGCTGGACGGGAGCCCGGACGGCGTGGTGGTGGTGCTGGCGTTCGGCCGGATCTGGACCGAGGCGGCGATGCGGGCGAAGGCGGCGCTGCTGGAGCCGTTCGCCGGCCTGGAGCACGCCTATGCCGCGGCCTGGCATCGCTGGCTCGACGGCACGCGGCCGCTCGACGCGTCGGTGGGCGACGCCGGCCCCGAGACCGGCGGACTGTATCGCAGCAGCCTGATGGCGATCCGCACCCACGAATGCCCGTCCGTGCCCGGAGCCCGGATCGCCAGCCTCGGCGTGCCGTGGGCGGCGCTGCAGAACGACGCCTACCCCGCCGCCTGCCACCTGGTGCGCGGTCGCGACGTGGCCGCCGCCGCCGGCGCGCTGCTGGCCGCGGGCGACGGCGGACCGGTGCGCGAGGCGCTCGGCTACCTCCACACCGTGCAGGAAGAGGACGGGCACTGGCCGCAGAACTTCTGGCTCGACGGCATGGCCGCCTGGCAGGGCCTGCAGCTGGACGAGATCGCGCAGCCGGTGCTGCTGGCCGACCTGGCGCTGCGGGCCGGAGTGCTGGGGGAGGAGGAGGTCGGGCGCCTTTGGCCGATGGTGCGAAGGGCGGCGCTGTGCCTGGCACGCCACGACCCGCTGGACGGCCAGGACCGATGGGGCCGCACCGACGGCGTCAAGCTGCACACGCTCGGCACCGAGATCGCGGCCCTGCTCGCCGCGGCCGCCTGGGGCGAGCGTGCCGGCGACGAGGCCCTGTGCGCCTTTCTGCGCGACACCGCCGACAGCATCCACGAGCTGCTGGACGGGCTGCTGGACGAGCCGGGCTCGCCGGCCGCGGCGGACGCGCCGGACCCCGATCCGGACATCGTCTCGCTGCCGCGCCTCGGCGT
>CAXUEL010000347.1:0-2897 GCA_964249915.1 uncultured Acetobacteraceae bacterium | reverse complement strand
GGCCCCGACAGCGACAGCAGCGGCGCCGCCTCGGGCAGCGGCACCGGCGAGTACAGGTCGATCCGCCCCAGCCGACGCGGCCGCAGCAGCGACGCCGCGCGGATCATCTGCCCGGCCTCGTCGTATTCCGCGGCGATGCCCCAGAGCGGCGCGTCCCGTGGCAGGTCGATCCGGTCCGACGACACCGGGGTGCGCGTCGACTCCGCCCCCGGATGGGTCAGCGCCCGCACCGGCGCCGTCGCCAGCACCGGCAACAGGCGCATCGCCAGCAGCAACAGGAACAGGAACAGCCCGCACGAGCCCAGGAACGTCGCCATCGCCCACAGCCCGATCGAGTAGGGGTGGTCGGAGGACGGCAGGAAGTCGTGCTGCAGCGTCACCACGATGACGGTGAAGTGGTCCGCCCAGGTGGCGACGCAGACCGCGGCCGCGATCAGCAGCAGCAGCGGCGGCGACTGCCGCGCCCCCTCGAGCCACAGCAGCTGCACCGGCACCGGCCCCGCCAGCACCATCACCCAGAACGCCCAGGCATGCGGCCCGTGCAGCCGCCGCGCCATGGAGGCGACCGCATAGGCGCTGCCGCTGGTCCCGGTCCCGAACATGGCCGTGGCCAGGCAGTACGCGTCCAGCAGCCCGATCCCCAGCAGCAGCCAGCCCAGCCGGTCCAGGTGCGCCTCGGTGATCACGCCCCCAAGCGAGAACGCGGAACGCACCACCACCACCACCAGCGTGCTGGCGGCGACGCCGGAGAACAGCGCCACCACCAGGAACTCCACCGGCTGCAGCGTGTCGTGCCAGCCGGGCTCGACCGTGCCCGCGAACATCACCGCCGCCCCGGTCTGCAGCGACACCACCACCACCAGGCCCAGCAGCCCGATGATCCGCAGCGCCTGCCCGCGCCGGTGCCAGTGCGGCGCCGAGGCGCGCCAGCCGAGCGCCGCGACGCCATAGGCCTGCGCGATCCGGCGCGCGAAGCGCCCGCCGCTTGCCTCCCGGTCGTCGCCGTGCAGCCGGTCCACCGCCCGGTCGCGCAACGCCGCCAGGTCCGGCAGCAGCCCCAGGTACCAGACCGACAGGCTGACCACCAGGAAGCCCAGGATGTCGATCGCGTCCCAGTACAGCGGCGAGCGGAACTGCGGCCACAGCAGCATCGTGTTCGGGTACGGCAGGTTCCAGTAGAAGAACCACGGCCGCCCGAGGTGGATGATCGGGTAGATCCCCGCCGCCACCGCCGCCAGCACCGACACCGTTTCCGCCACGCGCGCGATGCCGCCACGCCAGCCCCGCTCCAGCAGCAGCGGCAGCACCGACAGCGCCAGCGAGCCGGTGGCGACGCCGATCCACCAGTCGTAGCCGACGATGTCGAGCGCCCAGGAAACCGGGATGTTGTTGTTCCAGACGCCCACGCCCTCGAGCAGCAGCCAGCCCACCGAGACCACCAGCAGCCCGACCAGCCCGACCGACGCCGCCATCGCCAGCCACCAGGCCCGCCCGACGCTGCCGAACGCCGCCTGCTCGACCGACCGGCCGATGCTCTCGAAGGTCTGGTCGGAGCGGATCAGGGTGGTCGGGTGCACCGTCATGCGGCGCTCCCCGGCGGCAGCAGGCCCGCCAGGTAGGTGGTGCGCGGCCTCACCCCCAGCTCGCCGAGCAGCGCGTAGTTGCGCCCGTCCCCGCGCTGCGCCGTCACCTCCGCCTGCGGGTCGGCCAAGTTGCCGAAGCTGATCGCCTGGGTCGGGCAGGCGGTCTGGCAGGCGGTGCGCACCACGCCGTCGGCGATCGGCTGCCCCGACTTGTCGCTGTCGATCCGCGCTTCCGCGATCCGCTGCACGCAGTAGGTGCACTTCTCCATCACCCCGGCGGCCCGCACCGTCACGTCCACGTTGCGCCCCTCCTGGATGCTCGGCGCCGCACCCGCCGAGTAGTCGAACCAGTTGAACCGCCGCACCTTGTACGGGCAGTAGCCGGAACAGGCGCGCGTGCCGACGCAGCGGTTGTACACCATGAGGTTGAGCCCCTCGTGGTCGTGCAGCGTCGCCTCCACCGGACAGCCCACCTCGCAGGGCGCGTCCTCGCAGTGCATGCACGGCACCGGCATGAACCGCGTGTCCGGCGCGTCGAGCCCGCCCGCGTAGTAGCGGTCGATTCGCAGCCAGTGCATCTCGCGGCCACGCATCACCTCCTCGCGGCCGACCACGGCGACGTTGTTCTCCGACTGGCAGGCCACCACGCAGCTGTTGCAGCCGGTGCAGCTGTCCAGGTCGATCACCATGCCCCAGGCGCGTCCGTCGCCGTGCCCGCCGCCGCGCCCATCCCCGGGGGTGGCGAGGGTGTCGGCATACAGCGTCGCCGGACGCTGCGACGCCGCGTCGCGCTGCCGCTCGCCCGGATGCTGCATCCGGACGAAGTCGTGCCCGTCCATGGCGGAATGGTCCTGGGTGCACGCGACCGTCACCCGCCGTCCGGTGCGGCGCATCGTCGCCCCGTCGACCCGCCACGGCGTCGCGTCCTGCCGCAGCGCATAGGCGTCGTAGCCGAGCCCGTAGGACAGCATCCCGGGCGCCCGCCGCCCGTAGCCCAGCGTCACCGTCAGGCTGTTCTCGGCCTGGCCCGGCGTGATCCAGGCCGGCGCCTCCAGCCGGCGCCCCCCGGCCTCGATCTCCAGCACGTCGCCGTTCCCGATCCCCTCGCGCCCGGCCAGCAGCGGCGACACCGCGACCACGTTCTCCCACACGATCCTGGTCAGCGGCCTGGGGCATTCCTGCAGCCAGGCATTGTCGGCCAGCATGCCGTCGCGGATCGACGGGTCCGGCCGGAACAGCAGCTCCAGCCCGCCCGGCGCGGCGGGGGAGGGCGCCCGCGCCGCCGCCGCCACGAGCGTCGCCGGCACCGGAGGC
>CAXUEL010000346.1:0-2900 GCA_964249915.1 uncultured Acetobacteraceae bacterium | reverse complement strand
CCCAGCGCCAGCGCCGCCTGCCGGAGCCGCACGGTCAGGTGGGCGCCGGCTCGCGCGGCCTGGCCGGGTCCTCGAGATCGTAGAACAGCCGGTCGATGCGCGAGAAGTTGGGGTTGAAGAACGGGTCGTTGCGGAAGAACGGCTTGTCGCCCCAGCGCTCGTACATGGTCTGCTGCTCGCGGAAGAACCGCGCCTCCTGGTCGGGGCGCATGTCGCTGCCGCGCGACAGGCTCTCGTGGTGCTCGGCGACGAAGTCCGCGCACCACACCACGCGCTGGCCGCTGCCGTACACCTTCAGGCACAGGTCGACGTCGTTGTAGGCCACCCGGAGGTGCTCCTCGTCGAAGCCGCCGACCGCGCGGAAGCTGTCGGCGCGGATCAGCATGCACGCCGCCGTCACGGCGACCAGGTCCTGGCTCAGCCGCGCCCTGCCGATATAGCCGTAGTCGTCGTCCGGGATGCCGAGATGGATGTGCGCCGCCACGCCGTGCGTGCCGACCACCACGCCCGCATGCTGCACCGTCTTGTTGGGATAAAGGAACTTGCCCCCGACGATGCCGATCGTGTCGTCCGACAGCGCCTCGCCGATGATCCGCCTCAGCCAGCCCTTGTCGGTGATGAACACGTCGTTGTTCATGAACACGAAGAACTCCGCGTCGTTGTCCTTCGTGGCCAGGTTGTTCAGGCGGGAGTAGTTGAACTCCTCCACCACCTCCAGGACGCGGACCGTCTTCATGGCCTTGACATCCTTGAGGAACTGCCTGGCTTCCGGCGACACCGACCAGTTGTTCACCAGCACGATGTTGAAGTCGTCGTAGTCGGTGTTCTCCATCAGGCAGGCGACGCACTGGCGGGTGGTCTCGATCTGGTCTCGGAACGGGATGATGATCGACACCTTGGGCGTGCGCTGCGGGATCCATTCCACCCCGTAGATGGTGAGCCCGTTGATGGTGGACACCTCCGCCACCTGGCCGCGGCGCTTGAGATGGTCGGTGACGGCGAGCACGCCGGCGTCCACCGCATAGCCCTTCTTCGACACGTCCGCCGCCGTCGAGTTCGGCGTGATCCGCCAGTGATACAGCAGCTCCGGCACGTGCGCGATCTGGCGCGGACTCAGGATCTCCGAGCAGCGCAGGATGAAGTCGTGGTCCTGCGCGCCGTCGTAGTCCTTCCGCAGCAGCCCGACCTGGCGCATCGTCGCCGTCTCGATCACCGTGAGGTGGCAGACGTAGTTGCAGCCGAGCACGTAGCGGTAGTTCCAGTCCGGCTTCAGGTTCGGCTCCAGGTAGTACCCGGCCTGGTCGATCTTGTCCTCGTCCGAATACAGCAGCTTGGCGCCGGTGCGACGCGCGGTGCGGATCATGATCTCCAGCGCCACGTCCACCAGCAGGTCGTCGTGGTCGAAGAACACGGTCCACTCGCCCTGCGCCGCTTCCATGGCGATGTTGGTCGCCTTGGCGATGCCGACGTTCTTCTTCGAGCGTATGCAGCGGATCCGCGTGTCGGCGGCGCAGAACGCGTCGATCTTGTCCGACACCTCCTTCGACTTGGAGCCGTCGTCGACGATCACCAGCTCCCAATTCTCGTAGGTCTGCGCGATCACGCTCTCGATCGCGGCCACGAAGTCCGACAGCAGCGGCTTGTAGGTCGGCACCATCACCGTGACCAGCGGCTCCGACGGCAGCGCGCCCGCCTGGGCCAGCGCGCGTCGCTCGGCCGCGGTCCGCGCCCGCAGGTTCTCGTAGTAGCGGCGCGCCCAGCGGTCGTAGTCGCCGATGTGGTAGCCCTGGCTCGGCAGCAGCGCCGTGATCTCGCGCCGCAGCCGCTCCATGTCCGCATACATGCGGCTCATGTCGTTGGAGATCGCGACCAGCCGGCCTTCCAGGAAGTTCGACACCGTGGCCGTCTTGAACGGGCTGTTGTCGAGCTCCAGCATCTCCGGCAGCACGAAGAAGCGGAAGCTCTGCGCGTAGTCCTTCTGGAACGCGTGCGGCACCGCGAACTCGAACCCGCAGTTCGGGTCGCAGCCCAGCACGTTGCCGACGTCGCGCCGGAACCGGTCCGCCTTGATCTGCGCGATCTTGACGTTGTCGCAGGTGACCAGCACGTCGCAGCGCGCCTGCGCCTTCTTCGCCCGCCCGATCTTGCGCAGCACCCAGCCGCGCAACGCGTTGTGCACCAGCCCGTCGACGTTGCCCTGCACGGTGACGCTGGGCCGGTCGCTGAACGCGAGCAGCGGCGTCAGGCTGTTCAGTCCCCCCTCGCCCATGTACGGCAGCACGCTGTCGTCCGGCAGCACGAAGCTCAGCTCGTGCGGCTCGCCGTCGAGATGGTCCTCGGGCAGGTCGAACTCGAAGCCGACCTCGGCGCTGGCCAGCCCGAGCGCGCCGCGCACGTCCTCGCGCACGCCGTCGCACGTCACCGTGCCGATCTCCCGCCCGTCCACCACCGCCTTGAGCTGCACCACCTCGTGCGGCGATGCGAGGTCGGTCACCCAGCCGGACGCGCGGCCCTCCTCGTAGCGATCGAAGTAGCCGTTGTAACGGATCGTGGTGCCGGCCGGCGCGGCCTCGTCGAGGTCGGCCATCGTTCGTCCTCTTCGACGTGGGCGCTTCAACCGGAAGCGGCGCGAACGCTACCGGATCGGCATGGGCCGCGCAAACAACAACAACCCGTCAACCGGGCCCGGCCGCGCCGCCACCCCGGCCGGACGCGTCCTGTTCCGGCGGCGTGCGCAGCGTCAGCGACAACGCGTGCAGACCGCTCCGGAACTCCGCCTCCAGCGCGTCGTGCACCAGGCGCGAACGTCCCACCCGGCCGAGCCCCGCGAAGGCGTCGCTCACCACCAGCAGGGCATAGTGCGTTTCCCCGCCGCCCGCGGCCCCCGCCTCGCGCACCCC
>CAXUEL010000345.1:0-2903 GCA_964249915.1 uncultured Acetobacteraceae bacterium | reverse complement strand
GGCGACGATCGCCGACTCGAACGCCGCACTGGTGCAGGAGAACGGCATCTGGCGCGCCACCATCGACGTGCGCGTGGTGTCCGACCAGGTCAGCGTGCTGATGGGCCGCGACGGGCTGCCGGTGTCCGGCGCCGACGCGGTGACGGAGCTCGCCGACAGCTGGACCTTCGAGCGCTGGATCGGCGGCCCGAAGGGCACCGACGGCGCCGCCTGGCGGCTCGCCGGCGCCCGGAGCGCTTGACGCGCGGCACGTCGCGCCGGCCGTCTTCCGCATCGCCTGCATGATCGTCCCGCTGCGCGCCGCCGCCCTGCTGACGGGCGGCCTGCTCCTGCTCTCGGCTTGCGCCGGGCCCGCCGGGCCGCCCGCGCTCGCCCTGACCCGCATCGACTATGCGGACATCCCCGGCTGGAACGCGGACCACCTGGGCGGCGTGCTGCCGGCGCTGCTGGCCGAATGCGAGCGGCTCGGCCGGCTGCCCGCCGATACCGGCCTGGGCGGCACCAGCCTGGGCGGCGCCGCAGAGGCCCGGGACGCCGCCGGGATGGCGGGCTCGTACGGGCCGGCCTGCCAGGCCGCCCGCGCGCTGCCGTCTGGCGGCGAGGCCACCGTGCGGCGCTACCTCCAGGCCTGGTTCCTGCCGTATCTCGCCTCGGATCGCGACGACCCCGACGCCAGCCTGACCGGCTACTTCGAACCGGAGTTCGCCGGCTCGCTGTCGCCGGCCCCCGGATATGCCGTGCCGGTCTACGGCCGGCCGTCGGAGCTGGTCACGCTGGGCGCTTCTGGTCCAGGCGGCCAGGCCCTGACCGGCCGGGTCCAGGACCACCGGGTGGTGCCGTACTGGAGCCGCGCGCAGATCGACCGCGGCGCGCTCGGCGGCCGCGGCCTGGAGATCCTGTGGCTGCGCGACCCGGTGGACCTGTTCTTCCTGCAGGTGCAGGGCTCCGGCCGCATCCGGCTGCCGGACGGCCAGATCGTCCGGCTCGGCTATGCCGGGCGCAACGGCCAGCCCTACGTGCCGCTCGGGCGCCTGCTGGTGGCGGATGGGCAGCTCGCTCCGGACGCGGTCAGCATGCAGTCCATCCGCGCCTGGCTGGCCGCCCACCCGGCCGCGGCCGGGCCGCTGATGGAGCGCAACCCGAACTACGTGTTCTTCCGCCTGCTCGACGACGTGGCGCCGAACCAGGGGCCGCCCGGCGCGCTCGGCGTGAGCCTGACCCCGCTGCGCTCCGCCGCGGTCGACCGCGCCTTCCTGCCGCTCGGCGTGCCGTTGTTCGTTTCCACCACCCGCCCGGACGGCTCGGTTCTCGACCGCCTGGTGCTGGCGCAGGACCTCGGCACCGACGTCGCCGGCCCGGTCCGCGCCGACCTGTTCTTCGGCTGGAACGACGCCGCGGCGCGCGATGCCGGCGCCATGCACGCCGGCGGCCGGATCGTGCTGCTTCTGCCGCGGCAGCCGGGCGTCCGGTGAAAACCGGGGCGTGAGTCTGGCCGGATCAGCCCCGTCCTGGTGATATCCTCGGCATGACGCCATTCGACTCGCTCGACACCGATTCGGCTCATCGCCCTCCCGCGCAGGCACGCGATCCGGTCCCCGTCGAGCCGGCAGCCCGGCGGCAATGGGCGGGGCGGCACGTCCTGTATCGCGGCGACTGCCTGCGGGTCATGGAGCGGCTCGCCCCCGCCTCGGTCGACGTGGTGGTGACGTCGCCGCCGTACAACATCGGCCTCGCCTACCGCTCCTACGGCGACCGGCGTGCGGAGCAGGACTACCTCGACTGGATGCTGGAGGTGGCGGCCGGCATACGCCGCGTGATGCGCCCGGACGCCTCGTTCTTTCTCAACATCACCGGGTCCAGCGCCATGCCTTGGCTGCCGTTCGAGCTGATCGTGCGGCTGCGCGGCCTGTTCCGGCTGCAGAACCACATCACCTGGGTGAAGTCGATCTCGATCGGTGACGAGACGGTCGGCCACTTCAAGCCGATCAACAGCGCCCGCTACCTGCATCGCAACCACGAGCACGTGTTCCACCTGACCCAGGACGGCGCGGTGCCGCTCAAGCGCCTCGCCGTCGGGGTGCCGTTCAAGGACAAGACCAACATCGCCCGGCGCGGCCACGCCCAGGACCTGCGCTGCCGCGGCGACAGCTGGTTCATCCCGTACGAGACGGTGCGCAACCGGTCGCAGAAGTTCGACCATCCCGGCACCTTCCCGATCATGCTGCCGCGCATGTGCGTTCGCCTGCACGGCAAGCCGTCGCCGGTGGTACTGGACCCGTTCATGGGCACCGGGACCACGCTGCTGGCGGCCGAGCAGGAGGGCGCCCGCGGCATCGGCATCGACCTCGACGCCGGCTATGTCGGGATCGCCCGCGGCCGGCTGCTGGCCTCCATGACGGCGGCGCGCGCCGCCTGAGCCGGCCGACGCCACGGCCGCGATAACGGCGCAGGCGCGGTCGTGCCTGTCATCCTGGGTCGGCTGGACCGGTGGGCGTCGCGGCATGGTCGCATGCTCCGACGTCCCAAGGCCGCTGCCCAGCCGTTTCGTCCGGCTTGGGATCCGGCGGGAACAGGATCGGCGTCCAGAAGTTGAGGCAGGTTGCCATCTTGTGGCGATACCCGCCACCATGTCGATACGATGCCGTCATCGACCGTCCAAGATGTAATGTGAAAACAAGCGCTTGAACGGTTATGGTCCGCGCCGTCCAGCTGGCACGGAACCTGCTGTCACAGCAACGACGGCCGCCGACAGCCAGGCGGCCGCGACGAGGAACCATGCCGGCGCGCGTCGACACATCCAAGCACAGCCGCCTCGTCCCGCGGTCGCGTCTGGCCGCGGCTCTCCTGCCGGCCCTTTTATGCGGCTGCGAGGTTGGCCCTGACTTCCGTCGTCCGTTGCTGGC
>CAXUEL010000344.1:0-2934 GCA_964249915.1 uncultured Acetobacteraceae bacterium | reverse complement strand
GAGGTCCGGGCGGGAATCGAACCCACATTCGCGGATTTGCAGTCCGCTGCATCACCACTCTGCCACCGGACCGGCGGATGCGGCCCGTGTCATGCCGTGGCGCCGCCAGGAGGTCAAGCGGCCCTCCCGGGGCACGTCAGGGCACGATCGTTCGATCATGGTCCGCTCCCTTCCGGGAAGGACAGCTTCGTCAGGCAGGCGGGACCGCGGGGCAGTCCCGCCTGCCCGATGCTGCTCTAGGCTCCTGCCGGACCGGCACCTATAACCGACGCGCAGCCTGATCCACGGAGCACCATGAGCCAGTCCGCTTCCTCCATCGAGCCGGGTTCCGCCGGCGCGTCCGGCGATCCCGACCGGGGGTTCGCGCGCAGGCGCATGGTCGACACCCAGGTCCGGCCGGTGCAGGTCAGCGACCCGCGCATCCTCGAGGCGATGCGGCAGCTGCCGCGCGAGCGCTTCGTGCCGGCGGACCGCGCCGACAGCGCCTACATGGACCAGGACGTGCCGCTCGGCGGCGGACGGGTGCTGACCGAGCCGCGGGTAATCGCCCGCCTGCTGCAGGTGCTGGTGCCGCTGCGTGGCGAGCGCGCGCTGTTGGTCGGTGCCGGCACCGGCTATGCCGCCTGCCTGCTGCAGGCGCTCGGCACGGCGGTGGTGGCGCTGGAGCAGAACCGCGAGCTGGCCGCGACCGGCCGCCGGCTGGTGGCGGAGCTGGCGCCCGGGGTCGAGTACCGGGAAGGCAGACTGGCCGAGGGATATCCCGGCGGCGGACCGTACGACCTGATCCTGATCGACGGGGCGGTGCAGCAGGTGCCACCGGCGCTGGCGGCGCAGCTGGCGCCGGGGGGCCGCATCGCCGGCGTGCTGGCGCTGCCTGGCCGGGTCCGCACCGCCTTCCTGGCGGAGGGCGCCCCGGCGGAGGCGTCCGGTCCGCTGCGGCCGCGGGCGCAGTTCGACGCGGCGACGCCGTTGCTTCCGGAGCTCACCCCGCCGCCCGCCTTCAGCTTCTGAGCGGCCCGGGAGCGGCAGGACTGGAACCGACGCCGCGATCTGTGGCAGGAGAAGCGTCCCGGCAGCGGTTCCGACCGATAACGGCGATGTGACGGAGAGGGTGCGAATGCCGATCAGCCGAGGCATGGGTGCGGGACTGGTCGCCCTGTTGTACAGCACCACCGCGCTGGCGCAGAAGTACGACGGCAGCGGCCAGCCGAGCTTCCTGCCGCACACGCTGCAGGAAGCGCTGGCGTCGGCCTATCTGACCAACCCGACGCTGCAGGCCGAGCGGGCGAACCTGCGCTCGATCGACGAGAACGTGCCGACCGCCGTCGCCGGCTGGCGGCCGACGGTTTCGGTGACAACAAGCGGCACGCTGGAAAGCGGCGCGTCGAGCGCCGGTCTTGAGAGCGGGTTGGAACAGCAGCAGGGTATACCGCAGCAGCCGATTGCAGCGACGCCTCTGCACGGCCTGCGCGGCTACACGACCAGCGTGTCGGCGGTGCAGCCGCTGTACGAGGGCGGTCGGACCACCGGGCAGACGCACCAGGCGGTCAACCGGGTGATGGCCGAGCGGGCCAACCTGATCTCCACCGAGCAGCAGGTGTTCGCCAACGTGGTCAGCGCCTATGTCGGCGTGGTCGAGGACGAGCAGCTGCTCCAATTGCAGATCAACAACGAGAAGGTGCTGGAGGAGCAGCTCCGCGCCACCAACGACCGGTTCCGGGTCGGCGAGATCACCCGTACCGACGTGGCGCAGGCGGAAGCGGCGCTGGCCAGCGCGCGCGCCACAAGGCAGCAGGCCGAGGGCACGCTGCAGACCGCGCAGGCCACCTACACCCAGCAGGTCGGCACCCCGCCGCCGCCGAACCTGATCCCGCCGCAGCCGCTGGTGCTGCCGGTGCAGAACCAGGGCCAGGCGGTGGCGGTCGCGGTGTCGAACAACCCCAACGTCATCAACGCGCTGTTCACCGAGGCGTCCGACAAGGATGCGGTGGACGTGGCGATGTCGGCGCTGCTGCCCAAGCTCAACCTGCAGGGCCAGTACATCAACCAGGCGGACCAGGGGCTGCCGCTGGAGCGGAGCTTCCTCAGCGAGGGGCTGCTGACGCTGACGGTGCCGATCTACCAGGGGGGCGCCGAGTATGCCGCCGTGCGCCAGGCCAAGCAGACCGCGCAGCAGGGGCGGCGCCAGGTGGACGTGCAACGTCGCAGCGCCGCCGAGCTGGCGATCTCCAACTGGCAGAGCCTGCTGTCGTACAAGGCGTCTATCGACAGCAACCGCACCGCGATCCAGTCCAACATCATCGCGCTCGACGGCGTGGAGCGGCAGGCGATCGTCGGCACCAGCACCACGCTGGAGGTGTTGCAGCAGCAGCAGACCCTGCTCACCGCGCAGGTGGCGCTGGTGCAGAGCCTGAGCAGCCTGGTGCTGAGCTCCTACGGCGTGGCGGCGGCGATCGGGCGCCTGACCGCGCGCGACCTGCGGCTGAGCGTGCCGCTGTACGACGAGACCGCGTATTACAACGCGGTCAGGAACCGCGCCTTCGGCATCAACGACTACGCCGTCGGCCAGCCGGGGCGCTGAAACCATGGCCGGACCCGCCGAACCGAGCGATGGCGACGGCTCGATGGAGACCATCCTCGCCTCGATCCGCCGGATCATACGCGAGGACGAGTCGGCAGCAGCACAACCGCCCGAGCCGCCGGTCGTCCCGGCCGAGGAGGAGGACGAGCTCCTGGTGCTGGAGGCGTCCATGATGTTGCAGCAGCACCCACCCGAGGAGGCACCGATGACGGCCGGCTCCCAGCAGGCAAGCGCTGCCCAGACCGCCGCGGCCCTGGCCGCCGCGCTGTTCGACGAGCCGGACCCGCCGCCGCCGGCAAGGCCGCCTCCGGCGGTGGCGGCCACGGTGGCCCCGCCGGTGGTCGTCGCGGCCG
>CAXUEL010000343.1:0-2952 GCA_964249915.1 uncultured Acetobacteraceae bacterium | reverse complement strand
GTGGTCGTGGGTCGCGAGCGGCGATGCTGCGCCGCCCCTGGCTTCCAGCGCCGACAGCCGCGCGTCCAGCAGCGCGATGCGCGCGGTGGCGGCTTCCTGCGCGTCGCGGGCGTTGGCGGCGAGCTCGCTCACCGCGTCGAACTCGTCGCGGCGCACCAGCGACAGCGCCGACAGCGCCTCGTCGACGCGCGCACGCACCAGGGCGCCCAGCTCCTCGCCGATCCCGGCCAGGGCGGAAAAGGCGCCGCCGGCGACGCCGGCGAAGTCGTCGAAGATGCGGGACCGTTCGGCCATGTCGTGTCCTCCCCGGTGTGCGTCCCGGGGGCGGGACGACGGCTGCACTATGCGGTGCCGGGACGCCGGTGTCACCGCTCCGGCTGGCATCGCGGCCCGCCTCGCCTATAAGCGGCGGATGATCCTGCTCACCGGCGGCGCCGGCTTCATCGGCTCGTGCCTGCATGCCTCGCTGCAGGACCGCGGCTGCGAGACGGTGGTGCTGGACCGGCTCGGCTCGGAGGGCAAGTGGCGCAACCTGCGCCGCCGCCCGCCGCAGCGCCTGCTGCCGCCTGACCGGCTCGACGGCTTCCTGGCGACGGCGCCGCGGCTCGACGCGGTGGTGCACCTGGGCGCGGTCAGCGACACCACCGCGCGCGACGGCGACCTGGTGTGGCAGGACAACGTTTCGCTGTCGCAACGCCTGTGGTCGTGGTGCGCGGCGCACGGCGTGCCGTTCCTGTACGCGTCCTCCGCCGCCACCTATGGCGCTGCCAGCGGGGAGGGGGCGTTCCGCGACGATCCGTCCGGGCTGGACGGGTTGCAGCCGCTCAACCTGTACGGCTGGTCCAAGCACGCCTTCGACCTGTGGGTGCGCGGCGAGGTCGAGCGCGGCCGCCCGTCGCCGCCGCACTGGGCCGGGCTCAAGTTCTTCAACGTCTACGGGCCCAACGAGTACCACAAGGGCTCCATGGTCTCGGTGGTGAAGACCAAGCACGACGAGGTGGCGGCGGGGCGGGCGGCGCGGCTGTTCCGCTCCGACCGGCCGGGGCTGGCCGACGGGGCGCAGACGCGCGACTTCGTCTGGGTCGGCGACGTGGTGGACGTGCTGCTGTGGCTGCTGGACACGCCCGGCGCGAACGGGCTGTTCAACCTCGGCACCGGCACCGCCCGGACCTATCTCGACCTTGCCCACGCGGTGTGCGACGCCGCCGGGGTGCCGCGCCGGGTCGAGTTCGTTCCCATGCCGGACGCGTTGCGCGGCCAGTACCAGTCCTATACCTGCGCCGACATGACGCGGCTGCGCGACGCCGGCTACGGCGGGCAGTTCACGCCGCTGGAGGAGGGGGTGCGACGCTACGTCGCCGTGCTCGGCTCCGCCGACCCGTATATTTGAACACTGTCCAGGTTCCCGCCCATGCTGCCCGTGCTCGTGTTCCCCGACTTCGATCCGGTGCTGGTGCATCTGGGCCCGTTCGCGATCCGCTGGTACGCGCTCGCCTACATCGTGGCCCTGGTGATCGGCTGGCGGGTGATGCGCCGCATGGCGCTGCGCGGCCCCCAAGTGGCGACGCTGCTGCAGGTGGACGACTTCCTGACCTGGGCCACGCTCGGCGTCGTGCTCGGCGGCCGGCTCGGCTATGTGCTGTTCTACCAGCCCGACCTCTACTTCTCGCATCCGGCGGCGATGCTGGAGTTGTGGCACGGCGGCATGAGCTTCCACGGCGGCGTGCTGGGCGTGGTGGTGGCGCTGGTGATCTTCACCCGCAGGCGGGGGATCCCGCTGCTGGGCTTCGCCGACCGGCTGGCGGTGGAGATCCCGATCGGCCTCGGGCTCGGCCGCTGCGCCAACTTCATCAACGGCGAGCTGTGGGGACGGCCTGCCGACCCGTCGCTGCCCTGGGCGATGATCTTCCCGCGCGTCGACGCGGTGCCGCGCCATCCCAGCGAGCTGTACGAGGCGCTGCTGGAAGGGGTGGTGCTGCTGGTCGTCATGCTGCTGCTGGCGCGGCAACGATCGGTGCGCGAGCGGGCCGGGCTGCTGACCGGCGCGTTCCTGCTTGGCTATGCGGTGCTGCGCGCGTTCGCCGAGCACTTCCGCCAGCCGGACGCGTTCCTGGACTACCTCGCCTTCGGCACCACCATGGGCCAGCTGCTGTGCATCCCGATGGCGGTCGCCGGCATCGGCCTCATCCTCCACGCCAGGCGGGCCCCGGTGCTGCCGCCGCTCGCGGTGCAGGATCCGGCTTGAGCGGGCCTGGCGCCGAACGGCTCGACGGCTTCATGGCGCGTGCCAACGCCGCCTACTACGCCGCGTGCGACCCGTTCGCCGACTTCACCACCGCGCCGGAGATCACCCAAGCGTTCGGCGAGATCCTGGGCGCCTGGGCCGCGGTGACGTGGCAGGCGATGGGGGCGCCGGACCCGGTGCTGCTGGTCGAGGCCGGGCCCGGGCGCGGCACCCTGATGGCCGACGCGCTGCGCCTGGTCGGCCGGGTGGCGCCGGGGTTCGCCCGGGCGATCCGGCTGCACCTCATTGAAACCTCGCCGCGGCTGCGCGCGTCCCAGGCCGACGCGCTGTCCGGCACCGGCGTGGCACCCACCTGGCACGACCGCCTCGACACCCTGCCGGACGCGCCGTTCATCCTGCTCGCCAACGAGTTCCTCGACGCCCTGCCGATCCGCCAGCTCGTGCGCACCGCCGGCGGCTGGCTGGAACGCTGGGTCGAGGGGGACGGCTTCGTGCTGTGCGACACCGACGCGCAGCCGGTGGCGCTGCCCGGCCGGCCGGTGGCGCAGGGCGACGTGCTGGAGCTGTGCGAGCCGGCGACGGCGATCGTGCGGCACCTGGCCGGGCGGTTGTCGCGCCGGCCGGGCGCGGCGCTGTTCCTGGACTACGGGTCCGACCGTCCCGGCACCGGCGACACGCTGCAGGCGCTGCGCCACGGCCGCCCGTCG
>CAXUEL010000342.1:0-2962 GCA_964249915.1 uncultured Acetobacteraceae bacterium | reverse complement strand
ACCCGAACCCCATCGTCAGCCCCCGCGGCGCGCCCCGGACCGGGATCGCCCGGCGGCCGGCCGGCTCAGGCACGCGGGGTCAGGCGGCCGCGCTGCCACGCCTCGGCGGCCTGGTCGGCATCCATGCCGTCCCGTCGCATGGCGTGCTCCAGCGCGCTCACCACCGGGTTGCCCAGGGTGAGCTCGTCGAGTTCGTCCAGCAGGTCCGGATCGAGCCTGGCGCGCAGGCCGGCGCGGAGCAGCAGCCGCGCTTCCTGCGGGCCGCCCAGCACCCCTTGCGGATCGGCCAGCGCCCGCAGCCGGCCGCCATGCGCCAGCGCGTGCGGCTGCCACAACGGCAGCACCGCGGCATACCCGGCGTCCAGCGCCGCCTCGGCGTGCGCATGCGCCGCCTCGTCGTCCAGCACCTCCAGCCGGTAGCCGGCCGCCCCGATCCCGTATGCGGCGGCGACGCGTCGGGCGTGTGGCTCCAGCCGGCGCGGCAGCACGACCGCATGGTCGAGCGCTGCCGCAATTTCCGGGCGGGCGAGGTCGGCGAGCGAGCGGAGGCCCGGCAGGTCCAGCGCGGCCGGCACCGCCCACAGCAGGAACGGCCGGTAGAGCACCCCGCCCAGCACGTCCATGCGCTGCCGGTCCACTAGGTCCCGCGCCAGCCCGGCATCGAGGTCCGGCAGCCAGGCGGTCGCCAGCAGGTCGATGCGGCCCTCCTCCACCTGCCGGACCAGCGCGTCGCGGTCCGTCGCCGCCAGCATCTCCACCTCGAGGTCGTGCGCCTCCAGCACGCGCAGCACCGCGGCCGCGGCGGCCTGGTGCTGCCGCGTGTCGAGGTGGCCCAAGGTCAGGTTCGACACCACGCTCATCGATCAAACGGTTCCCCGGGGCGAGGCGGCGGTTGCAGCAAATGCCGCCGGCTTGCGCAAGGGGATCGCGGTCAGCTCGGCAGCAGGCCGGCGGTCTGCAGCAGCAGGGCGGCGTTCAGCAGGCAGACGAAGCCGACCATGATCCCGGCCAGCAGCAGGGTCCGTCCCCCCATGCGGAACCGGCCCATCACCGCGGCGTCGCGCCCGATCAGCAGCAGCGTGACCATCGGCAGCGGCAGCACGAAGCTCAGCACCACCTGGCTCCAGACCAGCGCACTGGTCACGTCCGCGCCGAGCCCGATCACCACGAAGGACGGCACCATGGTGACCAGCCGGCGCACCCAGATCGGGATCCGGGTGCGGACGAAGCCCTGCATCACCACCTGCCCGGCCATGGTCGCGACCAGCGAGCTCGACAGGCCCGACGCCAGCAGCGACAGCAGGAAGATCAGCGCCGCCGCCCGTCCCAGCAGAGGGGTCAGGGTGTGGAAGGCGCCGTCCAGGCTGTCGATGGCGGAATGGCTGCCGTGGAAGCAGGCCGTCATCACCACCATCGCCATGTTCACCAGCCCCGCCCCGGTCAGCGCGACCATCACCTCGCGGTCGGAATAGCGGATCATCCGCGCCCGCGCGCCGTCGTCGTGCAGCGCCACCCGGTCCTGGGTCAGGGAGGAGTGGAGGTACATGGCGTGCGGCATCACCGTGGCGCCGACCAGGCTGATGCACAGCGTGACCGCCCCGCCGTCCGGCAGGCTCGGCAGGAGGCTGTGACGGACCACCGCGCCCCAGTCGGCCGGCACGATCAGCAGCTCGGCGAGGTAGCTGACGCTGATCACGCTCACCAGCGAGGCGATCAGCACCTCCAGCGGACGGAAGCCGCGGCCCTGGATGCCCAGCAGCAGCATGGTCAGCACCCCCATCGCCGCCATCGCCGGCAGGAGCCCGACGCGCAGCAGCAGCGACAGCCCGACCGCGCCGCCGACGAACTCGGCCAGGTCGGTCGCCATCGCCGCCAGCTCGGTCAGCACCCACATCGCCACCGCGGTGCGGGCCGAATAGCGCTCGCGGCACAGCTCGGCCAGGTTGCGTCCGGTGACGATGCCGAGCCGCGCCGCCTGCGCCTGGAAGAACATCGCGATCGCGTTGGCCAGCAGCACCACCCACAGCAGGGCGTAGCCGTAGCGGGCGCCGGCCTGGATGTTGGTGACGTAGTTGCCCGGGTCGACATACGCCACCGAGGCCACCAGCGCCGGCCCGGCCAGCGCCAGCACGCTGCGCAGGCCCCGCGAGCGCCCGGCCAGCGTCTCGCTCAGGGTGAAGCGGGTGCGCTCGCTGAGGGTGGTCATGTCCGGTAATGTAGCTCGGGCTACAATTCGGTCAACCGGCACAACGGCGCTAGGCTCCGTGCCGCCATGAGCCGCGCACCCCTTCTGTCCACGTCCCCACCCCCGCCCGACGACCGGCCGGTGCAGGCCGAGCACCACGACCGGGCGCGGATCGCGCAGGCCCGGGTGCTGCTGGAGGACTACGTCGAGCTGATCGCCGACCTCGGCGCGGAAGGCGCGCTGGTCGGGCCCACGGCGCTCGCCCGCCATCTCGGCGTGTCGCATGCCAGCGTGATCAAGTGCATCGTGCGCATGGGCCGGGACGGGCTGGTGACCAGCCTGCCCTATCGCGGCGTGGCGCTGACCGAGGCCGGGCTCGCCCTGGCCGCCACGGTCCGCCGCCGGCACCGCGTCGTGGTGGCGCTGCTGCGCGCGGTCGGGGTGCCGGAAGCCGACGCCGAGGCCGACGCGGAGGGCATCGAGCACCACGTGTCCGGCTCGACCCTGGCCGCGTTCGAGCGGTTCCTGGAGCGCGGCGGGCGGGGATGATCGCGCGGCTGGCGGTCCTGCTCGTCCTGGCGGCTTCCGGCTGCGGGCCGCTCCCGGACGGCTCGGAGGCGCCGCTGCTGATCGACCGCGCGGTCGGGCCGGACCTGCCGGACTACCGCGGCAACGGCGGCATGGGGCCGGGCGGCGCCAAAGCCCGCAGGGGCGTCGGCGGGGGGGTTCACGCCGGGGGCGGTACGGCGCGTGCCTGCCGGGCCCGCGGGCGGCCCC
>CAXUEL010000341.1:0-2984 GCA_964249915.1 uncultured Acetobacteraceae bacterium | reverse complement strand
ACCCAGCCCAACCACCCCTGGACCAACGGGCAGGTCGAGCGGATGAACCGCACCATCAAGGACGCAACGGTGCGCACCTTCCACTATGCCTCGGCGGGCGAGCTGAAGCAGCACCTGCATGCGTTCCTGCTCGCCTACAACTGCGCCCGCAGTCTGAAGACGCTCAAGGGCAGCACACCCTACGACTTCATCTGCCGCCAGTGGATTATCGAGCCCAGCCGCTTCAAGCTGAACCCATACCATCACAATCCGGGACTAAACACATGACGGGCTTGTTCATGTCGTGCTCGACAGCACCGGCCTAGAGGTGTTTGGGCAGGGTGGATGGGACGCCAAGAACGCGGGCGCACACCCCGGCAGTGGTGCAAGCGACATCTGGCCGTCGACGAAGAGACCGGCGAGATTGTGGCGCACGTTCTGACAGACAAGGACGTGGGTGACATCGCTGCAGTCCGGGCTTGCTCGCGACGGTGGAAGGATCAATTTCCGGCGTGATCGCCAGCAGTGCCTATGACGGCGCGTCCGTCTACCAGGCGGCGTTCCTGCGCCAGCGCGATCGGCCGCCGGACATCGTCATCCTGCCGCGCGTGTCTTCGGTGATCAACGCTGAAAACGCTGGCATCTCGACCGTCCGGGATCGTCATGTCCAACATATCGCCGAGAAGGGCCGCATGGCCCGGCAGAAGGCCATCGGCTACGGCCGCCGCAACCGCGTCGAGACCGTGGTCGGCCGCTACAAGCACATCGTCGGCCCAAAGCCTGGAGACCGGTCATTCGATAGATAGACAGGCAAAACCGCCATCGCCGTTTAGGTCCTCAACCGCATGGCCCGTATCGCCGAAACGATCTCCGCCCACCGCGCCTGATCCAGTTAATGGGTGGCGACAATCTTGAACCTCAGTTCTGATCCGTGCACCAACGCCGTGTAAGGTGCTATTCAAGAGCGCTAATTCTGCATGTCCTAGTGTGGCTGCAACCCTCCGGATCAGCTCGTCGCGCTTGAACGGCTTGCCGATCAGCTGCACGCCGTCGTCGAGCCGGCCGTGGTGCACGATCGAGTTCTCGGTGTAGCCG
Organism: uncultured Acetobacteraceae bacterium; assembly: GCA_964249915.1. Lineage (GTDB taxonomy): Bacteria > Pseudomonadota > Alphaproteobacteria > Acetobacterales > Acetobacteraceae > Lichenicola. The sequence goes on along the minus strand of CAXUEL010000341.1, from coordinate 1,910 downwards.
GACATGTAGAGCACCTTCACCTCCGGGCGCATGGCGTTGATCCGCTCCGCCAGCTCGCGGCCGCGCACCGGGCCCGGCAGCACCACGTCGGTCAGCAGCAGCGCGATCTCCGCCGCGTGGGCGCCGAACACGCGCAGGCCCGCCTCGCCGTCCGCGGCCTCCAGCACCCGGTAGCCGACGTCGGCCAGGATCGCGACCGCGATCTCGCGCACCGCCGGCTCGTCCTCGACCACCAGCACGGAAACGTTGCCGCGCGGCAGCTCGGCCGGCGCGCTGGCCTGCGGCCTGGACGGCGACGCGCCGATCGCCCGCGGCAGGTAGAGCCGGACGGTGGTGCCGTGTCCCGGCTCGGAATAGATCTTCACGTGCCCGCCCGACTGCTTGGCGAAGCCGAACACCATGGCGAGCCCGAGCCCGGTGCCTTTGCCGTCCGGCTTGGTGGTGAAGAACGGCTCGAACACCCGCGCCACCACCTCCGGGCTCATGCCGTGGCCGGTGTCGGACACCGCGAGCATGGCGTAGTCGCCGGGCGTCACCTCGTGGTGGGCGTTGGCATACGCCTCGTCGAGCACCTTGTTGGCCACCTCGATGGTCAGTCGGCCGCCGTCGGGCATGGCGTCGCGGGCGTTCAGCGCCAGGTTCAGCACGGCGCTTTCCAGCTGCGCGTGGTCCGCCATCGCCGGCCACAGCCCGGCGGTGGCCACGTGGCGGACGTCGATGTGCGCGCCCAGCGTGCGCTGCATCAGCGGCAACAGCTCCGGCACGATCGCCGTGAGGTCGATCGGCGCCGGCGCCAGCGGCTGCTTGCGCGCGAACGCCAGCAGCTGCGCCGTCAGGGTGGCGCCGCGTTGTGCGGCGCCTGCGGCGCGGTCGATCCGCGCCTGCAGCGCCGGATCGCCCTCCAGCCTGGTGCGCATCATCTCCAGGTTGCCCAGGATGATGGTCAGCAGGTTGTTGAAGTCGTGGGCGATGCCGCCGGTGAGCTGGCCGATCGCCTGCATCTTCTGCGCTTCCCGCAGCACCGCCTCCGCCTGGGCGCGCTTGGTCATGTCGGTGACGGTCAGCACGAACCCGCCATCGGGCATCGGCGCGCGGCGCAGCTCCAGCTGGTGCCCGTCGCCGCGGATGCGCTCGTAGACCACCGAGTCCCGCGGCAGCAGGCGTCCCTGGCGGATCTGCTCCTCGGTCTCCAGGAAGGCGGCGTTGGTCCCGGCGAGGTGCTCGCCGAACGCCCCGTACGGCGTGTCGGTGCGCACCATCGCCCTGGGCAGGTCGAGCAGCATCCGGAAGCAGTCGTTCCAGTTCGACAGCCTGTGGTCGGCGCCGAACACCGCGACGCCCTGGCTCAGGCTGTCCAGCGAGGCGCGCAGCTGCAGGGCGACGGTGCGCTGCTCCGCCTCGATCCTGTGGCTGTGCGCCCAGGCCCGGTTGAGCATCTGCGCCGCCCAGCACAGGGCCAGCAGCGCCGTCGCCATGCCGCCCAGCATGAGCCGGCGCACCCAGTATCCGCGGCGGTCGGCGGCCGACAGGCGCTGCGCCAGGAGCCCGTTCTCGTCCGCGGTCATCGCCCCCAGGATCGCCTCGATCCGCTTCATCGAGTTGCGGCCGGAATCGGTCAGCACGATCGCCAGCGCCGCGTCCAGGCCGACCGAGCGGCGCAGCTGCACCGTCTGCGCCAGCTCCTCCAGCTTGTGCTGCAGCACCGGCGACAGCGCCTGCAGGCGGTCCTGCTCGGCGGGATTGTCCGCGGTCAGCCGCTGCAGCTCGCCGGTCAGGAACGTCACCCGCTCGATGGCGGCGTCGTAGGGTTGGAGGTAGTCGTCGCGGCCGGTCAGCAGGAAGCCGCGCTGCCCGGTCTCGGCGTTGCGGACCGCGAGGTCGAGGTCCTTGACGGTGATGATGACGTCGTC
>CAXUEL010000340.1:0-2986 GCA_964249915.1 uncultured Acetobacteraceae bacterium | reverse complement strand
CGCCGCCCGTTGCCCCCTGCCGCCCGACCGACCGCCGCCCAGCTCCCGCCGGGCCGGGGCCCCAAGCGCTCGATCCGCAGCCGGATCGTGCAGCGCGTGCTGGTCGCACTCCTGGCCGGCTTCGCCCTGCTGGCGCTGCAGCGCTCCGGGCTGCTGGACCGGCTGTCCGGCAACGCGTTCCCGTCGGCCCTGGACTGGTCCAGCGACTATCCGCTGGTGGAGCACCTGCGCCGGCTGGTGGTGCGGGACCGGCTGACCCGCGACTCCCCCGACTGCCTGCTGTTCGTGATCAACGGCAACGATCCCCCCGATGCCAGCCGCATGGACGTGATGGAGAAGCATTCCGGCAGCTGTCCCGGCACGCGCGGCCAGCTGCCCAAGCTGTTCACCCTCAAGGTGGACCGCGTGGCGCACAGCGTGCAGAGCGACGCCGGGTCGCCCGGCTCGTTCCACCCGCTGCCATGACCAACGAGCCCGCCCTGCCTCCCGACGACGTCCCCGAACCGGTCCGGCGCGACTTCCTGTCGCTGGTCACGGTCGCCACCGCCGGTCTCGGCGCCTGCGCCTTCGCCTGGCCGTTCCTCGACAGCCTCGGCCGCCGCACCGCGCCCGAGGCCGCTGACACCGCGGTCGACGTCGACCTGGCATCCCTGGCGCCGGGACAGCAGGTGGTGGCGGAGTGGCGCGGCATGCGGGTGTGCGGGGCCCCCCCCCCCGCCGACCCGCGGCGCCGCCCCCAGGGCGAAGCGACGCGGCGCCTGCTGCGCGATCCGGACTCGGCAGAGCGCCAGCAGCCTGCGTATGCCGCCAACTGGCACCGCTCGATCGTGCCGGAGTTCGGGGTCATGGTCGGGATCTGCACCCATCTCGGCTGCGTGCCGAAGTTCCGCCCAAGGTCGGGGCCAGGGTCGGGGTCGGGGCCGGGGCCGGAGCCGGAGCCGGTCGATGGCGACGGGGCCGTCGGCTACGCTTGTCCCTGCCATGGCTCGCGCTTCGACCTCGCCGGCCGCGTGTTCCACGGCGCGCCGGCGCAGTACAACCTGCCGGTGCCGCCCTATCGGCTGGTGGAACCGTCGCGGCTGCGTATCGGCGTCGATCCGGACGGCCCCGCCTTCGACTTCGACAGCATCGCCAAGATCTGAGCACGACGCGGCGCCGTTGACGGTTCGTTAGGATCGCTGTCGCATCCTATTCCGCATTGCCGTGTCCGTTGGAGACAGGTTAGGATGCAGGCATATCGTCACTGACGTCCTATTAGCGTGGTGGGCCAACCTCACGGCATCCCAGCACGCAGCAGCATTCTGACGTCATTTTCATAACGTTACCGAAACGATAACGCCGCACCCTGTCGTGCGCCGCAACAAGGAATGGACCACACGATGACGACATGGACCGGTGCCGGCAGAACCACCTCCTGGGACGATGCCGGCAACTGGTCCGGCGGCGCCGTTCCGGTCTCCTATGGCCCCGTCACCATCGGCATCGCCGGCGCATCGGTGGTGGTGTCGGTCGCGAGCCAGTCCGGCCCGCGCGCCGCCAGCCTGACGATCGGCGACGGCCATGCCGGCGAGACGGTCCAGCTCGACCTGGCCGGCAGCTTCTCGCTGGGCGGCAGCGGGATCCTGGTGTCCGGGGGTGCCACGTTGTTCAGCGTCGGCGGCGCCATCGACCTGTCCGCGGGCGGCCTCGCGGTCGCGTCCGCCGGCAGCTACACCGAGACCGGTGGCACCCTGACCGCCGCCACCCTGACCAATGCCGGCACCACGGTCCTGACCGGCGCCGTCGCGGTGGCGGCCAACGCCGGGAACAGCGGCACCCTGACCGAGACCGGCACGCTGTCGGTGGTATCGGGCCTGGCCAACAGCGGCACGATGACCCTGGCCGGCACCGTGACGGACTCCGCCGGCCTGACCAACACCGGCTACGAGACGCTGTCCGGCACGGTTACGGTCGGCGCCTCCCTGTCCAACTCCGGTACCACGATCGTCACGGGCAGCGTCAACCTGCTCGGCGAGACCATCATCGGCACCGGCTCGATCGACATCGACGGCGGCCGCCTCGGCACGGGCGCCACGCCGATCTCGATCGGCGGCAGCCAGGGCTTCACCCTGGAGAACGGCGGCGTCCTGTCGCTGCGCAACGGCATCGGCGCCACGGTCGGCTTCGGCAGCGGCGGCGGCACGCTGTCGCTGCAGGACGAGATCGGGATCGTCACCGCACCGATCCAGAACTTCGGCGCCGGCGACAGGATCGAGATCGCGGGCGTGGACATCACCGGCGACACGGTGACCGCCAACGGCAACAACAGCTACACCATCACCCTGGACGACGGCCCGTACTACGCGCCGGTGGTGCTGACCGACGTGACGCTGGCCGCCGGCGTGAAGCCGTCGCAGGTCGCGCTGTCGGTGTCCGGCGGCGAGACGATCGTGTCGATCGCCTGCTTCCTGTCCGGCACCCGGATCGCGACCGCCGACGGCGAGGTTCCGGTCGAGCAGGTCGCGGTCGGCGACCAGGTGGTGGCGATCGAGGATGGGCAGCGCACGCTGCGCCCGGTGCGCTGGCATGGCAGCTGCACGGTGGACCTGTCGTCGATGAACGACGACGACGCGCGCGAGGCGGCGCCGGTGCGCATCCGCGCCGGCGCCTTCGCCGACGGCGTTCCGTCGCGCGACCTGCTGATCACCCCGGAGCACTGCATACTGGTCGACAACAGGCTGGTGCCGGCGCGCATGCTGGTGAACGGCTCGAGCATCGCGCGCGAGACCGGCCTGCACCGCTTCACCGTGCACCACCTCGAATGCGACCGGCACGCCATCCTGTTGTCGGACGGGCTTCCCACCGAAAGCTACCTCGACACCGGCAACCGCCACGGCTTCGGCACCCCTGCCGACGACGCCACCGCGACCCCGTCCGGCTGGGCCGACGCGGCGGCGCCGCTGGAAACCGGCCGCGGCTGCGTCGAGCCGGTCTGGCGCCGCCTGGC
>CAXUEL010000339.1:0-3005 GCA_964249915.1 uncultured Acetobacteraceae bacterium | reverse complement strand
ACGCCTGGGCGCCGGTGCACCGGCAACCGCGGGTCGCGGTGCTGGCGACCGGCGACGAGCTGGCGCTGCCCGGCGAGGCGATCCCACGCGGCGGCGTGGTCAACTCCAACACGCCGATGCTGTCGGCGCTGATACGGGCCGGCGGCGGGGTGCCGGTGCTGCTGCCGCCGGTGCGGGACGACGTGTCGGCGATCGCCGGCGCGGTCGGGGCCTTGCGCGGGATCGACATGCTGGTGACGCTGGGCGGCGCCAGCGTCGGCGACTACGACCTGGTGCAGCAGGGCCTCGCCGTGCACGGGCTCGCGCTGGACTTCTGGAAGATCGCGATGCGGCCAGGCAAGCCGCTGATGCACGGCCATGTCGGCGGCGAGGAACCGGTGCCGGTGCTGGGCCTGCCCGGCAACCCGGTCTCGGCGCTGGTGTGCGCGCTGCTGTTCCTGCTGCCAGCACTGCAGCGCCTGTCCGGCGAGCCGGCGGCCGGACCGGACCGCGAGCGCGCGATCCTGGGCGCGCCGCTGGCGGCGAACGACGCCCGCGCCGACCACCTGCGCGCCTCCCTCACCCGCCTGCCCGACGGCCAGCTCGAGGTCATCCCGTTCGCGCGTCAGGATTCCGGCATGCTGCGCCGGCTGGCAGTCAGCGAGGCCCTGGTGCTGCGTGCGCCGCATGCTCCTGCCGCCCCGGCCGGCGAGGCGGTCGAGATCCTGCGTCTGGACCGCTACGGGATCTGACGGCCGGCCTGCGAAGCCGCTTGACCCTTGATGCGGAACCAATATAGAACAACCCATTGAGTTGCCTGTTTGTTCCGTGATCCAACGTGGTCCGGCATCGGGTAGCGGGTCAGGCAGGCCGGTCGCAGCATCGGAACGGCCGTGGGAGGGAGTTCCGATGCTCACGCGCAAGCAGCACGAGTTGCTCAGCTTCATCGACCGGCATCTCCGGCAGACCGGGTTTTCGCCCTCGTTCGACGAGATGAAGGACGCACTGAACCTGCGCTCCAAGTCCGGCATACACCGGCTGATCTCGGCGCTGGAGGAGCGCGGCTTCCTCAGCCGCCGCCACCACCGCGCCCGGGCGCTGGAGGTGCTGCGGCTGCCGGAGCTGCCCGGCATCCAGGCTGGGACATCGCTCGAGGTCGAGGCGGATGCCGAGCAGGCGGCCGCGTTCGCGCCGAACGTGATACGCGGCGACTTCTCCCAGCGCCTCGTCGGCGTGCGGGCGGCGGCGGATGCCGGCGCGGTGCAGCTGCCGCTATACGGGCGGATCGCCGCCGGCCAGCCGATCGAGGCGCTGCGCGACACCGGGGCGCACATCGAGGTGCCGCTGGCGCTGATCGGCAGCGGCGAGCACTACGCGCTGGAGGTGGCCGGCGACTCGATGATCGAGGCCGGCATCCTGGACGGCGACACCGCCATCATCCGGCGCGAGGACAGCGCCGAGAACGGCCAGATCGTGGTGGCGCTGATCGACGACATGGAGGTCACGCTGAAGCGCCTGCGCCGTCGCGGCAGCGCGGTGGCGCTGGAGCCGGCCAACGCGCGCTACGAAACCCGGATCGTGCCGTCCGACCGGGTGCGCGTGCAGGGCCGTCTGGTCGGGCTGCTCCGCCGCTACTGAGCGCCGGAGCCGGTCTGTCCCAGCGTTTCCAGCGCCGGCATCAGGGCCGCCAGGCGGGCCACCGCCTCCGGGTCGACCCGCTCCTGAGGCGGGATCTCGGCCAGCACCCGGACCGCCCCGTGCCGCTCGATCGCGCTGCGGTTCCCGGGCGAGACCGGGCCGTTCAGGATCACGCCGGCAACGGGAACGCCGCGACGGCGGAGCGCCCCGAGGCTGAGCAGGGTGTGGTTGATGGTGCCGAGCGTGGAGCGCGCGACCAGGATCGCCGGCAGGCCGAACCCGGCGATCAGGTCCACCATCAGGGTGTCCGCATCCACCGGCACCAGCACCCCGCCCGCTCCTTCCACCACCAGCGGCGGGTCGTCCCCGGCGCCCAACGTCGCCGGCAGGGCCGGGATGCGGTCGATGGCGACGCCTTCCAGGCGCGCGGCGTCCTCCGGCGACAAGGGAGCGCGTAATGCCGCCGCCGGCGGGTGCATGCGCTCGGCGGGTAGGCCGGCGAGCCCGAGCACGACCGCGCTGTCGCCGGGATCGTCGTCGAGCCCGGTCTGCAGCGGCTTCCAGTACTCCGCCGACCAGGCGCGCACCAGGCAGGCGGACACCAGGGTCTTGCCTATCCCGGTGTCGGTCCCGGTCACGAACACGCCGCGTCGCGACGGGCGGCGCAGGCTGCCGTAGGCGATCCGGTACGACGCCACGCTGCCGTGCTCGGCCTCGAAGCGACGCAGCACGCGACGCATCCGGCCCGGCCCGAGCGGGCGCCGCGACTCGGCGGGGAGGTCGGCGCCGATGCCGCGCAGGCCGCGCAGGAAGGACAGCCCGTCCGGGTAGGCGACCGCCACCGTCTTGGTGTCCCAGCTGCCGCCGGCGGCAGCGAGCCGGTCCGGATGCGGGTGGTCGAGGCCGCCATCGGCCACGCCCTCCGAAACGTGCGCGGCCCGCCACCCGTCCAGCGTGCCGGCGACCGGGATCGCGACGTGCAGGGTCCCGCCGGGCGCCAGGAGCCGGACCAGCGCAGGCAGCGACGCCGCCGGATCGCCGAGCCATTGCAGCGCGAGGCTGGAACAGACCAGGTCGAAGCCGCCCGACACCGCCGGCTGCGTCGCGTCGGCCGCCAGCAGCAGCAGCCGGTCGTCGTCGGGCAGGCGGGTGCGGCAGGCGCGCAGCATGGCGGGGGACAGGTCGGTCGCCACGATCGTCGCCGACGTCAGCAGCCGGCGCAGCGCTGCCGTCAGCAGCCCGGTGCCGCAGCCGATCTCCAGGATGCGCACCGGGCTTGCGGGATCCGGCACCGCGGCGGCGGCGCGTGCGGCCAGGCAGCCGGCAACCAGGCGCTGCAACGGCGCGAAGCGGTCGTAGCTGGCAGCGGCGGTGTCGAAGCGGCGGCC
>CAXUEL010000338.1:0-3008 GCA_964249915.1 uncultured Acetobacteraceae bacterium | reverse complement strand
GGCGCCCGCACGCGGGGCGGGGGGGGGGGGGGGCGGCGGGGTGCGAAAACAGCAGCGGCGCTGCGACACGCGACAGGACGCGGAGCCGACAGCCGCGCCTGGCCGCACGTTCCTGCCCCGCGCGCCCTATCGCCGCAGCTCCATGCCGATCGGGCCCTCGCGCCGCCCGTGGGTGAACTGGTCGACCAGCGGGTTGCCGCTGTGCAGCAGCGACGCGGCCTCGCCCTGCCAGACCAGCCGGCCCTGGTAGAGCATCGCCGCCCGATCGCCGATCCGGGTGGCGGACGCCATGTCGTGGGTAATGGCGAGTGCCGTGCTGCCGAGCCGCTTGACGCAGTCGACGATCAGCCCGTCGATTACCGCCCCCATGATCGGGTCGAGCCCGGTGGTCGGCTCGTCGAAGAACAGGATCTCCGGCTGGGCGGCGATGGCGCGGGCCAGGCCCACCCGCTTCTGCATGCCGCCGGACAGCTCGGAGGGCTGGAGGTTGCCGACGCTGGGATCGAGCCCGACCTGGGCCAGCACCTGTCCCGCACGCTGCCGCGCTGCCGTCCGCGTCATGCGCCCCTTGGCGCCGCGCCGCGCCAGCAGCCCGAACGCCACGTTCTCCCAGACCGGCAGGCTGTCGAACAGCGCTCCGTTCTGGAACAGCATGCCGATCCGCTCCCGGGTCGCCTCCTGCTCCCGCCGCCCCTGCGCCAGCACGTCGACGCCGTCGATCTCGATGGTGCCAGAATCCGGCTCGATCAGGCCCAGGATGCAGCGCAACAGCACCGACTTGCCGCTGCCCGAGCCGCCGATCACCACCGTGGAGGTGCCGGGCTGGACGTCCAGGTCGATGCCGTCGAGCACCCGCTTGGCCCCGAAGCTCTTGCTCAGGGCGCGTATGCGGATCTTGGGAACCGCGCTCATCGCGAGAAGAACATCTCGGTGAGCACGTAGTCGAAGCACAGGATCAGGATGGAGGCGGCGACCACGGCGGAGGTGGTGGAAGCGCCGACGCCCTGCGCGCCGCCGCGGGAATGGTAGCCGTTGTAGCAGCCCATCAGCGCGATCAGGAACCCGAACGCTCCCGCCTTGGCCAGGCCCACGATCACGTCCATCGGCTGCACGAAGGAGAAAGTGTTGGCGACATAGGCGGCCGGGCTGAAGCCCAGCTTGACCACCGACACGATGAACCCGCCCATCACGCCCAGGATGTCGGCCACCACCACCAGCAGCGGCAGCGCCAGCAGCCCGGCCAGCAGGCGCGGCGTCACCAGGTACTTCATCGGGTTGGTGGACAGGGTGCCGAGCGCGTCGACCTGGTCGGTGACGCGCATGGTGCCGATCTCTGCCGCCATCGCCGCCCCCACGCGGCCCGCCACCATCAAGCCTGCCAGCACCGGGCCCAGCTCGCGCACCACCGACAGCACCACGATGTCGGCGATCGCGCTCTGGGCGTTGAAGCGCGAGAAGCCGGTATAGGACTGCAGCGCGATCACCATGCCGGAGAAGATCGCGGTCAGCGCCACCACCGGCAGGCTGTAGAACGCGAACTCGAAGAACGCGGACAGGAAGTTGCGCCAGTAGAACGGCGGCCGCACCAGGTGCGACAAACCGTTCAGCGCGAACAGGGCCAGCCGGCCGGCACCGCCGACGGTGTCGAGCACCACCCGTCCCAGTGCCGAGACGGGCGCTGCGGCGCGAGCCAAGCTCCTGCCCGGACCCGCCACCTCCGGCTCCGTCATGCGCGCAGGAACGGCGGCCCGGGATCGGCTGGGCGGGCAGACAGGGATGAACACATGCCCCCGTGCCTATAGCGGTCCGGCGCCTGCGTCGAGTGGCGTCCTCGCGTCGCGACGACCGGCCGCCGGGGGCCTCGGCCGCCCGGCCTTTCAAACCTCCGGGCGAGCAGATACCCTGCCTTCCGAACGATGAGGCAAGGATCTCCCGCCGGATGTCGAAGCTGGTCCGCAAGCGCGTGCTCGTCACCGGCGGCGCCGGCTTCCTCGGCTCGCACCTGTGCGAACGGCTGCTGCGTGACGGCCACGACGTGCTGTGCGTCGACAACTACTTCACCGGCAACAAGGACAACATCGCCCACCTGGTGGCCTTGCCGCATTTCGAGACGCTGCGGCACGACATCAGCACGCCGCTGATGGCCGAGGTGGACGAGATCTACAACCTGGCCTGTCCGGCCTCCCCAGTGCACTACCAGTACGACCCGGTGCAGACGCTCAAGACCAGCGTGCTGGGCGCGATCCACATGCTGGGCATCGCCCGCCGCACCGGCGCCAAGGTGTTCCAGGCCTCGACCAGCGAGGTGTACGGCGACCCGGACGTGCACCCGCAGACCGAGGACTACTGCGGCAACGTCAACCCGCTGGGACCGCGCGCCTGCTACGACGAGGGCAAACGCTGCGCGGAGACGCTGTTCTTCGACCACCGCCGCCAGCACGGCACCCGGATCAAGGTGGCGCGCATCTTCAACACCTACGGCCCGCGCATGCATCCCGACGACGGGCGGGTGGTGTCCAACTTCATCACCCAGGCACTGCGCTCCGAGGACATCACCCTGTACGGCGACGGCGGCCAGACACGCGCCTTCTGCTACGTGTCGGACCTGATCGAGGGGTTCGTGCGGATGATGGACAGCGACGACGACATCACCGGGCCGATCAACCTCGGCAACCCGCACGAGATCACGGTGCGCGAGCTGGCAGAGCGGATCCTGGTCCTGACCGGATCGCGCAGCCGGATCGCATACCGCCCGCTGCCGCAGGACGACCCGATGCAGCGCTGCCCGGACATCACCCGCGCCCGCGAGCTGCTCGGCTGGGAGCCGGCCGTGGCGCTCGAGGAGGGCCTGCGCCGCAGCATCGAGCACTTCAGGCGGCTGCTCGGCGGCGAGGCTTCCCCGGCCGCGATCACCCTTCCGGCCGCCGTCGCCGGCTGAGCGGGACGGAAGCTCCATGCGCATTGCGATGATTGGTGGCGGCTATGTTGGCCTTGTCTCGGCGGCCTGC
>CAXUEL010000337.1:0-3011 GCA_964249915.1 uncultured Acetobacteraceae bacterium | reverse complement strand
GCGGGTAGAGCGGCGACAGCAGGGCCATGACACCGCCACCGACCGTAGGATCGGCCTTTGGATAGCTGGCGGACCCATCGAGGTATGGCCGCTCCAGAGGGTGCGCGAACACCGGCACCCGCCACTCCGTCGCCAAGGCCTCCAATGTGCCGGTGTGGTCGAAATGTCCATGGGTCAGGACGATTCCCTCGGGCGGTCCGTCTCCAAACCGGGCGGCTGCCGCGGCTTTTATGCGGCCGGCGACACCGGGGATCCCCGTATCGACCAGCACCCACTCCCGCGATCCTGGAGCACCGACGAACACGCCGTTGACAAAGGCCTCACGCTGATACGCCAAGTCACCCAGGATTTCCGTCGTGCCGTCGGCGCGCTCGACCCGCTGCCGGCCGACCGCACCGTCGTTGCCGCCGTCGAGCCCGAACGGCGCCACCGTGCGGCGCGACGACACCAGCATCGCCGTCATCGGCTGGAGGAACCGCAGCCGGCGCAGCAGCCCATCGCCGCCGCGATGCCGGCCGGCGCCTCCCGAACCCGGCCGCAGGGCGAACCGCTCGACCCGCACCGGCAGGCGCATCTCCAGCACCTCCGGATCGGTCATGCGGGTGTTGGTCATGTGGCTCTGCACTCCGGAGGCCCCCGCGAACCCTGGCCCCGCCCCGGTGCCGCCGCCGATCGTCTCGTAGTACTGGCGCGCCGCATCCCCGAACACGAGGTTGTTCATCGTTCCCTGTGCCGACGCGCAGGCGCCGAGCGCCCCCAGCAGCGCATTCGCCACCGCCTGCGACAGCTCGGTGTTGCCCGACACCACCGCCGCCCCCGGACGCGGCGACAGGAAGCTGCCCTCCGGCACCCGGATCTCCACCGGGCGCAGGCAGCCGTCGTTCAGGGGAATGTCGTCGTCCAGGAGGCAGCGCAGCACATACAGGATCGACGCCCGCACCACCGCCGGCGGGGCATTGAAGTTGCCCGGCCGCTGCGCGTCGGTGCCGGCGAAGTCGATCACCGCGCTGCGGGCGTCGCGGTCGATCCGCACCGCGACATGCAGTATCGCCCCGTCGTCGAGCGGATACGCGCGTGCCCCGTCCGGCAGCCGGTCCAGCAGCCGGCGCACCGCCCGCTCGCCGTTGTCCAGCACGTGGCCGAACCAGGCCGCCACCGTGTCCCAGCCGTAGCGCCCGGCCACCCGCCGCAGCGCCGTGATCCCGGCCCGGTTGGCGGCGAGCTGCGCCTGCAGGTCGGCGATGTTGGTGTCCGAATCGCGCGCCGGCCACGGCGCGTCGCGCAGCAGAGCACGCAGCTCCGCCTCGCGGAACCGGCCGCCTCGCGTCACCAGCACGTCGTCCAGCACCACCCCTTCCTCCGCCAGCGTCGCGGAGAACGGCGGCACCGACCCGGGCGTGATGCCGCCGATGTCGGCGTGGTGCCCGCGGCTGCCGACGAAGCAGCGCAACGCCCCGGCCGCGTCGAACACCGGCGTCACCACGGTGATGTCGGGCAGGTGGGTGCCGCCGCGGAACGGATCGTTCAGCGCCACCGAGTCTCCCGGACGCAGCCGGCCGCCGCGCGTCCGCAGCACGTGCCGCACGCTCTCGCCCATCGCCCCCAGGTGAACCGGCACGTGCGGCGCGTTGGCGACCAGCTGCCCGCCGGCGTCGAACAGCGCGCAGGAGAAGTCGAGCCGCTCGCGTATGTTGACGCTGAGCGCGGTGTTCTGCAGCACCGCCCCCATCTCCTCGGCCACGCTCATGAACACGGCGTTGAACAGCGCCAGCCGGATCGGGTCTGGGTGCCCGTCACCCGCCGCCGCGACCACCGGACGCCCTACGCTCCGCGTCAGCACCAGCCCGCCGCGCCGGTCCACCTCCGCCACCCACCCGTCCTCCACCACCGTGGTGGCGTTGGCTTCCGCGATCAGCGCCGGCCCAGCGACGCGCCGGCCGAACCCGAGCAGCGCCCGGTCGTGCAGGGGCGTCGGCCGCATCGTCCGGCCGTCCCACATCGACGCCCACCCCGGCGGCGCCGCGTCGCGCTCCGGCAGCAGCGCCTCGTCGAGCGGCTGCCCCGGCGCCGTCGCCTCCACCTGCACCGCCTGCACCACCAGCGCCCGCGACGGGGCGAAGCCGTAGCGCCGGCGGTGCAGCACCGCGAACGCCGCGCGCATCGCCTCCGGCGACGCCAGCGCCACGTCGAGAAAGGCGTCGCTGCCGGCGACGCGCAGCTGCACCGTGCGGATGCAGGTCACTGCGTCCGGATCGGCGCCATCCTCCGACAGCGCCGTACGCGCCTCCCGTTCCAGCCGGTCCGCCAGAGCGTCCAGCGCCACGCCGTCCGCGCCCAGCACCGTCTCCACCGCGCTCCGGTGCAGCACCGACTGGTCGGCCAGCCCCATGCCGTACGCCGACAGCAGCCCGGCACGCGGATGGATGAAGATCCGCTCCAGCCCCAGCTCGTCGGCCACCAGGCAGGCATGCTGCCCGCCGGCGCCGCCGAAGCAGGCGAGGGTGAATCCGTCGAGGTCGCGGCCGCGTCGCAGGCCGATGCGCCGGATCGCGTCGGCCATCTGCTGCACCGCCAGCCCGATCGCCCCGGCGGCGATCTCGTGCGGCGTGGACGGGCTGCCGGAGGCGGCGAACCGCTCGGCTAGCCGGTCGAACGCCGCCGCCGCCGCGTCCGGGTCGAGCGGCTGGTCGCCGTTCGGGCCGAACACCGCAGGGAACCGGTCGACCGGGATGCGGCCGAGCAGGATGTTGGCGTCGGTGATGGTGGCCGGGCCGCCGCGCCGGTACGCCGCCGGTCCCGGATCGGCGCCGCCGCTGTCCGGCCCGACCCGCAGCCGCTCGCCGTCGTGGCGCAGGATCGAGCCGCCGCCCGCCGCCACCGTCTCGATCGCCAGCGTCGGCGCCCGTACCGGCACCCCGTCCACCACCACGGCGTCGGTGCGCTCGAACCCGTCCTCGTGCAGCGACACGTCGGTGGAGGTGCCACCCATGTCGAAGCCGACGATCCGCGCG
>CAXUEL010000336.1:0-3043 GCA_964249915.1 uncultured Acetobacteraceae bacterium | reverse complement strand
CGTCGCTGCCGGCCAGCACGCGGTCGGGAACCAGGGCCGCACCCGGCGGCAGCGCCGGGTCGAGGCCGGTGGCCAGGCCGAAGCTGAGCAGGATGATGGCGCCGCCGGACACCAGCGCGTCCGCCGCGCGCCCGGCCCCCGACGCGGTGGCGCCGCCGACCTCCACCCGCGCCAGGCCCCCCAGCCTGCGCGCCAGCACCGCTTCCGCTTCCAGCCCGACCACGATGCCCAGGATCACGCGCCCGCTCCCCGCGGCGCCGGACCGGACGCCGCCCGCTCGGACAGCGCCAGCCCAAAAAACGCCAGCCTAGAAACCGCCAGCCTAGAAACCGCCAGCCTAGAAGCCGCCAGCCTAGAAGCCGCCAGCCTAGAAACCGAACGACACCCGGCTGCTGTTGCTGCGTCCGAGCAGGCGGTAGCGCGACAGCGCCAGCAGCGGGAAGAACAGCCGGTAGCCGTGGTAGCGCAGGTAGAACACGCGCGGAAAGCCGACGGCGTTGTACGGCTGCTCCGCCCACTCGCCGTTCCCGTCCTGGGTAGCGAGCAGGTAGGCCATGCCGCGCGCCACCGCCGGGTGGTCCCGTCGTCCCGCCGCCATCAGCCCGAGCAGCGCCCAGCCGGTCTGCGACGGCAGGCTGCGGTGGTAGCGCCCGGGCGGGGCGTCCTCGAAGCTGGCGCAGTCCTCGCCCCAGCCGCCGTCCGCACGCTGCACCGACACGAGCCAGTCCACCGCCCGCACCACCGCCGGATCGTTTGGCGCCACCCCCACCGCGTTCAGCGCGCACAGCACCGACCAGGTGCCGTAGACGTAGTTGGTGCCCCAGCGCCCGAACCAGGACCCGTCCACCTCCTGCTCGCGGCGCAGGAAGGCGATCCCGCGCCCCACCGCCGGCCGGTCCGCTTCCAGGTTGAGCTGGCCCAGGAACGACAGGCAGCGCGCGGTGACGTCGGCGGTCGGCGGGTCCAGCAGCGCGCCGTGGTCTGCGAACGGCAGGTGGTTGAGGATGTCTGTGTCGTTGTCGATGTCGAACGCGCCCCAGCCGCCGTTCGTGCTCTGCATGCCGACGATCCAGGTGCGCGCCCGCGCCAGCGCCTCGGCGTTGCCGGCCGGGTCGTGCCGGTGCAGCAGCAGGCCGACCACCGCGGTGTCGTCCACGTCCGGATAATGCGGGTTGTTGTACTGGAACGCCCAGCCGCCGGGCGGCAGGTGCTGGTTGCGCAGCGCCCAGTCGCCCTTGACGTCCAGCACCTGCAGCGGGCGCAGCCAGCCGGCCGCCCCGTCCAGGCGCGCCGCCGTCGCCTCCGAAGCGGCCCCCTCCACCGCCGCGGCCGCCTCGGCCAGGGCGTGGCCGGCGAGTGCCGTGTCCCAGACCGGCGACACGCAGGGCTGGCAGAACGCTTCCCCGTCCTGCTCGACCAGCAGCCGGCGCACCGACGCCCAGGCGGTGGCGGCGGCCGGGTCGGCGTCCGGCCCGTCGAGCCTGGCCCCCAGGGCGTCGAACATCATCACGCTGTTGGCCATCGCCGGATAGATCGCGCCGAGCCCGTCCACCCCGTTCAGGCGCGGCGCGATGAACGCCCGCGCCGCCCTGATCGCGTGCCGGCGCACCGGCCCCGGCATCATCCGCTCGACCGGCCGGAGCAGCTGGTCCACCAGCTTGAACACCGGGCCCCAGGCGGAGCGGTACGGCCCGCGGGTCCAGTCGCGCACCCGCTTCGGGTCCTGCCGGAACAGCTCGCGGACGTGCACGCCGCGCGGGTTGCGCGCCTGCGGCCGCAGTGCCGCCAGCACCAGCAGCGGCACCAGCACGGTGCGCGACCAGTACGACATGTTCCAGATGTTGAAGAAGAACCAGCGCGGCAGCAGCACGATCTCGACCGGCATGACCGGCGTGCCGCGCCACGGGATCTCGCCGTACAGGGCGAGCTGGAACCGGGTGAACACGTTGGCCCGCTCCGCCCCCCCGGCCTGGAGGATCGCGTCGCGCGCGCGGCGCATGTGCGGCGCCTCCGGGTCGTCGCCGATCGCCTTGAGCGCGAAATACGCCTTGACGCTGGCCGACAGGTCGAACCGGCCCTCGTGATACAGCGGCCAGCCGCCATGCCCGCCCTGGATCCGGCGCAGGTAGGTGCCGAGCCGGGCTTCCAGCGCCGGGTCGATCCGGTCCAGATAGTGCTCGAGCAGGATGAACTCGGCCGGGATGGTGGCGTCGGCCTCCAGGTCGAACACCCAGTGCCCGTCCGGACGCTGCCGCCCCGACAGCGCGTCCTGCGCCCGCGCGATCGCGTCGGCCAGCGCCTCGTCGTCGGCCTCGGCCACCGCGGGGGCGGCCTTTTCCAGGGTGGTCAGCATGGGATGCTCCGGCCGGCTGGTGGCCGGAGCGGGGAAGGACGGATCATCCTGCGCTCGCTCGGGTCAGTGGCGGCTACCGGAAGCCGGCGGCCCGGATGGGAATGACAGCGCGCTCGCGGCTGCCACGCCGGACCTCATTGCACCTTCGATGGTGGCGGGCAAGCCTGTGGCGGTCCAGTCGCCGGCCAGCACGAGGTTCGCTACCGCGGTGCGACATTCCGGCCGCAGCCGTTCCTGCGCCGGGGTGGCGGCGAAGGTGGCGCGCTTCTCCCGCACCACCCGGTGCGGCGGCAGCGCCTCGGGCAGTAGCTCCGGCGGCGCGTCCGGCCGCAGGAACGGCCCCACCACCGCGCGCAGCTCCTGCCAGGTCCTGCCCGCCAGCGCCTCCGGCGCGTCGCCGGCCAGGTGGTTGGCCGCACTCACCGTCACCGACAGGATGCCCGGCTTGACGAACACCCACTCGGCGAGCCCGCCGACCACCCCGGCGAAGCGCGCCCGCGCCAGGTCGCCGACGAGGTGCCCGTCCACGTCGGCGCGGTAGTGCAGGTTCAGGATGCTCTCGAACGCGTCCGGCACCACGAGCCCGGGCAGCGCCTCCGCCGCCACGTCGCGCACCGTTTGCGCCGGCAGCGCCAGCACCACCGCCGGATCGTTTGGCGCCACCCCCACCGCGTTCAGCGCGCACAGCAC
>CAXUEL010000335.1:1561-3059 GCA_964249915.1 uncultured Acetobacteraceae bacterium | reverse complement strand
GGCCAGGCCGGGGTGGGCCGCCGGGCGGTGGCCAGCGTCCTGGCCCCGACGGCCGCGGCGGACCGGCCCAGGGCCCGCGCGAGGGTGGCCACGGCGGACCGGACGACCATCGCCCCGGCTGAAGCCTGGTCGTCGATCGTCCCGGACCGGCCGGTCGGACGGAGGACCCGGTTGCGGACGACATCGGTCAGGGACGGCCGGCGCGGTGGTACGGGTGGCCGGTGCTGATGGTCCGGGCGCGATACAGCTGCTCGGCCAGCAGCCCGCGCACCAGCATGTGCGGCCACGTCATCGCGCCCAGCGACAGCGACGCATCCGCACGGGCCAGCACCGAGGCGTCCAGCCCCTCCGCGCCGCCGACCAGGAAGCACAGCGGCCGGCCGCTGCCGAGCCAGCCGTCCAGACGCACGGAGAACTGCACGCTGTCCGGACGCTCGCCGCCCTCGTCCAGCGCCACCGCCAGGGCGCCGACGGGCAGGCAGGCCAGTAGCGACTGCGCTTCCCGGCGCCTGGCCTCGACCGGCGCGCCGCGCGCGTCCGGCACCTCGACCAGCTCCAGCCGCGGCACCAGGCGCTGCACGTAGCGCTCCAGCAGCGCCCGCTCCGGCCCGTCCTTGCAGCGCCCGACCGCGATCAGCCGCACCGGCCGAAGCGTCCGGCCTAGGCGGGGCCGCCCGCCTCGGCGGCCGCGGCCGGCTCGTCGAGCTCGGCGCCCCACATCCGCTCCAGCGCATACAGCGCCCGCGCGTCCGGCTTGAACAGGTGCACCACGATGTCGCCGGCGTCGATCAGCACCCAGTCCGAGCCGCCGGCGCCCTCGATCCGGATCCGCTTCAACCCGGCCTCTCCCAGCTTGGTCTCGAGGTGCGTCGCCATGGCGGTGATCTGCCGATCGGCCAGGCCGGTGGCGATCACCATGCGGTCGGCGAACGAGGAGCGTCCTACCAGGTCGAGCACGACGATGTCCTCGCCCTTGTCGTCGGCAAGGCTCTCGGTGATCAGCCCGAGATACCGGTCCAGCACGTCCGGCTCCAGCGCCACCCGCTCCGTCCTGCGCGCGCGGCGAACGGTCGCGCCGTCCTGCGGCCCGGCCACCGACGCCTTCTTGCGCGGCGTTCCGGGCGCCTTGGCCGCCTCGGCGAGCGAGGCCACCGGATGCGGCGCCCGCCGCTTGGCGTCCGTGGCGGCGACACGACCGGTCTTGCCCGGGTCGGCGGTTGGCTTCCTGGCGATAATCCATCTCCCGTAACGGCGCGGACGTGGCACCCTGCCCGCCCCGTCGCGCCCGGACACGCAGCTTATCGGCTGCTCCCGCCGTTCGGCCAAGTCCCGCGTGCAGCCGAGCGCAACGCGGTCGCGGAAATGGCGGTTTCCGGCGCCGGCAGGAACACCCAGGCCGGCGCCGCGCTGCCGGCCAGCACCGGTGCCGCGACGCCGGGGCGCCGGGCATGGGCCAGCCGTCGCGCCGCGGCACCTCCCAGCGCCCGGTGGTTGTAGC
>CAXUEL010000335.1:0-1551 GCA_964249915.1 uncultured Acetobacteraceae bacterium | reverse complement strand
TTGTAGCCGGGCCGCGGCAGCACCGCGATCGGTACCGCGCGCACGACGTCGCGCCAGCGCCGCCAGCGCGTCAGCTCGGCCAGGCCGTCCGCGCCCATCAGCCACACGAAGCGCACGCGCGGGAACAGTTGCCGCAGGCGCAGCAGGGTGTCGCGGGTGTAGCGGGTGCCGAGCCGGCGCTCGATGTCGGTGGCGACGATCCGCCGCCCGTCCGAGATCGCGCGCGCGCTGCCGAGGCGGTCGGCCAGCGACGCCATCCCGTCGCGCGGCTTCAGCGGGTTCCCGGGCGAGACCAGCAGCCAGACCTGGTCGAGCCGGAGCCGCGCCAGCGCCAGGCGCGCCACCTGAAGGTGTCCGGCATGCGCCGGGTTGAACGAGCCGCCGAGCAGGCCGACGCGGCAGCGCCGCCGGTCGCCCCGGGTCGGCACCCCGTCGCCGCCGGACGGGAAACGCGCGGTCACGGCCGGGTCTGGCCGGTCCCGATCACCTCGTAGCGGAAGCTGGTGAGCTGCTCGAGCCCGACCGGCCCGCGGGCGTGGATGCGTCCGGTGCTGATGCCGATCTCGGCGCCGAAGCCGAACTCGGCCCCGTCGCAGAACTGGGTGGACGCGTTCCACATCGCCACGGCGCTGTCGGTGCCGGACAGGAACGACGCCGCGGCCGCCTCGTCGTCAGCGATGATCGCCTCGGTGTGGCCGCTGCCGTGCCGCGCGATGTGCGCCAGCGCCGCATCGAGATCCGGCACCACCGCCACCGACAGCACCGAATCCAGCCATTCGGTGTCGAAGTCCCCGGGCGCCGCGGCAGGAAGCCCCGGCACGATCGCGCGCGCGGCCGCGTCGGCGCGGAAGTCGCAGCCGAGCGCCTGCAGGTCGTCCACGATCGCCGGCAGCAGGGTCGGCGCCAGCGCGGCGTCGATCAGCAGCGTTTCGGTGGCGCCGCAGATGCCGGTGCGCCGCATCTTGGCGTTGGCCACCACGCGCCGCGCCATCGCTGGGTCGGCGGAACGGTGCACGTAGGTGTGGCAGAGCCCCTGCGCGTGCGCCAGCACCGGTACCCGCGCCTCGCGCTGCACCCGCTCCACCAGCGAGCGGCCGCCGCGCGGGATGACCAGGTCGATCACACCCGCCGCTTCCAGCATCGCCGCGACGTGCGCCCGGTCGGCGTCCGGAGCCACCTGCACGCACGCCGCCGGCAGCCCGGCCTCCACCAGCCCCTGCAGCATCGCCGCGTGGATCGCACGCGCGCTGTGCAGGCTGTCCGACCCGCCGCGCAGGATCACCGCGTTGCCGGACTTCAGGCACAGCCCGGCCGCGTCGGCGCCGACGTTGGGCCGGCTTTCGTAGACCATGCCGATCACCCCAACCGGCGTCGCCACCCTGCGCAGCCGCAGCCCGTTCGGCCGGGTCCACTCGGCGAGCACGCGGCCGACCGGATCCGGCAGCGCCGCGACCTCCTCCAGGCCGCGTGCCATCGCCTCCACCCGGTCCGGCGTCAGCGTCAGCCGGTCGCGGAAGGCGTCGCCGGCGGCGCAGGCGGCGAGGTCACGCG
>CAXUEL010000334.1:0-3061 GCA_964249915.1 uncultured Acetobacteraceae bacterium | reverse complement strand
AGGGCATGATCCTCGACGGCGTGGTCAAGAACATCACCGACTACGGCGCCTTCGTGGACCTGGGCGGCGTCGATGGCCTGCTGCACGTCACCGACATCGCCTGGAAGCGGATCAACCATCCCTCCGAGGCGCTGCAGATCGGCCAGGCGGTCCGGGTGCAGGTGATCCGCTTCAACTCCGACACCCAGCGCATCAGCCTCGGCATGAAGCAGCTCGAGGCCGACCCGTGGGAAGGAGTGGCGGCGAAGTATCCGCCGGGTGCGCGCTACAGCGGCCGCGTCACCAACATCACCGACTACGGCGCCTTCGTGGAGCTGGAGCCCGGCGTCGAGGGCCTTGTGCACGTGTCGGAGATGAGCTGGACCAAGAAGAACGTCCATCCCGGCAAGATCGTCGCCACCTCCCAGGAAGTGGACGTGATGGTGCTGGACGTGGACAGCTCCAAGCGCCGCATCTCGCTCGGCCTGAAGCAGGTGCAGCGCAACCCGTGGGAGCTGTTCGCCGAGGAGCACAAGATCGGCTCCACGGTGGAAGGCGAGATCCGCAACATCACCGAGTTCGGCCTGTTCGTGGGCCTGTCCGCGGACATCGACGGCATGGTGCACATGTCCGACATCTCCTGGGACGAGGCCGGCGAGGCGGCGATGACGCCGTACGAGAAGGGCCAGGTGGTGCAGGCCCGCGTGCTGGACATCGACGTCGAGAAGGAGCGCATCTCGCTCGGCATCAAGCAGCTGCACGACGACCCGGCCGCCGACACGCTGAGCCGCGTCAACAAGGGCGCGGTGGTGACCTGCATCGTCACCGCGGTGCAGGCCAACGGCATCGAGGTCAAGGTGGACGAGGTGCTGACCGGGTTCATCCGGCGCGCCGAGCTGGCCCGCGACAAGGCCGAGCAGCGTCCGGAGCGCTTCGCGGTGGGCGAGAAGGTCGACGCCAAGGTGGTGTCGGTCGACCGCGCCTCGCGCAAGCTGTCGCTGACCATCAAGGGCCGCGAGGTCGAGGAGGACAAGGCGGCGATCAACGAGTACGGCTCGTCCGACAGCGGCGCCTCGCTGGGCGACATCCTGTCGGCCGCGATCCGTCGCCGCAGCGCGCAGCTGCCGGAGTGAGCGGAGCCGCCTGATCCCGGCGACGGGATCCGGTGGAACGGCCAGGGGGCGGCACCAGCGATGGTGCCGCCCTTCTCGTATTTGTCGCGGGATCCGAGGAAGCCTACCGGACGAAGCCTACCGGACGAAGTCTGGTCGAGGTCGATCATGTCCCTGGTCGACATCCGCGCCGCCAAGACCAGTTGTCCTGTCTGGTGGACAAGGCTGCTGCCGGGGGCGAGGTGATCGTCGCACGCTCGGCCGGTTGTCCGGCCGCCTTTCGGTGCCGGACGACGTCGACGCGCCGCTTCCCGAGGACGTGCTCGCAGCCTTGGAAGGCTCCCAGCCGTCCGGTGCGCCTGCTGCTCGGCACCCACATCCTGCTCTGGGCGCTGGCAGACGATCCAAGGCTCGACCCTGCGCCAAAGGCTGGATCGAGGATCCCGGCAACCTCGTGCTGTTCAGCGCTACCAGCATCCGGGAGATCGCCATCACGTCGTCGCCGCACCATGCTGGGTTCGGGGCGCGCCCGGACCAGGTCGCCGCGGCAGCGCGCGATACCGGCCCGACCGAGCTTCCCGTGCATGGGGACGCGGCCGCGCTGGTTGCCGACCTGCCGCTGCACCATGGCGACCCGTTCGACCGGCTGCCGGTCGCGCAGGCGATCGACTCGACGGTGCGTCTGGCCATGGTCGACCCGCGACTGCCGATCTCCTCGGAGCTGGTCACGCTGCCGACGTAGCGGCGTCGCGGTGTTGCACTGGCGCGGTCGGGACCGTCGAGCACGCCATCGAGCGGCAGCCCACGCCTGGGCCCGTCGCTGTTTGTGATGTCGATCGGTCGCGGCGTCCTGGCCGGATATCCGGGGCGCACGCCGCCAGGCTGCCGCCCTGGCAGCCCGGCGACGGCATCGCGGTCGCAGAGCAGCACCGCTGGAGCGGGGCAAGGCGCACCACCGTGGCGCCTGGGCGCCCGCGCTCGCGTGTGGCCGGGACGCAGCTCGTGGACGACGCTGCCAGGTCCGGCGTCGGACGCAACGGCGTAGGGGGGATCGCCAGCGGGACATGGCGGCGTTCCGGCTCCGGCGTGCCGTCCGGCCAAGCACCCGCCCCCGCAGCGACGCGCCCGGTCGCCACCGGGAACGTCGGCGCCGCGCTTGACCTTGCCGCCGCCTGTGCCGACATCTCGCCGCATGAGCGCAGCCGACAGGATCAACCAGTTCGACGGGTGGCTGCTGGACCGCGTGTTCCAGCCGGTGGTCGACCGGCTGCCTGAGCGGCCGTCCGGCTTCGACCTCGGCATGAGCCTGCAACTGGGTGCGGTGGTGCTGGATGCCGCGTCGCTGGTCGCCATGATCGCCACCGGCCGCATGGGCTTCGGCAACGGCATGTGGAACGGGCTGACCTGGCTGTTCGCGGCCTTCTTCTACGTGTCGATCGCCCGCCTGCGCCCGCTGGTCAAGCCGGGTCACGCCAACCCGCTGCGCCTGATGCTGCAGGGCTTGCGCCCGCTGTCGATCCCGTTCGCGATCTACAGCGTCTGGATCATGCTGACCGCGTCGCCGCAGCTGGTGATGGCGCTGCGCTTCAACGCGCTGGCCAACATGGTCTACGTGGTTGGGCTCTACCTGATCTCGTGCCAGCCCAAGCCGCCGGCCTATCGCCGCACGGTGGTGGACTGGACGCCGCGCACCGTGCGCGGCCGGGCCTGAGCCTCAGAAGTCGATGCAGCGGCCCTTGACGGTCCAGTCGCCGTAGCGGGTCGGGTCGGCCTCCTTCGGGCCGCCGACCTCGGGCGGGGGCGGCGCCTTCGATCCCGTGACGGAGGCCGACCGGGCCGGGGAGGTCGCCATCCGGCGCTTGCTGAACGAGGCGCTGCCGGCCCACGGCATCGTCGGCGAGGAGTTCGGGGCCGAGCGCGACGACGATGAGCACCTGGCCCCACAGAAGCTTGGTTGCGGGCAAGCGGAC
>CAXUEL010000333.1:0-3083 GCA_964249915.1 uncultured Acetobacteraceae bacterium | reverse complement strand
CTCCCGCCGCCGCCGCCGCCGGGCCCGCCCCCGGAGCGGCGCCGCACCGGGCCCCGCACCCGGCCCGGGCGCCGGCCGCCGCGGCGTTGCCCGGCGAGCCCGAGGTGCTGCCCCTGCTCGACGCGACGGAGCCGTCGACGCCGTCCCTGGCCGAGCCGCTGGCCGCCTCGCCCGGGTCGTCCGAGGAAACGGAGGCCAGGCTGCCGCCCGCCTCGCTGTCGCAGACGCCGGTCGACTCGGTGCCCGATCCGGCCGAACCGGACCAGCCGCCGGCCAAGGCGGCACGCGTGCCGAAGCCGCGCAAGCCGCGCGCGAGCCGGGCCAAGAAGCCGCCGGTGGCCGAGGCCGTCGAGGCCGCCCCGCCGACGGCCGAACCGGAAGCCGGGCAGGCCGAGGCGGCATCGGTCCAGCCGGCTTCCGCCGTCCCGGAACCGGAAGCGCCGGAGCCGGTCGCCCCGGAGCAGGCCACTCCGGAGCCGGCCACCCCGGAGCCGGTCGCGGAGCCGTCCGTGCCGCAGCCCGACGCGCCGACGCAGGCGCGCGATCCCAGCATCGTGCAGCCGGTGGTGATCGGCGACGGCGCCCCGCCGCCGGCCCGGCGCACCGGCTGGTGGAAGCGCTGAGCCATACGATCCCCCGCCGCCCCCCCCGGGGGGCGGGCGGGGGCCGCCGGGGTGGCCGGCGCGCCCCCCCGTCGTGACCACGGCCCCCCGCCGGGGCGGCGGGCGGGGTCAGCCGGTGTCGCGGCCGAGCAGCCCGTTCTTCAGCTCGGCCGACGGCGGCATCTCGCCGAGGTCGGAGTCGAGGATCACGCGGCCGAACGCCGGGTCGGGAAGGTGAGCGACCGGCTGGCCGTCGAACAGCACGTCCACGCCCTTGGCCCCCATCAGGAAGCTGCTGCTGTCGCCGGGCTTGACTGGCCGTATGGTGCCGAGGAGGGCCTCGAACGATGCCTTCTGCGAGTCGCTGCAGCTGTGGTGGGCGCAGTACTTGCGGCTGGAGTCCATGTACAGGTCGTGCACCTGCGACAGCGAGGCGCCGCGTATGTAGTCGATCACCAGCGCCTTCGGCCCCGGCTCCGACAGCGCCTCCTCCGCGTCGTGCGTCTTCCTGGTGAGGTACAGCCCGCCGACATAGCCGCGTATCCGCAGCATGGTGAAGCTGCGCAAGCCCAGCCCGTTGAGCTGCACCGTGGCGCCCTCGACCTGCATCGTGTCGGGCATGGTCACGCCCGCCTTGGTGGCGGCCTCGGCGGCGCCGCCGACCAGCACCGCGCAGGCGGCGGCAAGAACTGGGGCAGCGAGGATCGGGGCGGATCGGATCATGGGCATCCCTCTGCAGGCGGATCGGTCCGGGCTGGCCGGCTCGCCGCGCGAGCGGCACGAGGCCGGGACAAGAGCATGAGACGCCGACACCGCAAAGCCGGCCGGCCGCCTCCCCGGGTCGGCACCGCCACCGGCTAGCGCCGCGACACGCTCCCGGCCGGCGTGCCGGAAACGCGTCCGGGTGCTACGCTCCGCGTCACGCCCGGGAGACCACGATGTCGGAAGCGGAGCAGCGCGAGACCTGGTCCTGGGACCACTACCTCGAGTGGGAAATCCGTCAGCCGCTTCGCTACGAGCTGATCGACGGCAAGCCCAGGGCCATGGGCGGCGGGACGGCCGAACACGACACCATCGGCAACACCCTCCCCGCCAAGCTGCGTGCCCGGCTGCGTGGCAGGCCCTGCCGCGTCCAGGGTCCCGACCTGAAGGTGAAGGCCGGGAGCGACGGACGCTACCCCGACGCCCTGATCGATTGCGGTGCCAGAGTGCCCGGAGCCCTGGTTGCCCAGGATCCGAGGGCGGTGTGCGAGATCCTGTCCAGGAGTACCGCCTGGATCGACCAAAGCCTGAAGCTGCGCGACTACGACGCCACGCCCGGAATGCGGCATTACGTGCTCATCAGCCAGGACGAGCCCCGGGTCCTGATCTACCGGCGGGACGAGCACGACCGTCTCGGGGTCCAGGCCGCCCGGCTCGTGGATGGCATAGATGGCGCCATCGTGCTGCAGGAGTTCGACATCTCCATCCCCCTCCCCGTTCTGTACGAAGGCCTCGATCTCATATCGGCACCCCCTGGGGAAGTGTGAGCCTCCAAGACAACAGCCAGACGCCGCTGGTTGACGATCCAGCATCACCGGACGGGCCGACGACGAGCAGCTTCGACATGTCCATCCGGCGATCGACGGAAGCCGGGTCGGCAGCGGTCGGGCGGTGGACACCGACGATGTCCGCCGTTCCCGTTTTCCGCCCGACGCCGCGCCGCCCAGGGCGACCGCTTCCGTCACCTCGTTGATGTCGTCGCGCAGCCAGTCCAGGGCCGTATCGTGGAAGTCGCCCTCGCGGAATTGTTCCGTCCGTCTCCGGCGGCGGCTGAACGGGGTCCTGCCGTGCGGCGTTTCCGGACTCCAGCCTGGATGATACGAAGCAATCCCACCCAGCGAATTCCGTCAGGATGGGCAGCTACGACCTCGAGAGCCTGCTGCCGGACATCGTTCATCCCGACCCAGCCCTGTTCGCTCGGCAAGATCGCAACGGTCAGGAAACAGGCGCTGCCAGCCAGCCCAGCAGTCCCTCGGCCGCCGCCCGCCCGGTAGCGATCGAGGCCTGCAGCAGGTAGCCGCCGGTCGGCGCCTCCCAGTCCAGCATCTCGCCGGCGACGAAGGTGCCGGGGCGCGCGCGCAGCATGAAGCGGTCGTCGACCGCCTCGCGACGCA
The DNA here is from genome assembly GCA_964249915.1 of uncultured Acetobacteraceae bacterium. GTDB lineage: Bacteria > Pseudomonadota > Alphaproteobacteria > Acetobacterales > Acetobacteraceae > Lichenicola. The sequence goes on along the minus strand of CAXUEL010000333.1, from coordinate 325 downwards.
CCCCGCCCGCGGTCGAGATCGCCCGGTCGATCGGCGCCGGCGCGGTCAGGACCACCGGCACCGCCTTGGCCAGCGACGCAAGCGCGGCCGGATCGCGCGGCGGGGGCGCCTCGCTCCCCTCGCGCAGCAGTGCCGTGGCAACCGGGCTCAGGGACAGCGCCTTGCGCAGCGTGTTGGACAGGCTTTCCCGGCCGCGCACCCGCGCCAGCCGCGCGGCATCGAGCAGCCCCTCGTCCTGGTCGAAGTCCCAGGCCCGCGACTGCTGCGCCATCAGCCGCCGCTGCAGCCGGTTGGCGAGCTTCGACACCGCCGATTGCAGATGAAC
>CAXUEL010000332.1:0-3088 GCA_964249915.1 uncultured Acetobacteraceae bacterium | reverse complement strand
TCGATGGCAGCAGCGGCCAGAGCAACGGTCATCAGCTTCTCCTTGCAAAGGTGGGACGCAGCGGCGCGGAGCGATCCGCCCGCCGTCGCAGGTCCAGCACCGCCAGCACCAGAGCCGGCGCGTAGACCAGGGACGGCCAAAGGAAGAACTCGTGCCAGGGGCTGAGGTACAGGACGAGCGGCGCCACCGACATCCAGATGATGCAAGAGAAGGGCGCCACGACGGCAAACACGCCGAGGTAGGGGAAATACCACGGATAGTGCGGGCTCAGCAGCAGCATGACGGACGCGGCCAGCAGGCCGGCCTGGCCGCACACGCGGACCACGTCGCGCCCCGGTGGCGTTCCGCGGCGGGGCAGGGCGATCGCCAGTGCCCAGGCGCCGAGCCCTGCCGCGCACAGCGCGGCATAGGTGCCGACCGACCAGGACGGCAGCGAGCCCAACCGGCCGAGCCCGGCCAGGATCCAGATGCCGCCGCCGCGGCTCAGCCCTTCCTCCGCCCCGTAGGCGGACAGGAAGCCGAACACCCTGGTGCCGACGTCGAGATAGCAGGCGTACAGCGCCAGGATCGCGGCTGCCGCCGCGACCGGCATCCGCCACCGCCAGGGCCGCCAGAGTGCCGGCGCGATCACCGCCGGCAGGAACTTGACCAGGATCGCCGCCCCGAACACCGCACCCGCCAGGCCGTCGCGGCCGAGGCCGCGGCACAGCAGGGTCAGCGCGACCAGCCCGGCCGCCACGGCGTCCACGTGGCCGTTGCCGGCGAAGCACCACACCGCAAGCGGGTTCCAGGCGTAGATCAGTACGCGCGCCGGCGGCAAGGCGGCCAGGCGGAGCAGGCGCACCAGGCACAGCACCGCCAGCGCCTCGCAGCCGACCATCGCCAGCCTGATCGCCAGCGGCGTCTGCGACAGCCGCGCTACGAGGCGGAACAGCAGCTGGGCGGTGGGCGGGTAGATGGTCGGCGCGTAGTCGCGCCGGTTGACGTGTGGATAGATCGCGTCGTCGCGCAGGAACCGCAGCGCCGGGTCGGCCGGGATGTAGCGGTAGGGGTTGATGCCGGCCTGCTGCACCCGCCCGTCCCAGACGTAGCGGTACAGGTCGCTGGACAGGAACGGCGGTGCCGCCAGCACCGCCAAGCGCAGCAGCAGCGCCACGCCGAGCACCAGCCAGAGCGTCCGGCGGTCGCCGCCGTGCCGGATCACGACCGCGCAGGCCGCCAGGTGGCACGCGGCGGCGGCGGCGAGCACGGCCACGAACACGTCGACGCGCCTAATCGAGCCGACGCTGGGGCTGCCCGGAACGTGCAGGGCAAGGCCGCCCAGCACCAGCAGCAGCAGAAGAAGGCCCAGCACCGGAAGCCGGAGGCGGGCGGCCATCATCTAGGCGGAGGCGAGAAGGGCGCGGATGCCGAGCCGGTCGACCGCCGTCCGGGTCGCGGGCGCCCGGTAGCCGCCGTCGTCGCGGTCGAGCGCGTCCAGCAGGCGGCGCAGCGAGGCGCGGTCGTCGACGTCGAACCAGAGCGGCAGCTCGACCAGCTCCAGCCCGGCCGACTGCGCCCGGTCCCGCGTCTGCGCCGCCACCGCCCCGGTGCTCCAGTCGATGTCGGCGAACATGAAGGGGTGGGCCCGCTTCAGGCCGAGCAGGTAGTAGCCCCCATCCTCCGACGGTCCCAGCACCGCGCGGTCGCCCGGCTGCGCCAGCAGCGCTGCCGCCCGTGCCAGGACGGCAGTGGGCAGGGTCGGGCTGTCGGAGTTGAGCACGCAGGCGGCGCCGTAGCCGTCGTCCAGCAGCGTCCTGGCCGCGTGCAGCAGGCAGCGGCCAAAGCCACGCACCGCTTCCGGCATGTCGCCGCTGCCATCGGCCAGCAGCAGGGAGGTTCCCGCCGCCAGGTGGCCGTCGAACAGCCCGGCGAGTCCCGCCGGGGCATAGGCGACGTGCCCGTCGAGCGGGGCGTCGCGGGCCGCCAGGGCGATGTTCTCGGTGGTGTCGCGCAGGAACGCGGCGCTCAGGGCGGCGGCGGCCTCGGGCGGGATCGCCGGCACCAGCCGGGTCTTCGACCGGCCGGCCTGCGGCACCTTCGCCATCACCGCGACGGCGCAGCGCTCGATGGAAGGAAGCACGATCATCTCCCGCATACCCAGGTCTGGTGCCGTTCTTCCCGAGCAGCCACGGGCCGACAACTCCACGCAGCCTGTTGCTGCGAGGTTGAGCACCCTAGAGTCAGCCCCGGCTTGAAGTCGAACCGACGTTCACGCCGCATATCCGGAGGATGGCGGCGCCTGGTTACACCGAACCGGAATTTTCCGGGAACACGGTGCAGGAACCCGGACCGGCTTTCGCCGTGCATGTCATTGTGCCCTTGTTCAGGAACGGGCTGCCGCGTTGAAGGTGGCCGCAACCTTCGGCATGCGGGCCTCGGCATGAGCTTGGAAAAAACGCGGCGAACCGGGGCAGGAGCAGTGGCGCCGCTGCTGCTGGCGGTGATGCTGCTGGTGTTCGGCACCAACCTGCAGGGCGTTCTGCTGCCGATCCTGGGGCACATGCGCGGTGCCGGCATGACCGCGATCGGGCTGTACTCGGCCGGCTGGTCGGCGGGGTTCGTGCTGGCGTGCCTGTCCACCGGGTGGATCCTGGCGGCGCTGGGGCCGGTGTGGGCGTTCGCGCTGCTGGGGGTGGTGTCGGCGGCGGCAGCAGCGCTGCTGGGGCTGGTGCCGGGCGACGCGTCGTGGATCGTGCTGCGTGTGGTGATCGGGTTCTGCTACGGCGGGCTGTCGGCGATCGTCGAAGGCTGGCTGGTCGGGCAGGCGGGCGTGGGGATCGGCTTCGCCGGCTACGGGGCGGCGGGCTTGGTGGCCTCGCTTTGCGGCACGCTCAGCCTGAACGTGATCGACCCGCATGGGACAGCGCCGTTCCTGCTGATGACCGGGGCGGTGCTGGCATCGATCCTGCCGGTGCTGGCGTGCCGGGCCGCGCGGCCGGCGCCGACGCCGCGGTTCCGGACCGACGTCATCGGGCTGGTGCGCGAGTCGCCGGTGGGGGGACTGGGCTGCGTGGCGGCCCGCATGATCACCGGGGCGGTCGGAGGG
>CAXUEL010000331.1:0-3109 GCA_964249915.1 uncultured Acetobacteraceae bacterium | reverse complement strand
GCGGAACACGCTGGGCTCGGTGTTCGCCTGCCGGGCGATGCTGCGCCGGATCGGCCACCCCGGACCGGTCTGGGCGGCCAGCAGCGCCTACCACCTGCCGCGCTGCCTGCTCCTGCTTCGGCTGGCCGGGGTTCCGGCGCGCGCGGTGCCGCCGCCGCGGGTGCCCGCGTCGCACCGGTTCGCCCGCCGCTGGCGGTGGCGGCTGCGCGAGGTGCCCGCCATCCCCCTCGACGTCCTGCTGCTGCTCGGGCGCAGGACGATCGACAGCCTCCTGTCGAAACGTTAGTCTCGCGGCCGATCGAACCGGGTGGCGCTCACTCATGTACCATGCCAGCGGCGCGGAAGCGCTGTTCAGGACGTTCCGGGACCGTAGCGACGAGAGCTGGCTCGACATCCTGGTGTCCTCGCTCCGGGTGCCCGACATCGAGGGCGTGGCGATGCCGGGCTTCCCGGCCGAGGAGCTGCAGCGCGAGATACACGGCCATGCCGGCGAGGTGTCGCTGCACGAGGCGCACGTGTTCTTCCGCGAGATCAAGTCGTATTGCGCCTATGCCGGCCGGCCGCTGGCGCCGCACCGCACCATGCTGGATTTCGGCTGCGGCTGGGGACGGATGCTGCGGCTGTTCATGAAGGACATCGAGCCCGCCAACCTGTTCGGCGCGGACTCCACCTCGCGCTTCCTGATGGAGGCCAGGCGCTGCAACTCCAGCGTCAACTTCCTGTCCTGCCAGCTGACCCCGCCGATGATCCTGGCGCCGGACAGCCTGGACTACGTGATCTCCTGGTCGGTGTTCTCCCACCTCGACGAGTTCCTGTCGTTGCGCTGGATCGAGGAGTTCTTCCGCCTGCTCAAGCCTGGCGGCCTGCTGCTGATCACCACCCAGAGCCGCCGCTTCATCGGCTTCTGCGCCGAGCAGCGGGTGCGCCGGGCCTCGGGGATACGGCTGGAGCACCCGTGGTACGAGGCTTGCGCCGACAGCTTCGTCGACGAGCCGCTGGAGAACTCGCGCTACGAGGCCGGCCACTTCCTGCACGCCGCCTCCACCCAGCCGCCGCATCCGCAGTCGCACTACGGCGAGGCGGTGATCCCGCGCGGCTACGTGGTCAAGAAGTGGGGCCACCTGTTCCGGCTGATCGACTTCCTCGACAACCCGGTCAGGCTGCCGCAGGTGCTGCTGGTGCTGCAGAAGCCGGGCTGACGCGCCATCGATGCCGCCGCCGGCACCGGTCGGTGTAGGGTGCGGCGATGAGCCCTGAACCCGAGCCGATCCTCCAGCCGCCGGACATCGCCCTGCATCCGCCGGTTCCGGGGCCGGAGCGCCCGGGGCTGTTGCGCACCCTGGGCCCCGGCCTGATCACCGGCGCGTCGGACGACGATCCGAGCGGGATCGCGACCTATTCCCAGGCCGGCGCGCAGCTCGGCTACGGCCTGGCCTGGACCCTGCTGTTCTCCTGGCCGCTGATGTGCGCGATCCAGGAGATCAGCGCGCGGATCGGCCGGGTGACCGGGCGCGGGCTCGCCGGCAACATGCTGCACCACTACCCGGGCTGGATGGTGGGCTCGATCCTGGCAGCCCTGGTGGTCGCCAACGTCATCAACCTCGGCGCCGACCTCGGCGCGATGGGTGCCGCCCTGCAGCTGGTGGCGGGCGGCCCGCTGCTGCCGTACGTGATCGGCTTCGGCGTGCTGTCGATCGTGCTGGAAACGTTCGTGCACTACGCCCGATACGTTTCGGTGCTGAAGTGGCTGGCCTGCTCGCTGCTGAGCTACGTGGCGGTGGCGCTGGTGGTGCACGTGCCCTGGGGGCTGGTGCTGCGCCGGCTCGTGGTGCCGCACGTCACGCTCGACGCGGCCAGCCTGACGGTGATCGTGGCCGTGCTCGGCACCACCATCAGCCCCTACCTGTTCTTCTGGCAGGCGGAGGAGGAGGTCGAGGAGATCGCACAGCGGCCGGGCGCGGTGCCGCTGCTGCGCGGTCCCGGCACCGCGGCCCCGGAGTTCCGGCGCATACGGACCGACACCTTCATCGGCATGGGGGTGTCGAACCTGGTGGCGCTGTCGATCATGGTGACCACCGCCGCCACCCTGCACGCGCACGGCATCACCGACATCCAGACCTCGTCGCAGGCGGCACTCGCGCTGCGTCCGGTCGCCGGGCGCTTCGCCTTCACGCTGTTCGCGCTCGGCATCATCGGCACCGGCCTGCTGGCGGTGCCGGTGCTGGCCGGCTCGACCGCCTACGCGCTGGGCGAGAGCCTGGGCTGGGTGGTCGGGCTGGCCTACCGGCCGGCGCGGGCGCGCGCGTTCTACGGCGCGCTGGCGGCGTCGATCGCGCTCGGCTGCACCATGAGCCTGGTGCACGTCGATCCGGTCAAGGCGCTGTTCTGGAGTGCCGTGGTCAACGGCGTGGCGGCGGTGCCGGTGATGGCGCTGACGATGCGCGTCGCCTGCCGGCCGTCGATCATGGGCCGGTTCGTGCTGCCGCCCTCCCTGCGCGTGGTCGGCTGGATCGCGACTGCGGTGATGGCGGCGGCGGCGGTGGGGATGTTCGCCACCTTGTAGGGACCGGTTCGGGCTCGGGGCCCCGAGATTGACAGCCGGCGACCTCGTCCCTCATCTCAGCGCCTGCACACCCCGGCCGTCCGACGATCGGGCTGGTATCGGCGCCGCCTCCCATCCCGATATCCACACAACAGCTGGAACGCCTCCCCATGCCCGTGCACGCCTTCATCTTCCCCGGTCAGGGCAGCCAGTTCGCCGGCATGGGCCGCGACCTGGCGGCCGCCTTCGCGCCGGCGCGCGAGGTGTTCGAGGAGGTGGACGAGGCGCTGGGCCAGAAGCTGTCCAAGCTGATGTTCTCAGGCTCCGCCGAGGAGCTGACCCTGACCGAGAACGCCCAGCCGGCGCTGATGGCGGTGTCGCTGGCGGTGCTGCGGGTACTGGAGCGCGAAGGCGGCTGGCGGCTGGCCGACCGGGCGACGCTGGTGGCGGGGCACTCGCTCGGCGAGTACTCGGCGCTGGCCGCCGCCGGCAGCCTCGTCGGCGCCGAGAGCGCGCGGCTGCTGCGGCTGCGCGGCGCCGCGATGCTGAAGGCGGTGCCGGCCGGCG
>CAXUEL010000330.1:0-3190 GCA_964249915.1 uncultured Acetobacteraceae bacterium | reverse complement strand
GCATGGCGGGCGCGCACCGCCTGGCGCAGCGCCGGCGGCACGCCGAACGCGTCCAGCAGGTCGAGGTGGGTGGCCTGGTCGGCCAGGCCCATCTGCTCGTGCTGGCCCTGTATCTCGACCAGCAGGGTGCCGGCGCGTCGCAGCAGGGCGATGCCGACCGGCTGGTCGTTGACGTAGGCGCGCGAGCGGCCGTCGCGGGTGACCACGCGCCGCAGCACCACCGCCTCGCCGGCCTCGTGCTCGATGCCCTGCTCGGACAGCAGCGCGTGCAGCGGATGCGGGGTGGCCAGCTCGAAGCAGGCGGTGACGCTGGCGGCCTCGGCGCCGGCGCGCACCAGGCCGGAGGCGGACCGCTCGCCGAGCGCCAGGCCCAGGCTGTCGAGCAGGATCGACTTGCCGGCGCCGGTCTCGCCGGTCAGCACGGTGAGACCGCGATGCAGGTCGAGGTCGAGCCGCTCGATCAGCACCACGTCACGGATCGAGATCCGGGTCAGCATGGGGATGAGATGGGTGTCCGGGCGACAGGATCGAGGGGCGGGCCCGGACGAGCCGGGTGTCGTGTCGTCGCCTCAGAACACCGAGTGCAGCGCACGGCCGAAGAAGCCGCGCTGCTGCGCCGGCGTCGACGACTGGCCGGGGATGGAACCGTCCGGGGACAGCGCGCCGGCGGAGCGCAGGTCGGCGTAGCTGTCCTGGTACCAGGAGCTGCCAGGGTAGTTGTAGCCGAGCACCGCGGCGGTCTTGCGCGCCTGGTCGGTCAGGCCAAGCTTGAGGTAGACCTCGACCAGGCGGTGCAGCGCTTCCGCCACGTGGTTGGTGGTCTGGAAGTCCTCGACCACGCGCTGGTAGCGGTTGATCGCCGCCTCGTAGTAGTGCTGCTGCTCGTAGTAGCGGCCGATCAGCATCTCCTTGCCGGCCAGGTGGTCTCGGCACAGGTCGATCTTCAGGCGCGCATCGCGGGCGTAGGCGGTGTCGGGGAAGCGGGTGACCACGTCCTGCAGGGCGTTCATCGCCTGCACGGTGCCCTGCTGGTCGCGCTGGATGTCGGCGATCTGCTCGTAGTAGCACAGCGCGCGCAGGTAGTAGGCGTAGCCGGCGTCGCCGCTGGTCGGATGGAGCTGCAGGAAGCGGTCGATCTGCTGCACCGCGTCCGGATACTGGTCCTGCAGGTAGTAGGCGTAGCCTTCCATCAGCTGGGCGTTGGCGGTGTAGCCGGAATACGGGAAGTTCTGCTGGATGTTCTCGAACTGGGTGACCGCGAGCGGGTAGCGGTCGCTGTGCAGCGCGTCGATGCCGTTGTTGTACAGGGTCTCCGGCGTCTGCGGCCCGGCGGCGAGGTGCGGCGCCGGCTTGGAGTCGGAGAACGGATTGAGGCTGTCGAGGGTGGCGCAGCCGGGCAGCACGGCGGCCAGCGGAACCAAGGCCAGGCGGCGGAGGCGCAACGGAGTGAACGACATCGACCTGCCGGCTCTGGAGTGGGGCCGCCTTCGCATCACGCGGCCGGGAGGCGAGAAGGCCGTCGGCAGGGTTGCGGTGTCAAGCCGCCCGGTCGGCCCGTGCTGCCTCCGGCGCAGGGCCGGCGGACAGGCGCCAGGCGGCCGGATCGGCCAGCAGGGCACGCAGCAGGCGGTTGTTCAGCCCGTGCCCGGAGCGGTGGCCGATGAAGGCGCCGCGCAACGGATGGCCGGCCAGCGCCAGGTCGCCGACCGCGTCCAGCACCTTGTGCCGCACGAACTCGTCCGGATGGCGCAGGCCGACGGGGTTGAGCACCACCGCGTCGTCCACCACCAGGGCGTTGTCGAGCGAGCCGCCGCGGGCGAGGCCGGCGGCGCGCATCGCCTCGATCTCGCCCAGAAGGGTGAAGGTGCGGCAGGACGCCAGCTCGCGCCGGAACGCCTGCTCGCCCAGGCGTATGCTGTAGGCCTGCCGGCCGATCGCGCGCGCGTCGAACTCGATCGACAACGACAGCGACAGGCCGGGCGCGTGCGACGGACGCAGCTCGGCGAAGGCGCCGTTCTCCTCGACGCGCACGGTCCTGAGCACCTCGATGGTGGATCGCGCCTCGTCCTGCCCGGCGCGGCCGGCGCAGTCGAGCAGGAACACGAACGGGGCGCTGCTGCCGTCCAGCACCGGCACCTCCGGCCCGTCCAGCTCGACCAGGACGTTGTCGATGCCGCAGGCGGACAGGGCCGCCATCACGTGCTCCACGGTGGCGACCCGCGCGCGCCCGTCGACGGTCGAGCCCAGCACCGTGCACAGCCGGGTGTCCACCACCGCGTCGAAGCGGGCCGGCAGGTCCAGGCCGAGGTCGGTGCGTCGGAACACGACGCCGCTGTTCGCGGCCGCCGGACGCAGGGTCAGGGTGACCGGCTGCCCGCTATGCAGCCCGACGCCGCTGCAGGAGATCGGGTTGCGCAGCGTGTGCTGGTACGTCCGGGCAAGCGCGGCGAGGTCCCCCGGCAGCGTCGACTCCGGACGGGCCGCCCGCGGCGCGGTGTCGAACAGCGTGGCGGACATGCCGTCCATCGATGATCCTCCTGACCGGCGCCCGGGTGCGCGTCATCTGCCATCCTGAGGTGTAGAGGCGACGCCCGGAAACGGCCAGTCAAGGTTTATTGCCGAGTATTTCCATGCAAGCGCTTGTTCTTGCAGCATCTTTTTGGAGGATGGCGGCTCGGCTGGCGACAACGCCGCTGTACGCGGCCCGCTGCCGGCCCGGGGAAAGTGCTTCCGTCGCGCGCCGGGGCAGCCGGACGGGTCGAGGACGGAGCCAGCCTTCCCGACGCGGTGCCGCACGCAAACCCGGGGGCGGGGGTCGCCTGGATCGTTCGGCCCGCCGGAGGTCGGGGACGCCCAGGTGGGGTCCGACCCACAGGCCAGCGACCGCGCCGTGCGATCGGCGATAGATGCCTTGAGTGGAAGGTCTGCAGGTCGGCCGCAAGGGAGCGGTGCCGGCTCCTCGCAGGTCAGGAAGATACTCGGGGTCTCGTGGAAGCCCGGCAGCGGTCGAAGTTCCCGGCCGGAACGGTCGCCCGGAGGCCACGAAGGCCGTCCAGGCGATCGTCACGCGGCCGGCTACGAGGACTGGCGGCGCAGGAAGGCGGGGATGTCCAGCCCGACCTCCTCGCCCGCGGCCGGGCGCACGGTGGCGGAAGGCTCGGCGTCCGGCACGGTGGGCTCGGTACGGGGC
>CAXUEL010000329.1:0-3197 GCA_964249915.1 uncultured Acetobacteraceae bacterium | reverse complement strand
GGCTGCCCAGCGCGTCCGCCACCAGGTCCGACGCGTCGCCGCGGTGGCGCGCGCCGCGCTGTCGCGACGCGGGAGCCTGCTGCCGCCGCTGCCGGTGCTGCTGCTCTATGTCGATCCGCCCGAAGCCAGGCTGCCGGAGCACGAGGCCGGCGTCAGGCAGCCGCGCTAGCCGGCCCGTGCGACACCGGCAAGGACCCGCGTCGGCAGCCCACCGGGCGCGGCGGGTCGCCGTCGGCTTCCCACCCAAGGCCATGAAGCCGACGCCGCCCGGCCTGCACGGCGGACCGGCCCGGGCTGTGCATGGCCACACCCGGCGCATCCCTCGATCGACGTCGTGCAGGCAGGCTGGCCGGGAGAATTAGCGATACCTCAACCTGTTGCAGCGATAGTGGGTGGTCAGATCCACGAGGCCGGCATGCCGCGACGACGTTGGCAGCTCTACCGGGAGCCGGGGCCGCCTCACAGGCTGCGCGCGGCGGTCCTGCTCGTCGCCGTCTTCACCGTCCTCATGCTGGTCACGCGCCTCGCCTGCATCGACTCCCAGAACAGCACCGTGTTCTGGCCGGCCAACGGCGTCCTGGTGGTCGCACTGCTGTCGCTTCCGTGGCGGTTCTCCGCGCCCGTTCTCGCCGCCTGCCTGGTCCTGAACCTTCTCGTCAACGTGTTCTCCAGCTACAGCGTGCTCGACGACGTGCTGTACTCGTTCCTCAACATCGTCGTCAGCCTGACCGCGGCGCTGCTCACCCGCAGGTTCTGCGGCGCCAGGATCGACCTGTCGCGCTTCCGTCGCCTGACCGCGTTCGGCGTCGTCGCCTTCCTGTCGGCCGGCCTGGAGGCGACGGTGGGCGAGCTGATCGACCCGGGAGGAACCACCAAGGCGGCAGCCCTGAACGACGGGCTGCAATGGACCCTGTGCGACGGCTTCGGGCTGCTCATCGCGACGCCGGCGATCCTGCTCTGCATCGTCGGCACCGACGCCGCCTACCCGTGCGACGCCGGGCGTCGCGAACGCTGGCTCCTCCTCGCCGCGGCCACCTGCCTGGCCGCCGTCTCGTTCTCGGTGACGCGCTCGCCCGCCTTCATGCTGGTCTACCCGCTTCTGATCCTGACCGCGTTCCGGGCCGGGCCGCGCTGGGTCCTGGCCTCGATCCTGATCACCTCGCTGGTCTCGGCGGCGCTGACCGCCCACGGCTATGGTCCGCTCGCCCTGCTGTCGTCGCGCAGCTTCCTGCTCGGCCAGGGCATGGTCCAGCCGTTCCTCGTCTCGATCTTCCTGTGCGCCGTTCCCGCCAACGCGGCGCTGGGCGAGAAGAGCCGGGCCGTCCGCCGCGTGCTGCAGATGAAGGAGGCGGTCGAGCACGCCGCGACGCACGACTCCCTGACCACCCTGGTCAACCGCGACCTGTTCCGTCGCCGGCTGGACAACCTGCTCCGGGGCGGCACCGCCTTCGCCGTGCTCTGCATCGACCTGGACCGCTTCAAGCTGGTCAACGACACGATGGGACACAACGCCGGCGACCAGCTGCTGCGCATCTTCAGCACGCGCTTGCTGGGGCTGGCCGGTCGCGACGTGACGGTCGCGCGGTTCGGCGACGACGAGTTCGCGATGCTGGCGCCGCAGCATCCGGGGGGCGCCGACGTCGCCGAGCTCTGCCGCGACGTCCTGTACGCGGCGCGCACCCCGTTCCTGCTCCAGGCCGGCCCGGCCCATGTCAGCGCCAGCATCGGCCTGGCGCTCGGGCCGAACGGCGCGTCCGACGCGAGCGAGCTGATGCGGCGCGCCGACATCGCCCTGTATGCCGCCAAGGCGGCGGGGCGCGACGGCCACCGCGTCTTCTGCGACAAGCTCGACCAGGCCTCCCGTGACCGCGTGCAGCTCAAGGCCGACCTCGAAACGGCGCTCGGGAGTGCGGACCAGCTGAGGCTCGACTACCAGGTCAAGGTCGGAGCCGACGACGTGGTGAGGGGAGTCGAGGTGCTGCTGTGCTGGCACCACCCGACCCGGGGCCTGATGTCGACGCAGGACACGGTCGCGCTCGCCGAGGAGACCGGGCTGATCGTCCCGCTGGGCACGTGGGTGCTGCGCGAGGCGCTCGGCTTCGCCGCGCGCTGGCCGACGCTCACCGTCGCGGTCAACGTGTCCCCGGTGCAGCTCCGTCACCCAGGCTTCGTGGGCGGGGTGCTGGAGCTTCTCCAGGCCTCGCCGGTCGGCCATGGCAGGATCGAGCTGGAGATCACCGAGACCGCGCTCATGGACGACGTCGACGGCATCGCCGGCAGGTTGTCCGCCTTGCGGGCATGCGGCCTGCGCATCGCCCTGGACGATTTCGGCACCGGCTTCTCCTCGCTGCGTCACCTGCATTGCTGCGGGGTGGACCGGGTCAAGATCGACTGCTCCTTCGTCAAGGCGCTCGGCCACAGCGAGAAGGCCGCCGCCATCGTCAGGGCCGTCATCCAGCTCGGGCACGCCATGGGGTTGCAGGTGACCGCCGAGGGCGTCGAGACCGTTGGGCAGCGCTCGTTCCTGATCGCGGCCGGGATCGACGAGCTGCAGGGCTACCTGTTCGCGCAGCCGGTCGACGAGGCCTCCCTCGTCCTCACCGGCGGCAAGCCTCGTTCCGGCCGCCCTCCGCTCCGCCCGGGCGCGCTGCCCAGCACCGCCGCCGTGGAGCCATCCGGTTCCCGGCCGGCCATCGACAGCCGGTCACGTGTCCAGCTGCTGCGGTCACAGGCTGGTCAAGCCGTTGATGGAGTGTTGTCGTGATCCGCTGCGGCGGTCGGGGAGACCGCATGAGCGCGTCGGGACGGCCGGACGATGGGACGTGAGCCGTGCGCCTGCCGCGGAGCGCGCCGGGTGCCCCCGGTGTCGACGGCTGTCGGCGGGAACCTCCTCGGACAGGCTCGGCGGCCTGGCGTAGGCAAGGCGTCTCGACGTGTCCGGTCGCGTCACGGGTCTCCGTCCGGAGCGCCAGCCTGCATGTTCAGGTCCGGCCGGCAGCCGGGCTCGGCATCCGCATGATCCTGACCGGCACCGACGCCGCCGGCCTGCTGGCGGCGCTGCACGCCGGCTGCTTTCCCGAGCCCGCGCGCTGGGACCGGCCGGCGATGGCCGCCCTGCTGGCGATGCCCGGCTGCTTCGCGGTGGCGGACCCGGACGGGCTCGCCCTGGCCCGCGTGGCGGCGGACGAGGCCGAGCT
>CAXUEL010000328.1:0-3232 GCA_964249915.1 uncultured Acetobacteraceae bacterium | reverse complement strand
GGCCGGGGCGCGTGGCCAGGACGCGCAGCCCGAGCGCGCCGGCGCCGCCCAGTCCGGCCAGCAGGAGCAGCAGGGCCAGCAGCCTGCGCATCAACGCGTGCAGGCTCCGGTGGCGCGGCTCAGACGCCGCGCACCACCAGGCTGGCGTTGGTGCCGCCGAAGCCGAAGCTGTTGCTCAGCGCCACGCCGATCGGCCGGCGCTGCGCCTCGTGCGCCACCCGGTCGATGGCGCTCCCGCGGGACGGGTGGTCGAGGTTCAGCGTCGGGGGTGCGGCGTCGTCGCGTATCGCCAGCAGCGAGAAGATCGCCTCGATGGCGCCGGCCGCCCCCAGCAGGTGGCCGGTGGCGGATTTGGTGGACGACATCGCCAGGCCCTTGGCGTGGTCGCCGAACAGCCGCTCGACCGCCTCGAGCTCCAGGTCGTCGGCCATGGTGGAGGTGCCGTGGGCGTTGACGTACTGGATGTCCTCCGGGCCCAGCCCGGCGCTGTTCAGCGCCTTGACCATGGCGCGGTAGGCGCCGGCATGGCCCTCGGCGGGAGCGGTGATGTGGTGCGCGTCGCCGGACAAACCGTAGCCGATCACCTCGCCATGGATCCTGGCGTCGCGCGCCCGGGCGTGCTCGTACTCCTCCAGCACCAGGATGCCGGCGCCCTCGCCCATGACGAAGCCGTCGCGGTCCCTGTCCCACGGGCGCGACGCCCTGGCCGGGCTCTCGTTGAACCCGGTGGACAGGGCGCGGGAGGCGCAGAACCCGGCGATGCCGAGCGCGCACACCGCCGCCTCGGCGCCGCCGGCGACCATCACGTCGGCGTCGCCCAGCATGATCAGGCGCGCCGCGTCGCCGATCGCGTGCACGCCGGTGGCGCAGGCGGTGACGGCGGAATGGTTCGGACCCTTGAAGCCGAACCGGATCGAGACGTGGCCGGAGATCAGGTTGATCAGCGCCGACGGGATGAAGAACGGCGACACCCGCCGCGCCTTGCCCTCGTGCACCTGGATCGAGGTCTCGTAGATGGTCTGCAGGCCGCCGATGCCGGAGCCGATCATGACGCCGGTCGCCTCGCGGTCCTCCTCCGTGGCCGGAACCCAGCCGCTGTCGGCGACGGCCTCGGCGGCGGCGACCATGCCGAGATGGATGAAGCGATCCATCTTCTTCTGGTCCTTGTGCGGGATCCAGTCGTCGAGGGTCAGGCCGCCCTCCGCGGCGAGGCCGGCCGGCACCTCGCCGGCCACCTGCGCCTGGAGGCCCGACGGGTCGAAGGCGGTGATCCGGTCGATGCCGGACCGTCCCTCGAGCAACCGGTCCCAGACCGTGCCCACGCCGATGCCGAGCGGGCTCGCGATCCCCATCCCGGTGACGACCACGCGCCGGCGGCCGGAGGAGGATGGTCCGGCCATGCCGGAAGAAGGGTGGCTGTCGCTCGCCATGGTCCGGTCCCGGATGGGCGGGTGACGCCTGACGGCGTCAGGCCGCCTTCTGCTTCTCGATGTAGTCGATCGCGTCCTTCACGGTGCTGATCTTCTCGGCCGCGTCCTCGGGGATCTCGACCCCGAACGCTTCCTCGAACGCCATCACCAGCTCGACCGTGTCGAGGCTGTCGGCACCCAGGTCGTCGATGAACGAAGCTTCCGGGGTCACCTTGCTGTCCTCGACTCCGAGGTGCTCGACCACGATCTTCTTAACCTTGTCGGCGATTTCGCTCATCTGATCTGCTTCCCTAGGTGCCCTTGGATCCGCGGGCGGTTCGACCGTTCGTCCTGTTCCTGCCGCCTGCGACCCGCTCCGGACGAAGCAGCGGGCGCTTAGCATGGTTCCCGCGACGCCGCCAAGGCGGGGGCCTGGAAACCGCAACGATGTTGCCTCAGCTCATCGCCATCCCGCCGTTGACGTGCAGCGTGACGCCGGTGATCCAGGCCGCCTCCTGCGACGACAGATAAACCACCGCGGCCGCGATGTCGTCCGGCGTTCCCATCCGCCCGAGCGGAATCGCCGCCTCGAGCTTCGCCTTGCGCTCGTCGGACAACCCGTCGGTCATGGCGGTGGCGACGAAGCCGGGGGACACCACGTTCACGGTGATGCCGCGCGAGCCGACCTCCTGCGCCAGCGACTTGCTCATGCCGATCAGCCCCGCCTTGGCGGCGGCGTAGTTCGCCTGGCCGCCGTTGCCGGTGGTGCCGACGATCGAGCCGATGGACACGATGCGGCCGGCGCGACGGCGCAGCATGCCCTTCAACGCGGCGCGGGCGAGGCGGAACGGGGCGGCGAGGTCCACCTCCATCACCCGCGCCCAGTCCTCGTCCTTCATGCGCAGCGCCAGGGTGTCGCGTGTCAGGCCGGCGTTGTTCACCAGGATCGACAGCGCCGCGCCGCAGGCGGCCTCGGCGGCGGCCACCAGGGCGTCGGGAGCCGACGGGTCGGACAGGTCGGCCGGGCACGGGTGCGCCCGTTCGCCCAGCTCGGCCGCCAGCGCCTCGAGCGCGTCCCGCCTGGTGCCGGACAGCGCCACCGCAGCGCCCTGCCGGTGCAGCGCGCGCGCGATGGCGGCGCCGATCCCGCCGGAAGCGCCGGTCACCAGCGCGGTCTGGCCGTCGAGCCTGAACATGGGGAACGGTGTCCTGTTCGCGTGGGGGGAATGTCAGAACGCCTTGAGCAGCGCCTCGATCTCGTCCGGCGAGCCGGCGGAGCGGCTCGCGGCGTCGGGCAGGATCCGCTTGACCAGCCCGGACAGCACGCGGCCGGCGCCGAGCTCGACAAAGCTGTCGATGCCGATCGCGCCCATCGCCAGCACGCTTTCGCGCCAGCGCACGGTGGCGGTCACCTGCTCGACCAGCAGGGTGCGGATCCGGTCCGGCGCCGTCACCTTGGCGGCGGTGACGTTGGCGATCAGGGGCACGGAGGGAGCCACGACCGCCGCCCGTTCCAGCGCCTCGCCCATCGCGTCGGCGGCCGGGCGCATCAGCGAGCAGTGGAACGGCGCCGACACCGGCAGCGGCATCGCCCGCTTCACCCCGCGCGCCTTGGCGATGTCGATCGCGCGCGCGACCGCGCCGGCGGCGCCGGAGATCACCACCTGGCCGCCGCCGTTGTCGTTGGCGACCGCGATCACCTCGTCCGCCGCCTGTACGATCAGCCTGACCTTGTCTTCCGGCAGCTGGCCGAGCGCCAGGTTGGCGAGCGCGCAGGCTTTCTTCAAAATGCCGAAGCCGCGGATCACGTCGCGGCCCCAGAC
>CAXUEL010000327.1:0-3247 GCA_964249915.1 uncultured Acetobacteraceae bacterium | reverse complement strand
CGATGTTGGAGCAGATCACCGGCTTGCCGTTGGTGAACGCTTCCTGGATCACCACGGGAGAGTTCTCCCACCAGGTGGAGGGGATCACCATGGCATCGATCCCCTGCATCAGCGCGTTGACCTGGGCGTTGTCGTAGGCGCCGTGGAACACGACGTTCTCGCCCGCCTCCTCCAGCGCCTCCTCGACCACCTTCTGGAACTCGAGCGGCTGGCTCGAATAGTCGCCGTAGATCTCGATCTGGGCGTTGGCGATGCCGAGCGTGGTCAGCCGGCGCGCCGCCTCCATCAGCACGGTGATGCCCTTCAACGGCGACATCTGGCCGAAGAAGCCGAAGCGCAGCGTGCGCAGGCCGGTGCGCATGGCCTGGCCGGGCCGGCGCAGCTGGCCCAGGCGCGCCGACGCCGCGGGCGTGGTGACGCTGCGCGACGGCAGCGAGCCCGGCGCCAGCGGCTCGGGCGCCTCGTTGGGCGAGGTCCACGCCTCGGCGAACGGGCTGCCGTCGCGTTCCGGCGGCATGTTCTCCAGCACCGCCAGCTTCTCGTCCGGCAGGCCCCAGCTGCGGAAGCGGCCTGCCAGGAAATGGCTCGGCGAGATGAACAGGTCGACGTCGTCGAAGAACATCTGTAGGTAGCGCTTGCGCAGGAAGAAGTCGCGCTCGCCGTATTCCGGGAAGCAGGCGGCGCAGGCCGAGTAGCTGTCCTTCTCGCACAGGCGGAAGGTCCTGGTCTTCATCATCTGGCCGTGGTGGTGGCAGATGGCGAGGTACTCGTGGAGGCTGAGCACGATCTTGGCCTGCGGCCAGCCGCGCCGGATCGCCGAGAACATCTCGACACCGAACCGGACGAAATGGTGCGTGTGCACGATGTCCGGCTTCAGCTCCGCCACCAGCTCCTCCATGACCTTGGGGAACTGCGGGTCGGGGTTGGCGAACTTGAAGTAGTCGAACGGGGCGTTGGGATGGTAGACGTAGTCGTCCGGCCCGTACGGCTGGGTCAGGGTGGCGCCGAGCCGCGCCTCGCTCTTGGGGCTGGAGCAGCCCAGCAGCCAGGCGGTGGCGCCGCGCGCCTTGAGCTCGCGGAACAGGGTGAAGGCTGAGATCTCGGCACCGCCGCGGGTCAGCCTGGGATGCGAATGGGTCATCACCAGCACGCTGGGCAGACCGCGCCGCGGTGACGCCAGCCCTGTGTTGGGCGGCAGGAACGGGGCGCGGGTGGCGAGGTCGCTCATGCCGGGCCGTCCAGGTGCTGTGCCTCGGCCGGCGCGGCGTGCGCCGGCCGCACCCAGCGGTTCTGGAACCGCCACGCGTTGTAGAGGGTCAGGTTGAGCCGCCAGGAGGATTGCTGGCCGCCCTGGGACTGCCGTTCCAGGTGGTAGAGCCGGGCACGGCGGTCGACCACGCAGATCCGCCCCTCGCCTTGAGCCTTGCGGCACAGGTCGACGTCCTCGAAGTCGCCGATCACGTAGCCCTCGTCGAAGCCGCCGACGGCGCGGGCGAGCGCCATCGGCATCAGCAGGCAGGCGCCGGTCACCGCCTCGACCTCCTGCACGCCCTCGTCGTCGCCGGGATACCGTCCCTTGCGCGGGTGCAGGCTGAAGCTCCAGCCGGCGAACTCGGGCAGCACCTCGTAGGAGCAGCCCTCGTGCTGGATGGTCTCGTCCTCGAACACCAGCAGCGCGCCCACCACGCCGACCTCCGGCCGGTCCGACGCGGTCTCGACCATGCGGTCGAGCCAGTCCGGCGTCTTGGGGAACACGTCGGAGTTGAGGAAGCACACGTATTCGCCGCGCGCCAGCTTGAGCCCGACGTTGTTGGCCGGCGCGTAGCCCATGTTGGCCGACAGCGCCACCAGCCGGAACGGCAGCCGGAAGCGGGCCAGGCAGGAGGTGGCGAGCGCCTCGGCGGCGCGCAGAATGGTCGGGTCGTCGAGCACGTAGATCAGCTCGTGGTCGCGCCCCAGCGTGCGCGAGAAGAACGCCAGCTGCAGCTCCATGAAGTCGATCCGGCCGTACAGCGGCACGATGATCGAGCAGCGCGGCGCGGCCGGGACCTCGCCGAAGCGCATCTCCTTGTAGTCGACGCCGTCCAGCATGCGGAAATCGTTCATCGCCTTGACCGCCGGGCCGAGCACGTGGTCGTAGCCCTGCGCCAGCTCGTCGTAGCGCAGCTCCAGGTGGCCCAGGGTTTCCTTGATGGTGTCGACGCCGGGGCTGCGTATGTGCGGGATGCGCTTGAAGGCGACGTCGCCGGAGCGGCTGCGCACCTCGAAGTAGGCGGTCTCGCCGGTGGCGTAGACGTCGCCCACGAAGGCCAGGAAGCCGCACAGGTCGACCAGCCCGCCGAAGTTCCTGCTAAAGCCCTCGCGCACGTCGGGACGGGCGATCGGGATCCAGTGCCGGGTGTCCAGCAGGCGGGATTCGCTGCCGCAGCGGACGCGAATGCTTTCCACGCTCTTGAACGGGTCGATGAACCAGCCGCGCAGCAGCAGGCCGCCGGGCGGGCACAGGCAGGCGGAGTCAAGCTCGAGGAACACCGGCGGCTGCAGCGCCTCCAGCGTGTCCTGCCCGGCGAAGCTCGGCCGGTTGAGCAGCCGGAGCAGGTGGGCCCGCCGGCTCGACCGCACCGCGGTGGTGACCAGGCTCTTGGTCCGCGCGGTGACCTCGGCCTCGGACAGGTCCTCCAGCGGCTCGGAGGGCGTGAGCCGGAACTGTCGCCCGTCGCGCGTCAGGATCGCGTCCTGGAAGTCGTCGCGGCGGGCGCTCTCGCCGGGCACGAACAGCAGCAGGCCGGTGCCGATCTTGCGCACGTCGGCGCGCGGGAACGCGCACGCGATCGCCTGGCCGGAGACGCGCTTGTCGCCGAACTCCAGCACGCAGTCGGGCGGCGCGTCCTGGTCGTCCCAGCTCAGGTCGATCCAGCCGCCGCCGATCCATCCGTCCAGGCTGGGGGAATAGGACAGGAAGTCGATGCAGCCCTGACTCGACTCAATACCCGGCTGCATGATCGACATCGCTGGCATTCGCCCTCACCTGATCCCCGACCATATCAAGCGGGCCTCCGGTTTGGAACCGCTGGGACGCTTCCCGCCGCTCCGGACGACGGGGAACCGCGCCGACCCGTCGCATGGGCGTTGTCTAGCGGTCGTGCGGCGCCGCGTCACGGCTCGCTGGACAGGGCGAACCGCGGTGCCGGGCGCGGCGGCGGCGGGGTGCGCAGGTCGCGGTAGGCGCGCACCTGCGCGCCTACCG
>CAXUEL010000326.1:776-3297 GCA_964249915.1 uncultured Acetobacteraceae bacterium | reverse complement strand
TGGCTCTGCTATCGAACTTTGGCCCAGTAGTGCTGGCGGATTTTGGCCCACCTCTCGTCCCTCAAACCTAGGGTGTCCCCGGCTTTGCTGGGGAGCTCAGAGTGGATTGGAACGCCAGAGTGGATTTGTTCGAGCAGCTCCGTCGGGAGCATGAGTTTGGGATTGGGACGATCGCGGGGGTTGCCGCCAAGTTCGGGGTGCATCGCCGGATGGTGCGACAGGCGATCGCCGGGGCGTTGCCACCGGCGCACGCCTACCCGCAACGGGTCAAGCCGAAGCTGGACGGCGTCATGGCGTTCATTGATGCGGTGCTGGACGAGGACCGGCGTGCGCCGCGCAAGCAGCGGCACACGGCGCGGCGCATTCACCGTCGGATCCTGAGGGAGTTCCCGGGCGCGGTGGTCGCTGAGTCGACGGTGCGCAACCACGTGCGCGAGCGCAAGCGGCAGCTGGGCTTGGTGCTGCGTGAGACGTTTGTGCCGCAGAGCTACACCTGGGGCCAAGAGGCGCAGGTGGACTGGTATGAGGCGTGGGCGGATCTTGGCGACGAGCGGACCCGGCTGCAGGTGTTTGCGATGCGCTCGATGGCCAGCGGGGCGGCGTTCCACCGCGCCTACCGGCACGCGACGCAGCAGGCGTTCCTGGAGGCGCACGAGCTGGCGTTCGCCTACTTCGGCGGCGTGTTTCGGCTGCTGCGCTACGACAACCTGGCGAGCGCGGTGCGCAAGATCCTGCGCGGCCACCGGCGGGAGGAGACGGCGCGCTTTGTGGCGTTCCGCTCGCACTGGCGGTTTGCGGCCGAGTTCTGCACCCCTGGCGAGGGGCATGAAAAGGGCGGCGTTGAGGGCGAGGGCGGCTACTTCCGGCGCAATCACCTGGTCCCGGTGCCGAGCGTGGCCGACCTCGACGCGCTGAACACGCTGCTGCTGGCGTGGTGCCGGGAGGACGAGGCGCGCGTGCTGGACGGGCGCATGGAGCCGGTCGGCGCGGCGATGACGGTGGAGCGCCCCCAGCTGTTGCTGCAGGCGGACGAGGGGTTCGACCTGGCCGAGGTGGTGTTTCCCTTGGTGGACAAGCGAGGGTGCGTGGCGGTCAAGACCAACTTCTACTCGGTGCCGGTCAAAGCGGGCATCCGGGTGGAGGCGCGCGTGCATCCGCTGCACGTCGAGGTTTGGCACGCAGGCCAGCGGATCGCGCGCCACGAGCGCTGCTACAGCCGACGTCAGCAGGTGCTGGACCTCGAGCACTACCTCGATGTGCTGAGCCACAAGCCCGGCGCGTTCGCTGGGTCCAAGCCGTTAGAGCAATGGCGCCAGGCTGGGCGGTGGCCTGCCTGCTTTGACGAGATCTGGGACCGGCTGCGGGCTCGGCACGGCAAGCAGAACGGCACCCGCGCCATGGTGGCGGTGGTGGCGCTCGGGCGGGAGTTCGGCCATGACCGGCTGCAAACGGCGGTCGCCACGGCGGTGTCGCTGGGAGCGTGCGACGTGGCCGCGGTGCGCTACTTGCTGACCGAGGCGGGATTGCACAAAGCCCAGCCTGATCCGGTCGATGTCGGCGCGCTGGCCCGCTACGACCGGCCGCTGCCGACGACGGCCGACTACGACGTGCTGCTGTTGTCCAGCCCCTGCGCGGGGAGGGCATGATGAGCGACCTGCAGGACCAAGCCATTCGCCAGCACTGCAAGGCGCTGCGCCTGCCGACGGTCGGCGGCCAGTTCGCGCGCTTGGCTGACGAGGCCACCCGGGCGGGCCAATCCCATACCGGCTACCTCGAGGCGTTGTTGGCGGCCGAGATGGAGGAACGCGACAGCCGGGCCGTCACCCGCATGCTGCACGAAGCACGGCTGCCACGGATGAAGACGCTGGACGCGTTTGAGTTCGACCGTTCCAGTGTGTCGGCCGCCCGGCTGCGCACGCTGGCCGAGGGCGACTACGTGGCCCGCGCCGAGCCTGTGCTGCTGGTCGGCGAGGCTGGCACCGGCAAGACGCACCTGGCGACCGGATTGTGCGTGGCCGCCTGCCGCCAGCGGCGCCGGGTGCGGTTCACGACGGCGACCGCGCTGATCAACGAGCTGGCCGAGGCGGCGCATGCGAACCAGCTCAGCCGGGCGCTCGGCCGGTGGGAGCGGCTCGACCTGATCTGCATCGACGAGCTCGGCTACGTGCCTCTGGCCGAGACGGCATGCGAGTTGATGTTCCAGGTGATTGCCGACCGGGCGGAGAAGGCGGCGGTGATCCTGACCACCAACCTGCCGTTCTCCGAATGGTCTCAGGTCATCCCGAACGCCCGGCTGTGCAAAGCGCTGATCGATCGCCTCACCGACCGGGCGCACATCATCACCACGGGCACAGACTCCTACCGGTTCCGCCGCACTACGGCCCAGCGAAAGCCAGGCAAAGCGTGACGGGGAGACCAGACGAGCGACGCTGACCGGCTGGCCGGGGCCGAGGCCCCGGCCCGCCGGGGCGACAGCGGGGGGGGGGGCCGCATTGCTCCGCCCGACTGGGGCCAAGTTGGT
>CAXUEL010000326.1:0-766 GCA_964249915.1 uncultured Acetobacteraceae bacterium | reverse complement strand
GTCGGCCGTCTCCATTGCGGCCATGGGGCGGGCGATGCTCTGCTCAACCTGCGCGATCCGACGCTGGAGCTTGGCAGGGGTGAAGTTCTTGTCGCGGGTGTTGACCGCCTTGAACTTGGATCCGTCGATGGCGACGAGTGCGTCCGAGAACAGGTCAAGCTTGCGGCACAGCATGACGAACTGCCGGCAGGTGGCGCAGATTGCCGGGCCGTTCTCGCGGCGGAAATCGGCGATGGTCTTGAAGTCGGGGGCGAGCCGTCCCGTCAGCCAAACGAGCTCGATGTTGCGCTGCGCCTCGCGCTCAAGACGGCGGCTGGACGGGATGCGGTTCAGGTAGCCGTAAATGTAAAGCTTGAGCATGACCGCGGGATGATAGGCCGGCCGCCCCGTTTCCGCCGGCACGGCGCGGTCGAACCCGAGCTTCCCCAAGTCCAGTTCGTCAACAAAGGCATCGACGATCCGCACCGGATTGTTCTCCACGACGTAATCGTCAACGCGCTCTGGCAAGAGAAAGCTCTGTGACCGGTTCCAGCCTTCAATGTAGCGCGCCATGGAATTGCTCGACCTCCGCAAATCGCAACAGAACGACTCTGCCAGGTCCGCACGCGCTTGGGTACCCGTTTCGATGACGTTTTCACACAATCTCTGTCGTAAGCCGACATTCAAACTGAGACACTACCCAGGGTCGGCTTGCCTTGCCATGCTGGCCTTGCGGTGGTGTCGTTGCCGCCGGACAACTCCGCACGCGCCAGAAGGATCAACCGTG
>CAXUEL010000325.1:0-3319 GCA_964249915.1 uncultured Acetobacteraceae bacterium | reverse complement strand
GCTCTGATCGTCCTCGTGCTGCAGGACGCCTTCGAGGTGATGCTGCTGCCGCGGCACCGGGTAGGACGCATGGGGCCTGGCGGCGTCCACCAGCGAGACGAGTTCCAGCGCGACGCGTCCAGGGTCATCCGCACCGCCATCGGCCGGTTCGGCGGCGGCTGCGTATGGTCCGGGTCATGCCGCCCATGACCGTGTCCGGACCGGTGTGTCGATCCTGGCACATGCATGGGGTCATGGCTCCCCGGCCGAGACGTTATTGGGCCGTGATGGCTTTCAATGCCCTAGCCGTGGGTATGATCATCGCCGGGGCAATCATGCCAAGTGTAGATACTTCTTGGCATCAGATTGTAAAATGAGACACTAGCCGGATTGCCGTATGCTGGTGCGACGTGAAGGATCAGGTATGCGGCTCTTCGAGCAATATGCCCGCAGGGCGGAGGCGATCGGGCGCATCGGCGAGGAGGTCCGCGCCGACGCGCGGGCGACCGGTACGCCCATCTCCTACACGGAGCCGGCCTATGGGACCGACGTGATCCGGGAATGGCCGGACGGGCGCCGGGAGCGCTTGAAGGCCGACGGCTCGGTCGTCGCCATCCCCGGCCTTGGGCGCTGAGGCTACCGGCCGGCCGGTCTGCACGGTCATCGGCGGGGCGAACGGCTCCGGCAAGTCGACCATCTTTGACCGCCTCGTTCTTCCGGGGCGGCTGCTGAACGCGGACGTGGTCGCGCGGAGCATCAATCCGGACCGCCCGGATCTGGCCTCCATCGCGGCCGGTCGTCATGTCCTGACTGAACTGGCTCGGGCTATCGGGGCGCGGGAAACCTTTGTCTACGAAACGACCCTGTCGAGCCGTCAATCCATCGAGCTGATGCGTGCGGCGAAGCGGGCCGACTACGAGGTGGGCCTGGTTTTCGTGGCCGTGAACAGCGCCGAGCTGAACGTCGAGCGCGTTGCCGAGCGGGTGGCGCGCGGCGGCCACGACATTCCCGAGGCGGTGATCCGGCGCCGCTACGAGGCCGTGTTCCGACGCCTGCCCGAAGCCGTTCGTATCGCCGATGGCAGCATCCTCTTCGACAACAGCACGTCGTCCGGTCCGCGGTTGCTCATGCGGATCCGGGCAGGCGTCGTGGAGGTGAACCATCTCGACCAGGCCGACGCCTTCCACCGCCGTTTGGCGACCGCGATCGGCGAGGCGATCGGGATGTCGACCGATGCCGTGCCCGGGGCCGCGGCGGGGCCGGACCGTTTCGGATGTCGGGAATCCTAACCCCCCCCGAGGCAGGCGGCTCCCGAGCTCGTGGTGTCGCTGAACCGCCGGACGGCAGGGCAAGGTCGACCTCCGGTGAACCACCGTCGTCTGCCCGACGATGATCGGCCCGACGGTTCGGCCTTCAGGCGTCCGGGTCGGAACGGTCGGTGCGCCTGGTTCCCTTCAGGGCCGAGCGCACGGTCTTGGCGGTCAGCCGGCGCTCGTTCGAGCCGCGGGTGGGCCTGGTCGGGCGGCGGACCGGTGCCGGCGGCTTGGCCGCCTCCTGGATCAGGGCCACCAGCCGCTCCAGAGCGTCGGCGCGGTTGCGCTCCTGGGTGCGGTGGCGGTGCGCGGTCAGCACCAGGATGCCGTCCTTGCTGAGCCGGCGTCCGGCCAGCGCCCGGAGGTTCGCCTTGACGCGGTCGCTGATCGAGGGCGAGGCGGTCATCGCCCAGCGCAGCTGCACCGCGGTCTCGACCTTGTTGACGTTCTGGCCGCCAGGACCGGCCGAGCGGATGAAGCTCAGGGTGATCTCGGCCTCGTCGATCGACAGCCGGTCGGTGATCCGGATCTGCGCCATCGGGGCTATCCCGTTGGCCGAAGCCGCGGGTGGAGCGTTAGGCGCTGGCGGCCTGACCGAGAAGGATGACCATGACGCCCTGCCTGCACCGGCTGCTCCCGCTCCTGGTCCTGCTGCTGCCCGGTGCGGCGTTGGCGCAGCCCGCGACGCCGCCGGCGATGGATGCCGGACGCTGCGACTATTTCTCCCGGCTCCACCGTTTCGCCGAGGAAAGCAAGAGCATGTGCGACGAAGGGCGGCAGGTGAAGGTCGGGCCGCTGACCGCGCAGATCCTCGGGCAGTGCCGCACCCTGCAGGGCGACCGCTTCGACCGGCAGCCGATCGACGACATGATCGCCGGGTTCTCGTCGCAGGTCTCGTCGCAGGGGCTCGGCAACGCCTGCCATGCGGTCAAGCTGCAGGTGTGGGACCTGATCGCGCAGTGACGGGGGAGCGGGGCGCATGAAGAAGCTGATCAACGATCCGGACCGGGTGGTGCGGGAGATGCTGGAAGGCAGCGTGGCGCGGGCGCCGTTCCAGGCGCTGCTGCCCGACGACGACGTGGTGCTGCGTCGGGGCGACCGGCAGGGGGTGGCGGTGATCTCGGGCGGCGGCAGCGGCCACGAGCCGGCCCATGCCGGCTACGTGGGTCCGGGCATGCTGGCCGCCGCCGTGGTCGGCAACGTGTTCACCTCGCCGAGCGTGGACGCGGTGCTGGCCGCGATCCGCGCGGTGACCGGTCCGGCGGGGGCGCTGCTGGTGGTCAAGAACTACACCGGCGACCGGCTCAACTTCGGCCTGGCCGCCGAGCTGGCGCGCGCCGAAGGGTTGGCGGTCGAGCTGGTGGTGGTCGCCGACGACGTGTCGCTGCGCGACACGGTGCCGCGGGAGCGCAGGCGCGGGATCGCCGGCACGGTGCTGGTGCACAAGGTGGCCGGGGCCGCCTCGGCGGCCGGGCGGCCGCTCGCCGAGGTGAAGGCGCTGGCGGAGCGGGCGACAGCCCGGCTCGGCACGATGGGGGCAGCGCTCGGCGGGTGCACCCTGCCCGGCGCCGGCGGGTCCGGGTTCGCGCTGGGCGAGGACGAGGTGGAGCTGGGGCTCGGCATACACGGCGAGCCGGGGGTGAGCCGGGTGCGGTTCGAGGGCTGCGACCGGCTGGTCGGCACCATGGTCGGGACGATCGCGGGCGAGCTCGGCCTCGTCGGCGGCGAGCGGATCGCGGTGCTGGTGAACGGGCTCGGCGGCACCCCGCCGATGGAGCTCGACATCGTCATGCGGGCGAGCTTGCGCGCGCTGCGGGAGCGGAGCTTGAACGTCGTTCACGGCTGGTGCGGCAACCTGCTCACCGCGCTGGACATGCCCGGGTGCTCGGTCACGGTGCTGGCGCTGGACGACGAGCTGTCCGGGCTGCTCGACGCGCCGAGCGGGGCGCCGGCCTGGCCCGGACCCGGGGGGCTCAACGACGAGGTCGTCCTGCGGATGGCGCAGCCGGTGCCGACCGGTGGCGGCA
>CAXUEL010000324.1:0-3334 GCA_964249915.1 uncultured Acetobacteraceae bacterium | reverse complement strand
GGGCAGGGCGGGCCTGCTGTTCGAGGTCGTGCGCTGGCTCGGCGCCGCCTATCTCGTGTTCCTGGGGGTGCGACAATGGCGCGCTCCGCCGGTCGGGCCGACCGGCGCCCAGCCGCGCTCGGCGCGGACGATCTACCTCCGCGCGGTGTTGGTGTCGCTGACCAACCCGAAGACCCTGCTGTTTTTCGGCGCCTTCTTCCCGCAGTTCCTGCGTCCCGCCCAGCCGGTCGGGCCGCAGGTTGCCCTGCTGTCGGCGATCTTCCTGCTGACGGCGCTGGTGGTGGACGGGGGCTGGGCGCTGCTGGCCGGACGGGCCCGGTCCATGCTCGCCAGCCGCGGCCGGCTGCGCAACCGCCTGTCCGGCGGGCTCCTGATCGGCCTCGGCCTGGCGCTGGCGCGGCGATGAGGAGAGCACGGGGTGCTGCGCCCGCGAGCGCGACGCTTGTGGGTCTCGGTCGCCGGCATTATGAGGGGCGCGCCAACCGGGCGGTACCGGATGGGCCGTCACGCCGCGAGGATCGATGTCCGGACCCGACCGAAGCGCCGACACGTCGATCCCGGCACTCTATCGACGCGTGCTGCTGAAGGTTTCCGGCGAGGCGCTGATGGGCGGGGGCAGCTTCGGCCTGGATCCCGAGACGGTGTCCGCGATCGCCGCCGACGTCGCCAGCGTGCACGCCATGGGTACCCAGATCGGCCTGGTGATCGGCGGCGGCAACATCTTTCGCGGCATCGCCGCGGCGGCGCGCGGCATGGACCGGGCGCAGGGCGACTACGCCGGCATGCTGGCCACCGTGATCAACGCCCTGATGATGCAGAACGCGCTGGAGCGGGTCGGCGTCGACACGCGGGTGATGTCGGCGATCCAGATGCCGGGGATCGCGGAGTCCTACATACGCCGCCGCGCCATGCGGCACATGGAGAAGAACCGGGTGGTGATCTTCGCCGCCGGCACCGGCAACCCGTTCTTCACCACCGACACCGCGGCGGCCCTGCGGGCGGCCGAGCTGGACTGCGCCGCGCTGTTCAAGGGCACCCAGGTGGACGGGGTGTATTCCGACGACCCGCGCAAGAACCCCGACGCGACCCGGTTCGAGGAGCTGAGCTACCTCGACGTGCTGTCGCAGGACCTGAACGTGATGGACGCGGCGGCGATCAGCCTGGCGCGCGAGAACAACCTGCCGATCATCGTCTTCAACATCCACGCCCACGGGGCCTTCGCCAAGGTGATGCGCGGCGAGGGCCGCTTCACCCGGATCGTGGATCCGGCCTGACCGGCGCCGCACGTCATCGGAGTTCGCAACCGTGGCCGACCAGACCAGCCTGACACAGGACCTGACGCGACGCATGGACGGCGCGCTGGAAACCCTGCGACGCGACTTCGCCGGCCTGCGCAGCGGCCGCGCCAGCCCGGCGCTGCTGGAACCGGTGCGGGTCGAGGCCTATGGCGGCGAGGTGCCCCTCACCCAGGTCGGCACCATCGCGGTGCCGGAAGCTCGGATGATCACGGTGCAGGTCTGGGACCGCACCCTGGTGGGCGCGGTGGAGCGGGCGATCCGCGACGCGGGCCTCGGGCTGAACCCGTCCGCGGACGGCCAGATCGTCCGGGTGCCGATCCCGATGCTGACCGCCGAGCGCCGGGTCGAGCTGGCCAAGGCGGCCGGCCGCTATGCCGAGAACGCCAAGATCGCGGTGCGCGGCGTGCGCCGCGACGGCATGGACCAGGTCAAGGGGCTGGAGAAGAAGGGAGAGATCGGCGAGGACGACGTCAAGGACTGGTCCGACGGCGTGCAGAAGCTCACCGACTCGTACGTGAAGCGGATCGACGACAGCCTCGCGGACAAGGACCGCGAGATCAGGCAGGTCTGACGCTTGGCCGAGCCGGAGACCGTCCTGACCGAGCCCGCTCCCGTCCCGGCGTCCGCACCGGCCCGGCTGGCGCCGGCTGCGCCCGCCCTGGCCGCGCCTGCCCTGGTCACGCCTGCCTTGGCCGTTCCGGATCGCGGCCCACGGCGTCCGGACCATGTCGCGATCATCATGGATGGCAACGGCCGCTGGGCCGCCGGCCGTCGGCTGCCGCGGGTGGCGGGCCACCGTGCCGGCGCGCAGGCGGTGCGCCGCTGCATCCGGGCGGCGATCGAGAACGACGTCCGCTGGCTCACCCTGTACGCGTTCTCGTCGGAGAACTGGCGCCGTCCGGCGGACGAGGTCACCGACCTGACCGCGCTGCTGCGTCACTACCTGCGCAGCGAGATCGCCGAGCTGCACCGCGAAGGGGTGCGGGTGCGGGTGATCGGCGAGCACGAGCGGTTCGGCCCCGAGATACGCGCCGAGCTGGACAACGCCGAGCGCCTGACCGCCGCCAACACCCGGCTGACCCTGATCGTGGCGCTGTCCTATGGTGCCCGCGCGGAGATCCTGCAGGCGGCGCGTCGCATCGCCGCCGCCGCCCAAGCCGGGACCCTGCAGCCGGACGCGCTCGATGAGGCCGGCTTCGCGCGCCACCTGTCCACCGACGGCATCCCGGATCCCGACCTGGTGATACGCACCAGCGGCGAGTGCCGGCTGTCCAACTTCCTGCTCTGGCAGTCGGCCTATGCCGAGCTGGTGTTCCTCGACGTGCTGTGGCCCGACTTCGAGGCGCGCCACCTCCTGCACGCGATCGAGGAGTTCACCCGGCGCGAGCGCCGCTACGGCGCCCGTCCTGGCTGAGGGGGCCGAGGCGGGGGCCAGGGCAGGCGGGCCGGCCGGGCCGCCGCCCTCCCGGAGCTGGCGCGACCTGCGCCTGCGCCTGCTGTCCGCAGGCCTGCTGGCGCCGATAGGGCTCGGCTGCATCTGGGCCGGCGGTTGGCTGTTCGCGGTGCTGGTGATGCTGGGGCTGACGGGGGCCGGGCTGGAATGGGCCGGGCTGCTGCGCCACCCGCCGCGCAGTCTGCGCGCCGTGGTGCTCGTGGGCTGGCCGTCGGTCGCCTGCCTCGCCGCCCTGGTCCCCGGGCGCTGGACCGAGGCGGTGCTGATGCTGGCGGCCCCGGTGCTGCTGGGCCCTGCGGTGGCGCTCGGCACGGTGACGATCGGCCTGGCCGGGCTGGCGCTGCTGTGGCTGCGCTTCACCGTCGGCACCGGCTGGGACAGCGTGCTGTTCGTGGTGCTGGTGGTGTGGTCGAGCGACAGCTTCGCCTATCTCGCCGGCCGCGCGCTGGGCGGCCGGAGGCTGGCGCCGCGCATCTCACCGGGCAAGACCTGGTCGGGCGCGCTGGGCGGCCTGTCCGGCGCCATGCTGGTGGGGACGCTGCTGGCGCTGTCGCTGCCGGTGCCGCACGGGGCGGCGCTGCCG
>CAXUEL010000323.1:0-3345 GCA_964249915.1 uncultured Acetobacteraceae bacterium | reverse complement strand
GTGGTGATCCAGGAAGCGTTCACCAACGGCAAGCCGGTGATCTGCTCCAACATCGGCGGCATGGCCGAGAAGGTCACCCACGGCGTCAACGGCATGCACTTCGAGGCCAGCCGCCCGGCCAGCCTGGCGGAGGTGCTGGCCGACCTCGCGACCCATCCGGAAAAGCTGGCGGCGCTGGCCGCCGGCGTCCGTCCGCCGCCGACCGCCGACGAGGCGCTGGACCAGCACCTCCAGCTCTACGACCGAGTTCTTTCTTGAACCGGCCGCCGCAGTGCTTCTAGTTTCGCTCCCGTGATCATGCGGCGCACAACGTGCAGCGGAACGATGGGGAACTGAAATGAACGGCGTGATGATCAAGGGGGCGGTCGACAGGCTGGACAGCGACAGCGCGGTGGGCTGGCTGTACGGCAGCGACTACACCGCGCCGCCGATCGTCCGCGCCTTCTTGCACCACGACATGATCGGCGAGAGCGTGGCCGACGCGCACCGTCCCGACCTGGAGCAGGTCGGCTTCGGCGACGGCCGCTGCGGCTTCGAGATCCGCTTCATCCGGTCGATCGATCCCGCCTACCTGCCGTTCGTGACCATCAAGCCGAACGACGTCGACCTTCATCTGCCGATCCCGTCCAGCAGCGCCGCCTATATCGACCTGATCAACGCTGTGCTAGTCGGCTATTCCGGCGCCGGACGCTCCCGCTCGGTGCTGGGCGGGCTGTGGACCGACCGGCTGGACGCGCCGCAGCTGCTCGCCGGCCGGATCGCGGTCGGTGCGTCCGCGGCCGAGCTGCAGCCGGCGCTGCAGGAGCTGATACGCAACGGCCACGTGCTGCTGCACAACGCCCTGGCGCCGAACGGCGTCGGCGGCCGGGACATCGCCAACTTCCACGTCGCCACCGCCCCGCACGCCCCGGAGGACGAGGGCCGTCTGCGTGCGGCGCTGACCGGGATCGCCGGCCTGCTGTTCCGCGAGTCGGTGGTGCGGCTGCTGCGCGCGGTGTTCGACGACCATCCGGTGATCTACCGGTTCGACATGGTGTCCGGCATTGCCGGCTTCGCCCAGGCCTCCAGCCTGGAGGAGCTGCCGTCGCCGGGGGAATGCGTGGCGCTGTACGCCGGCAACCCGGACGGCCCGGTGCGGATCGACATCGTGCGCGACAGCCACGAGATGGCGGAGTTCGGCCCGGACGGTCGCTCCCGCTGGACCGGCGCCGGGGCGGCCGAGCTGGCCCGCTACGCCGCCGAGGCCGGGCTGTCGATCGAGAGCCTGGAGCTGGACGCGCTGGACATCGCCATCCTCAGCCCGGGCCTGGTGCACCGGGTGGTGGCCGAGCCGGACGCGCCGGCGCTGCGCGCGGTGCTGGCGCCGCGCCGGGTCACGCCGACCCGGTTCCTGACCGGCGACGGCAGCTGGTCCGAGGTCGGGCACGTATCGGGCGCGCGCATCCGGGTGTAGGATCGCGCCGTCCGTCCGTGCGGCCGGACGGGCTTCGTCTTTGGGAGATCCGGTCCTGTTGGAGTTTGCGCCGAACCCGGTGGTGGCGGTGCGGGACGTGCTGTTCGGCAACGCCCTGCCGTTGTCCCTGATCGCCGGCCCCTGCCAGATCGAGAGCCGGGACCACGCCTTCGAATGCGCCGAAGCGTTGCGCGCCATCGCCCGCCGGCTCGGGGTTGGCCTGGTGTTCAAGAGCTCCTACGACAAGGCGAACCGCACCAGCCGGTCCGGCCCGCGCGGCGTCGGGCTCGGCCGGGCGATCGAGATCTTCGCCGAGATCCGTAGCGCCCTCGCCCTGCCGGTGCTGACCGACGTGCACGAGCGCGCCCACTGCGCCATGGCGGCCGAGGCGGTCGACGTGCTGCAGATCCCGGCCTTCCTGTGCCGGCAGACCGACCTGCTGGTCGCGGCCGCCGAGACCGGGCGGGTGGTCAACGTCAAGAAGGGCCAGTTCCTCGCGCCCTGGGACATGGGCCACGTGCTGGACAAGGTGACCGGCGCCGGCAACCCGAACGTGCTGGCGACCGAGCGCGGCACCTCGTTCGGCTACAACGCCCTGGTGTCTGACTTCCGCGGCCTGCCGGTGATGGCGGGCTTCGGCGCGCCGGTGATCTTCGACGCCACCCATTCGGTGCAGCAGCCCGGCGGCGGCGGCTCCCGCTCCGGCGGGCAGCGCGAGTTCGTCCCGGTGCTGGCCCGCGCCGCGGTCGCGGTGGGGGTGGCGGGGGTATTCATCGAGACCCATCCCGATCCCGACCACGCCCCGTCCGACGGCCCGAACATGATCGCGCTGCGCGACTTCGAGCCCCTGGTCGCCGGCCTGCTGCGCTACGACCGTCTCACCAAGTCCCTGCCGGACGCAGGGCGGCCGGATGCGGCGGGCTGAGGCAGCCGGCGCGGCGGGCCCGGCGCGATGAACCCGATCGTCGTGGTCCCGGCCAGGCTGGGCTCCACCCGCCTGCCGGACAAGCCGCTGGCGTCGATCGCCGGCCTGCCGATGGTGGTGCACGCGTGGCGACGCGCCGTGGAAACCGGGCTCGGGCCGGTGCTGGTGGCGACCGACCACGTCCGGATCGCCAACGCGGTGCGGGACGCGGGCGGGCAGGCGGTGCTGACCCGTTCCGACCACCCGTCCGGCACCGACCGGATCGCCGAGGCGCTCTTCCTGGCGGACCCGGACCGACGGCATGACGTGGTGGTCAACCTGCAGGGCGACCTGCCGACGGTGGCGCCGCAGGTGGCCCGCGCCGCCGTTCGCCTGCTCGACGACGTGGCGGTGTCGGTAGGGACCGCGGTGGCGCCCGCCACCGCCGAGGAGGCGGCGGCCGACAGCGTGGTTAAGATGGTCGGCAGCCCGCTCGGCGACAACCGCTTCCGCGCCCTCTACTTCACCCGGGCCCGCGCGCCCTGGGGCGAGGGCCCGTGCTACCACCACATCGGCCTGTATGCCTGGCGACGCGCGGCGTTCGAGCGCTTCGTGGCGCTGCCGCCCTCGGTGCTGGAACGGCGCGAGCGCCTGGAGCAGCTGCGCGCCCTGGAGGCGGGGATGCGGATCGACGCGGTGCTGGTGGACGACGTGCCGCTCGGCGTCGACACGCCGGACGACCTGCTGCGCGCCCGCCTGCTGGGCAAGGCTTCGCATGCCAACCCCCTGGCTGTCTGCGGAGTCCTTGTAGGCCAGGTGCCCCTCCTTGCTGATGTGCTTGAAGGTCGACCCCCCTCATGCCTGCACGCAGGATAGACAGGCTGCATTGCAAGGCACTGCACATCTGCAGGACTGTCTGGTGTGTGCCCTCTGTCCCAACAGCCCTGGATGAGGCGTGTTCAGGATGCATCAGCCTGTCTCTTGTGCC
>CAXUEL010000322.1:505-3422 GCA_964249915.1 uncultured Acetobacteraceae bacterium | reverse complement strand
TGCCGGGGGCCGCGCGCGACGTCGTGGCGATGGACGAGCGGCGGCGCTCGGCCCTGACCAGGCTGCAGGAGATGCAGGCCGAGCGGAACCTGAAGTCCGCGGAGATCGGCAGGTCCCGACGGAGCGGCGGCGACACCGCGTCGCTCGAAGCGTTCGTCACGTCGCTGAAGGCCGACATGAACCATGTTCAAGCGGAGGCCGCCGAGGCCGAGCGCGACATCCAGCGCAGGCTGGCCGAGCTGCCGAACCGGCTCGATCCGGAGGTGCCGGACGGTGCGGACGAGGCGGCCAACGTCCTGGTGCACGAGCACGGCGCCCGGCGCGACTTTTCCTTCCCGCCGAGGCAGCACTATGAGCTGGGCGAGGCGCTCGGCATGATGGACTTCGCCGTCGCCTCCAAGCTGTCCGGCAGCCGGTTCGTGGTGCTGCGCGGGGCGCTGGCGCGGCTGGAGCGGGCGCTCGGGCAGTTCATGCTCGACCTCCATGTGGCCGAGCACGGCTACGAGGAGCACGCGGTGCCGCTGCTGGTGAACGAGGTGGCGATGTACGGCACCGACAAGCTGCCCAAGTTCGCCGACCAGTCGTTCTGCACCACCGACGGGCGCTGGCTGATCCCGACCGCCGAGGTGCCGCTCACCAGCCTGGTGGCGGGCGAGATCCTGCCGCACGCGGTCCTGCCGATCCGGGTGACGGCGCTGTCCGCCTGCTTCCGCAGCGAGGCGGGCGCGGCCGGGCGGGACACGCGCGGCATGCTGCGGCAGCACCAGTTCATGAAGGTGGAGCTGGTGTCGGTGGTGGCGGCCGAGCACAGCGCGGCGGAGCACGAGCGCATGACGCGGGCGGCCGAGACGGTGCTGGAGCGGCTGGAGATCCCGTACCGGCGTGTCCTGTTGTGCGCCGGCGATACCGGGTTCGGCGCGGCCCGCACCCATGACCTGGAAGCCTGGCTGCCGGGGCAGGGAGCCTGGCGCGAGGTCAGCTCGTGCTCCAACACGCGCGACTTCCAGGCGCGCCGGATGGACGCGCGCATGCGTCGCGACCCGGTGGCGGGGGAAAAGGCGGCGCCGGAGTTCGTGCACACCCTGAACGGGTCCGGGGTGGCGGTGGGCCGGGCGCTGATCGCGGTGATGGAGAACCACCAGCGCGCGGATGGCGGCATCGACGTGCCGGCAGCGCTCCGTCCATATCTCGGCGGGCTGGAGCGGATCGGAGCCTGACCGCTTGCCGGGCGAGCATCGCGGGCGGTCCGGCGAGGTCGAGCGCCTCCTCAGCGTGGTCCACCTTTACCGGCTCCTGCTCCGACGCACCGCCGACCGCGGCGGGCTGCTGCACCATGCCGAGCGCCTCGACGGGGGCGAAAGCGTGGAGGCGGTCGCCTCGTCGCTGCTGCACACGGCGGAGGGCAAGGCGGCCTGGGCCGGGCTGGCGCCGGTGTCGATCGGCCTGCGGACCTGGCAGGCGGCCGGCGCCCCGGACCGGTTCGACGCCGCCTGGGTCGAGGCGGCGGGGGATGTTCCCGCCCTGGTGGCCGGGCTGGTGCGCAGCCCCCACGTGCGCGAGGCGCCGATCCTCCGGGCGCTGTTCCCGGCCGGGGTCGATCCGGCGGCGGACGACGTGTATCCCGGCTGGGCCTACCGGCTGTGGGCGGCGGAAACCGGGCGCGCCCTGTCGGACGCGGCCAGGCGGCTGTTCCCGCTGCTGCGCGTCGCGGGGCCGCGGATCGGCCTGGTGATCGAGACCGGGCCGGGCGACCGGCCGGAACAGCTCGATGCCACGCTGGCCAGCCTGTCGGGCCAGATCTACGGCCGCTGGCGGCTGGTGCTGCGCGGCAGCCTGCCGGCGGGGTTCGTGCTGCCGCCGGACGGGCGGGTCGCCGTCGTGGCCGCTGCGGAACATCGTCTGCCGCAGGCGCGCTGGATCGGCCGGCTCCAGCCTGGCGACACGCTGTGCCCGTCGGCGCTGGCGCTGCTGGCGTTCGCCGCCTGCCGCCGGCCCTGGGCCGGCACGGTGCGCTGCGACGAGGACCGGCGCCGGAACGACGGGTCCTGCGTCGATCCGGTGCTGGTGTCCGACGGTTGGCCGGATCCCGCTCCGGGCTTCGCCATCCGGCGCTGGGGGCGAAGACGTCGCGGCGGCGGCGGGCCGGTCGCGGGGCGGCTGGTGCACCTGCCGGCGGTGCTGTGCCACCGGCTGCTGCGGTTGGGGCCGCCAGTGCCGGAGGAGGATGCCGCGGCCGGGCCGACGCCTGCGGTCTCGGTGGTGATCGCCACGCGGGACCGGGCCGAGCTGCTGGGGCGCTGCGTGCGCTCGCTGCGCGCCTGCACCGACTATCCCGCCGTCGAGATCGTGCTGGTGGACAACGGCAGCATCGAGCCGGACGCCGTGGCGCTGCTCGACCGGCTGGAGCGGGACGGGTGCCGGGTGTTGCGCCGGCCAGGCCCGTTCAACTGGTCGGCGTTGAACAATGACGGGGTCGCTGCGGCGACCGGCGACGTCGTCGTGCTGATGAACAACGACGTGGAGTGCGTGGCGCCGGGCTGGCTGCGGGCGATGGTGCGAGCCTGCCTGCTGCCCGGGGCCGGGGCGGTCGGCGCGCTGCTGCGCTACGCCGACGGGACAGTGCAGCATGCCGGGGTGGTGCTCGGGCCGGGCCCGAGGGCGACGCATCTGCGGTGCGACGATCCGCGTCTGCCGCCGGTGCAGGAGGTTCCGGCGGTGACCGGTGCCTGCCTGGCGCTGCGCCGCGCGGTGTTCGGGCGGCTGGGCGGCCTGGACGACGCGCTGCCGGTGACCTGGAACGACCTCGACCTTTGCCTGCGGCTGCGCGAAGCCGGACTGCGCGTGCTGCTGGCGCGGGACGCGGTGCTGCTGCACGACGAGCTCGGCAGCCGCACGCCGGATTCCGATCCGGACAATT
>CAXUEL010000322.1:0-495 GCA_964249915.1 uncultured Acetobacteraceae bacterium | reverse complement strand
GGGCTGCCCCACGCGGGATCCCTTGCCGTACATTGGGGGGCAGCGGGCGCGCAGCGGGGCGGGTAGGGCCGCGCGCGGCCGCGGGGCGCTGCGCCGGGAGCGGTTCCTGCATCCGCTGCTGACGGCGGAAAGCGGCGGGCGCTGCCTGGACCCGGCGGCGCCGTCCCGCATCTGGCCGCTGGTCCGCGCCGGCGGCCGCGTGGTCGGGAGATTGTAACGGAATTGACGGTGGCAGCGTCGCATGGTTCCTGCGCTCCCAGGGACGAGGGACAGGGATGGGACAGGCATCTGCGATCTGGATCGATGTCGACGACCTGTTCCACTACGTCCGCCACAACACCAGGCCGAGCGGCATCCAGCGCCTGACCTTCGAGCTGTACAGCGCGCTGGAGTCGCGTGGGCGCGCGGCCGGACGGCGGATCGGCTTCGTGCGGATCGGGCCGCACAGCGACAGCTTCCGCGTGGTGTCCTGGGCCGAGGTGCGGGGGCTGTGCC
>CAXUEL010000321.1:0-3469 GCA_964249915.1 uncultured Acetobacteraceae bacterium | reverse complement strand
CGGCATCCTGCACGTGCCGCCGCAGGATGGGCCGGGACGCCAGGGCATCATCCACTTCGCCGGGCGGCTGGTGCCGCTGCCAGCCGGCACCTGGCAGGAGCTGGTGGTGGCGCGCGGCGGGGGTGCCGAGATGCAGCAGGCGGCGCTGTTCGACCGCGTGGTGGACAACCACCTGACCGGGCTGATGCTGGTGGCGGCGCCCGGCCTGATGAGCGGGGCGACCGGCGCGGTCGGCGTGCCGCTCCCCTGCGCCGATCCGGACCGGCTGGCCGGCGTCATCACCCCGCAGCAGCCGGGGCAGAGCCCGCTCGCGCACGAGTGCTGGGCGATCTCGCCGGTCGACATGCAGGCCGCAGCCGCGCATTCGCGCGACGACCTGCTGCAGCCCGGCCTGGCCCGGCTGGGCGAGATGCATGTCGCGGTGCCGGACCGCATGCTGGCCACCACCTTCATGCGCGCGGACGACGGCGGATGGCAGCTCGCGACCGTGCTGGTGCCCGATCGCGGCGGACCGATCCGCAGGCTGCAGGACTGGGCGGCGCGGTTCCAGGTGCCGATGCACAAGGGCTACGATGGCACGCTGGCCTCGGCCGACCTCCTGCCGGCGGTGGCGCGGGATCCGGGCTGAGCGTTCGCGGCGCGGGCCTCAGCCCAGCGTCACGACCAGCGGCACGTGGTCGGAGGGCTGCGGGCGGTCGCGCTCGGCGCGGTCGGGGGCGGCGGTGGCGAGGCGCTCGGCGAGGCGGGGCGAGAGCAGGGCGTGGTCGATGCGCAGGCCGAGGTCGCGCGGCCAGCAGCCGGCCTGGTAGTCCCAGAAGGTGTAGACCGGGCCGCGCGGCACGAGGGCGCGCACCGCGTCGGTCAGGCCGAGCCAGCGCAGTGCCTGGAACCGCTGCCGGGTCTCGGGCCGGACGAGGGCGTCGGTCGGGCCGACGGTGTTGGGGGCGAAGTCCTCGTCGGCCGGGCACACGTTGTAGTCGCCGGCGAGCACGAAGTCAGTCTCGTCGGCCAGCAGGGTGCGGGCGTGGGCGACCAGCGCGTCCATCCAGGCGAGCTTGGCGGCGTAGCCGTCGGCGCCGCCGGAGTTGCCGTTCGGGAGATACAGGTTGCCGACCGTGAGGCCGGCGGCGCGGACCTCGACGTAGCGGGCCTGGTGCTCGCCGGCGTCTGGCGGGGCGAGGCCGGGAAGGTGGCGGGCGGTGACGGTGACGGGCAGCCGGGACAGGATGGCGACGCCGTTATACGCCTTCTGGCCGACCACGGTGCTGTCGTAGCCGAGCGCCTGGAACGCGTCGGCGGGAAAGGCGTGCGACTCGCACTTGATCTCCTGCAGCAGCAGCAGGTCGGGCGTGTTGGCTTCCAGCCAGGCGGCGACGTGGGACTGGCGCTGCCGGATCGAGTTGACGTTCCAGGTGGCGAGCTTCAC
Source organism: uncultured Acetobacteraceae bacterium (assembly GCA_964249915.1). Lineage (GTDB taxonomy): Bacteria > Pseudomonadota > Alphaproteobacteria > Acetobacterales > Acetobacteraceae > Lichenicola. The sequence goes on along the minus strand of CAXUEL010000321.1, from coordinate 2,043 downwards.
GGCCCGGCGGCTTCCCGGGAGCGTCAGTCGACCGAGAAGCTGGTGCCGCAGCCGCAGGAGGAGGTGGCGTTGGGGTTGCGCACGGTGAAGTGCGCGCCCATCAGCGCGTCGCTGTAGTCGAGCTCGGCGCCGCCGAGCAGGTCGAGGCTGACCGGGTCGACCACCACGCGGGCGTGGCCGGCCGGGATGACCGCGTCGTCCGCGGCGATGGCGGGGTCGAGCTTGAAGCTGTACTGGAACCCGCTGCAGCCGCCGGCGAGCACGGCGACGCGCAGCGCCTGCGCGTCCGGGCCGGTGCTGCCGGGCTGGCCGGACACGATGGCGGCGATCCGGGCGGCGGCGCGCTCGGACACCGAGAAGCGGGAGGCGGCGGGCGGCGCGAGGGTCACGGTGTCCATGCGATACAGATAGCGCGTCCGCCACGGATGTTGAAGGTGCCCGGGCGCCGTGCGGCGATTGACGCGCCGGGCGGGAACGGGCTGAAACCCGGGGCGCCACGCCCGAAGGGATCACCATGTCCGACAACCTGTTCGCGTCCTACCGGGCCCGCGTGGTCGAGGCGCTGGCGCGCGTCGTGCCCGGGCTGCCGGCCGAGGTGGCGGCGCGCGTCGAGCTGACCCCGACCCGGGACCCGGCGCATGGCGACATGGCGACGAACGCGGCCCTGCTGGCGGCGAAGCCGGCGCGCCTGCGCCCGGCGGAGATCGCGGCGGCGCTGGCGGTGGAACTTGCCGCCGTCGAGGGGATCGCGTCGGCGGTGCCGGCGGGACCGGGCTTCGTCAACATCACCCTCCGGCCGGACACGCTGCGCACGGTGCTGCCGGCGGTGCTGCGCGCCGGCGCCGCGTACGGCGACGGGACGGCGGGGCAGGGCGTCGTGGTCAACGTCGAGTACGTGTCCGCCAACCCGACCGGGCCGATGCATGTCGGGCACTGCCGGGGTGCCGTGGTCGGCGACGCGCTGGCCAACCTGCTGGTCAAGGCCGGGTTCGCGGTGGTCAAGGAGTACTACGTCAACGATGCCGGGGCGCAGGTGGCGGCACTCGCCTGGGCGGTCTACTGGCGCTACCTCCAGGCGCTCGGCACGCCGACCGGCGAGGCGGAGTTCGAGGCGCTGGTGCCGGGCGGGCTGCAGTATCGCGGCGAGTACCTCGTGCCGGTTGGCGCGGCGCTGGCGGAGGCGCACGGCGACGCGCTGGCCGGTCCGGACCGGCGTCCGGCGCCGCCGCCGTCATGGTTTGACACGGTGCGGGAGTTCGCGCTCGGCTGGATGCTGCGCATGATCCGCGAGGACCTCCTGCAGCTCGGCGTGACCCACGACGTGTTCACCTCCGAGCGCGAGATCCTGGCGCGAGGGGCGGCCGACGAGGCGGTCGGCCGGCTCGACGCTGCGGGGCTGCTCTACGAGGGGGTGCTGGAGCCGCCCAGGGGCAAGGTGATGGCGGACTGGGAGGCGCGGCCGCAGACGCTGTTCCGCGCGACCCGGTTCGGCGACGACGTCGACCGGCCGCTGCGCAAGTCCGACGGCAGCAACACGTATTTCGCCAACGACATCGGCTACCACGGCGACAAGATCGCGCGCGGCGCGGCGATCGTGGTCGACGTGCTGGGTGCGGACCACGGCGGCTACGTGTCGCGCATGCGCGCCGCGGTGGCGGCGATCGCGCCGTCCTACGCGCCGGGGCGGGCAGTCACGTTCGAGGCGGTGCTGTGCCAGATCGTGCACGTGATCCAGAACGGCCAGCCGGTGCGGATGTCCAAGCGCGCCGGCACCTTCGTGACGCTGCGCGACCTGCTGGACGAGGTCGGCCGCGACGCGGTCCGCTTCACCATGCTGACGCGAAAGCCCGACGCGCAGATGGAGTTCGACCTCGACCTGGCGGTGGCGCAGACGCGGGACAACCCGGTGTTCTACGTGCAGTATGCCCATGCGCGGTGCCGGTCGGTGCTGCGCGCGGCGGCGGAGATGCCGGGCCTGGGCGCGGTCACCGCGGCGGCGCTGGCGCAGGGGCCGCTCGACAGCCTCGAGGCGGAGGCCGAGCT
>CAXUEL010000320.1:0-3478 GCA_964249915.1 uncultured Acetobacteraceae bacterium | reverse complement strand
CCGCAGCGCTCGATCTTGCCCAGCATGCCGGCCTTCTCCCACGCGTCGTGGTTGGCCTGCAGCTGATCGATCTCCGCCTCGAGCAGCGCCTTCTGTTGCTGTGCTTCACCGATAGCCCCGGCGTCCCACCACAGCACCGCGCTGCTGGCTAGCCACCACAGCAGCGCCAGCGCGACGATCCCAGCCACGCCCCAGCCCAGCAGCCGCCAGCTCGCCCACAGCACCACCCGCCGCAGGCTCTCCTCCACCTGGCCAGCCGTTATCCCGACCTGCTCCAGCCGTCCCAGCAGCGGCCCCGTCGCCGCCTTCAGCGCCGATGCCCCGGTCTCGGCCGCGCTGTGCATGCTCTCCGCCACCGCGCCCAGTACCGCCGTGCGGACGTTGCGGTTCAGCCCGTGCACGTCTTGGCCCAGCCGCTCCCGCTCGGCCTGCAGCGCCGTCCGCTCCGCCGCCAACCCCTCGAGTGCCGCCTGCACCGCCGCCTGGTGCCGCTCGGCGATCTCGATCAGCCCGTAGAGCCGTTCCTCCGCCGCCTCGCTCATCGCCCACTTACATCCTCATCGAGGGACCGCTGCGCGGCCGCTCCGCCTGACGTGCTGCCTCCGCCCGACGTGCCGCCTCCGACTGCCGGGCCAACTCCTGCTGCTGCGCCCGCTGCGCGCGCTCCGACAGCGCCACCATCCCCCCGACCACCTGCTCCGGCATCGGGTCGGCCAGCACCCGCTGCAGGTTAGGCCGCTCGGCCAGGCCGAACTCCGCTCCACGCTGCCGCAGCACCGCCACCAGCTCCGGCCGCTCCTGCAGCCCCTGTCCGAACGCCAGCAGCCGGTCCCGTGCCGCGTCGTAGGCCGGGTTGCGGTCCAGCCCCGACAGCGCTGCCCCATAACCCTTGATCAGCCCATCCCACTGTCCGACCAGTACCCGAGCCTGCTCGTCGCGCGCCGCTGCCACCTGACGCTGCCGCTGATGCGCCGCATAGCGGTCCCGGAACCGCGCCCGGCCCGCCGCCACCTCCTGCGCCAGCTCCGCCTCGCGTGCCGGCTTGGCCGCCGCCGGCCGCACGATCTCGCTCTCCGGCACCAGGCCACGCCGGACCGCGTAGCGCTCGGCCAGCTCCCCGACGCCGTAGTCCAGCGTGGTGTCCTTCGCCCGCTCCCGCCCCAGCACCCGCGCCAGCTGCGCCGCATCGGCGAACTCGTCATGGGCGTAGTGCAGGCTCACGCCCTCCCGATGCCGGGTCAGGCCGACATAGGCCGAGTGCCGGTCCATCAACCCGGTCGCCAGCACGTGCGCCCGGTCCACCGTCACGCCCTGCGCCTTGTGCACCGTCGCCGCGTAGCCGTGCTCGATGTGCGCGTAGTCCCGTATCGCCACATCCACCACCCGGCGGTCGTCCAGCCGCACCGTCAGCCGCTCGCCGCCAGCCTCCACCGCTAGCACCGTGCCCAGCGTGCCGTTCTTCACCCCGAGCCCGCGCTCGTTGCGCTGGAACATCAGCCGGTCGCCACCCGCGAACTGCCGCTCGCCCCGCTCCGTCTGCACCACCTGGTCGGACCCGAGCGCACCCACCGCCTGCAGCCGCTCGCGTGCCAGCCGGTTCAGGTCGGCCACGTCCGCCCGTGTGGAGGCCAGCATCACCCGGCTCTCGTCCGGCTGCCGTTGCCGCTCCAACTCCCAGCCCGCCACCAGCGCCGCCTTGGCCTCCGCCAGCGTCCCAGACGCGTGCACCATCCCGGCCTCGGCGTAGCGCCCCAGCGCCGTCGCCGTGTCGCTCGTGGCCAGCTCCCGTGTCGCCGCCCGCTGCCATGCCGCACGCTGCCGGCGCACCTCGGTGATCTCCACCGTGCCCACCCGCTCGGCGATCGCCCGGAACGCCGCCCCCGCCTCGATCGCCTGCAGCTGCTCCGGGTCTCCCACCAGCACCAGCTTGGCCCCAGCCTCCCGCACCCGCGACACCACCTGGTCCATCATCCGAGAGCCGATCATCCCGGCCTCGTCCACCACCAGCACGTCGCGCGCCGTCAGCGCGTCGCGTCCCTGCGCCCACGCATGCAGCCGGCTGTGGATGGTGCGGCTCTCGATCCCGGACCCGCCTTCCAGTCCTTCCGCCGCGATGCCGGACAATGCTGCCCCCTGCACCCGGTAGCCGGCCGCCTCCCAGGCGATCTTCGCGGTCCCCAGCATCGTGCTCTTGCCGGTGCCGGCGAAACCTACCACCACCGCCAGATCGGCATCCCCGATCACGTGCGCGAACGCCGCCCGCTGCTCGACGCCAAGCCCAACCGCTCCCTGCAGGGCACCAATTTTCTCCCGCTCGTCCACCGCGTGCCCGGACCGTGCCGCTAGCGTCAGCGCGTCGCGCTCCAGTCGCGCCTCCGTCTCCAACATCTCGCGCGTGCTGAACCGCTCCTGCCCGCGCTCGTCCGCGCCGACCTGCACCAGCTCCGGCGACGCCTGCACCGCCGCCATCACCGCGGCGAATTGCTCCGCCCCGTCGCTGTGCCGGCTGACGAACCGCGCCAGGTCGCGCTTGCCGAACGTCGAGTGCTGCTGCGTCAGTGCCCGCAACGTGATCTCCGGCTCCGCAAGCAGGCGCTCGCCGTTCTCGCGTGCGATCGTCCGATGCTCGGCTGCTCGCTCCGCATCCTCTCCCCGTGCTTCTCGCCGTGCTCCGGCTGGACCGATCTTGTGCTGCGGCTCCAGCCCGATCTCCTGCTCGGCATGGGACCGATGATCGATCCGGGCGTCGTGCCCCAGCGCGCACAGCCGTTCGTTCGCCAGCTCGGCCCAGCGCTCGCGCCAGTCCACCAATAGCGAGGTCGCGTTCCACTCACGGATCTTCGGGCCGAACTTGTCCTCGCCCACGGACCGCATCGTCAGCATGACGTGTGCGTGCGGTTGGTCCTCGCCATCCACCGTCTGACCCCAGTGTACGTTCAGGTCGGCGATCATACCCCGGGCGACGAACTGCTCGGACACGAAGTCTCGCACCAGCGCGATCGCCTCGGCACAAGACAGCTCGCGCGGCAGGGCGATCTCGATGTCGCGGGCAAGCTGCGCGTCCTTGCGGCGCTCACCCGCCTCGACTTCGTTCCACAGCACTGACCGGTCCAGGAACCGGGCCGGCGCACCCTCGGGTAGCAGGATCTCCGAGTGCACCACGCCCTGCTTGGCGGTGTAGTCGTGCACCCGGCCGGTCAGTACGTCCTCCAGCTCCTCCGCAGCCCGGTAGGCCGCAGCCGCGATTGCGCTGCGCCCGTCCGAGCGGCTGATGATCTTGGCGCTGAAGTGGTAGAGGGCCATCACCAACAGCTTGCCACAGCTCCAAGCGCACGTCACGCAGTGACGTATAAGCGCGCATTTCCTGATCTGCCTGCACTTCGCTCCGGCAGCGGAACTGACGCGCTGGTCGTGGACCAGGTGACAGAGCGACCAGACCGCCGCTAGGCTGCCAGGAACGACACGCTGACCAGGAGAG
>CAXUEL010000319.1:0-3484 GCA_964249915.1 uncultured Acetobacteraceae bacterium | reverse complement strand
TGCCGCCGCCGATCACCGCCACCCGCTTGCCGCGGTAGAAGAAGCCGTCGCAGGTGGCGCAGGCCGACACCCCGGCGCCGTGCAGCCGGCTTTCCGCCGGCAGGCCGAGCCAGCGTGCCTGGGCGCCGGTGGCGATCACCACCGTGCGCGCGAGATAGATGTCACCCCCGTCGCCGACCAGCCGGAACGGCTCGCCGGCCCGCCGGGGCTTGAGGTCGCACTCGACGATCAGGTCGGAGATCACCCTGGTGCCGACATGCTCCGCCTGGGCTGCCATCTGCTCCATCAGCCACGGGCCCTGCACCGCTTCGGCGAAGCCGGGATAGTTCTCGACGTCGGTGGTGATGGTCAGCTGGCCGCCCGGCTGCAGCCCCGACACCAGGATCGGCCTCATGTTGGCCCGCGCGGCATAGATCGCGGCGGTGTAGCCGGCCGGGCCGGCGCCGATGACGAGCAGGTCGGTGGTGAAGGTCTGGGTCATGGGGCGATCGATTCTCACGCTTCGGCCAGGATATGAGCCTGGTTTGCTGCGGCGCAAGCAAGATGGGCGCCAGCGCCGCCCGCTGCGGCCTTTGCGTGTGGCCGTGGCTGCAATACACCATGCCGCCATGCAGACCGCAGACCAGCTCGGTATCCAGCTCGGGGTCGAGCTCGACGCCATCGACCGGCGCATCGTCGCCGAGCTGCAGCAGGACGGCCGCATGACCAACGTCGAGCTGGCCCGGCGTGCCGGCATCTCCGCCCCGCCCTGCCTGCGCCGGGTGCGCCGGCTGGAGGAGCTGGGGGTGATACGCGGCTACCACGGCGACAGCGACCCGCTGCTGCTCGGCTGGACCGTGGTGTTCTTCGCCCTGGTCGGCCTGGACAGCCAGAAGGACAGCGTGCTGACCGGCTTCGAGGCGCTGGTCGCCGAGTGGCCCGAGGTGCGCGAGTGCCACATGATCCGCGGCGGCGGCGACTTCCTGCTCCGCCTGGTCGCCCGCGACACCGCGCACGAGAACCAGCTCACCCGACGCCTGACCGAGACCGCGCACGTGAGCCGCCTGCAGACCCTGCAGACCATACGCACCAGCCGCGACCTCGCCGGCGTGCCGATCTGACCAGCCGCCGCGTCGATGCCGCTCCCGGCCCGTCCCTCCGTCAGCCCGTCCGTCGGCCCCTCGATCAGCATCGTGGTGCCGTGCTACCGGGAGCGCCCCAACGTGCGCCCGCTGGTGGCCGCCCTCGACGCCGCCCTGGCCGGCCGCAGCTGGGAGGCGATCTTCGTCGACGACGACAGTCCTGACGGCACCATTGAGGAGATACGCGCGGTCGCCGCCGCCGACGCCCGCGTGCGCGGCCTGCGCCGGATCGGCCGGCGCGGCCTGTCCTCGGCGGTGATCGAGGGGGTGCTGGCCTCCTCGGCGCCGCTGGTCGCGGTGATGGACGGCGACCTGCAGCACGACGAGACCTGCCTGCCGCGCATGCTGGACGCGGTGGCGGAAGGGTTGTGCGACGTCGCGGTCGGCTCGCGCCACGTCGTCGGCGGCGATTCCGTCGGCCTGTCCTCGGCGTGGCGGCACCACCTGTCGGACGGGGGCATCCGCCTGGCGCAGGCGTTCCTGCCGGTGCGCCCGGGCTTCGCCCGGCTCGGCGACCCGATGAGCGGGTTCTTCGCCTGCGAGCGACGCTTCTTCGAGCGGGTGGCGCCGCGGCTGAGCGGGCAGGGGTTCAAGATCCTGCTCGACCTGATCCTGTCCGCTCCGGCGGCGACCGGCGAGGTCCCGCGCGTGCTCGAGATCCCGGCCCGGTTCCGGCCGCGCCTGGCCGGCGAAAGCAAGCTCGACGCCCTGGTGCTGGCGCAGTTCGGCAGCATGATCCTGGACAAGGCGTTCCGCGGCCTGCTGCCGACCCGGTTCATCGGCTTCGCCGCCGTGGGCCTGGCCGGCGTGCTGGTGAACCTGCTGGTGCTGGATGCCGCCCGGCAGGCCGGCGCCCGGTTCGCCGAGGCGCAGACGATCGGCACGGTGGCGGCGATGGTCGCCAACTTCTGGCTCAACAACGCCCTGACCTATCGCGACCGACGCCTGCGCGGCGTCGGGCTGTGGCGCGGCCTGCTGCTGTTCATGCTGGTCTGCGGCGTCGGCGCGGTCGCCAACGTCGGCATCGCCCGCACCCTGCACGACGCCCACCACGGCTGGCAGCCGGCCGGCGCCGCGGGGGCCGCGATCGGCGTGGTATGGAACTATGCGGTCTCCTCGACCCTGATCTGGCGCCTGCGTTGAGGCGGTGGCTCGCGGTCCTGCTGCTGCTGACCCTGCTTCGGCTCGCGGTGTGCGGCCTGGCGCCGCTGTCGCCGGACGAGTCGTACTACTGGGTGTGGTCGCGCGCCCTGGCCCCGGGCTATCTCGACCACCCGCCGATGGTGGCGCTGTGGATCCGGGCCGGGACCTCCCTGTGCGGCGGCGGTCCGCTCGGCGTGCGTCTGCTGGCGCCGCTTTCGGCGGCACTCGGCACCCTGCTGCTGGCCTCGGCCGCCGCCGACCTGGGCGATCGGCAGAACCGGGTGCAGCGCGCGCTGGCGGCGGCGGTGCTGCTGAACGCCACCCTGCTGCTCGGCGTCGGCAGCGTCACCATGACCCCGGACACGCCGCTGCTGTTCTTCTGGACGCTGGCGCTGGCGGCACTCGGCAGGGTGCTGGCGACCGGGCGGGGCGTCTGGTGGCTTGGCGCCGGGATCGCGACCGGCCTGGCGCTCGACAGCAAGTACACGGCGCTGCTGGCCGCGATCGGCCTGGCCGGCTGGCTGCTGGCGACCGCGGACGGGCGGCGCTGGCTGCGCACGCCCTGGCCGTGGCTGGCGGCCCTGCTGGCGCTGGCCGCGTTCGCGCCGGTGCTGGGCTGGAACGCGGGGCATGGCTGGGCCAGCTTCGCCAGGCAGGGCGGACGCACCGGGGACTGGCACCCGGCGCGGGCTGGACGGTATCTCGCCGAGCTGGCGGGCGGGCAGCTCGGGTTGGCGACGCCGCTGGTGTTGGTCCTGCTCGTGCTCGGAGTCGTGAACGCCGTTCATGAAGGGCGTCGCGGCCTGGCCGCTCCGGCGCTGCTCGCCTGGGTGACGCTGCTGCCCCTGGCGGTGTTCGTGCAGCACGCGCTCGGCGACCGGGTGCAGGCGAACTGGCCGGGCCTGCTCTACCCGCAGGCCGCGGTCGCCGCCGCGGCGGTGGCGCCGCGATGGTGGCGGCAGGCGGCGGTTCTCGGCTTCGCGCTGACGGCGCCGGTCTACCTGCAGGCGGCCACCGGGGTGTTCCCGCTGCCGCGCGGGATGGACGTGACGCTGCAGCGGCTGGCGGGATGGCAGGCGCTGGCCGCCGCCGCCGGCGCGGCCGGTCCGGGATTCGTCGCCGCCGACGAGTACGGCCTGGCGGCGGAGCTGGCGCGCGGCCTGCCGAACCGGACGGTGCTGGGCGTGCAGCCGCGCTGGGCGCTGTTCGCGCTGCCGCAC
>CAXUEL010000318.1:0-3485 GCA_964249915.1 uncultured Acetobacteraceae bacterium | reverse complement strand
GCCGGGCCGGCGCATCCACGGCGTGCCGATCCTGGGCACGCTGCGCGACACGGACGCGGTGCTGGACCGGCTCGACCGGCAGCAGCGCCGTCCGGACGGGCTGATCGTCACCGACCCCGAGCTGCGCGGCGCCGACCTCGCCGCGGTGATCCGCGCGGCCGAGCGGCTCGGCGTCCCGGTCGGCCGGGTGCCGGACCCGACCGCGCTGTCGCCGGCCAGCCGGGTCGAGCTGCGCCCGGTGGCGATCGAGGACCTGCTGAACCGGCCGCAGGTGGCGCTCGACCGCGCCGCGATGGCGCGCCTGGTCGCCGGGCGGCGGGTGCTGGTGACCGGCGCCGGCGGCACCATCGGCGCGGAGCTGGCCCGGCAGGTCGCGGCCCTGTCGCCCGGACTGCTGGTGCTGCTCGACCACGGCGAGTTCGCGCTGTGGCAGGTCGACCTGGAGCTGGCCGAGCTGTCCCCTGGCGTGCCACGGCACAGCGTGGTGGCCGACATACGCGACCGGGCGCGTCTGCGAACGGTGTTCACGGAACACCGCCCGGAGATCGTGTTCCATGCCGCTGCCCTGAAGCACGTGCCGATCGTCGAGGCCAACCCGTCGGAGGGGATGCTGACCAACATCGTCGGCACCCGCGAGGTCGCCGACGCGGCACGGGACGCCGGCACCGCGGAGATGGTGCTGATCTCCACCGACAAGGCGGTCAACCCGAGCAGCCTGATGGGCGCCTCCAAGCGCGCCGCCGAGATGTACTGCCAGTCGCTCGACATCGCCGCCCGTCGCGGCGGGATGGGCTTGCGCTGCGTCACCGTGCGGTTCGGCAACGTGCTGGGCAGCACCGGCTCGGTGGTGCCGCTGTTCCGCCGCCAGCTCGAGCGCGGCGGGCCGCTCACCGTCACCCATCCCGACATGCAGCGCTACTTCATGACCGTGTCCGAGGCGGTCGGGCTGGTGCTGCAGGCGAGCGCCGTCGGCTCGGCCGACGCCGTCGACGGGGAGGGTGGTGGCCGGACCGAGGCGCTGCTCCGCGACGGCGGTATCTTCGTGCTCGACATGGGCGAGCCGGTGAAGATCGTCGACCTGGCGCGGCAGATGATCCGGCTGGCGGGCCTGCGTCCGGACCAGGACGTGCCGATCCGCTATACCGGGCTGCGGCCGGGCGAGAAGCTGTTCGAGGAGCTGTTCCACGGCCACGAGCCGCCGGTGCCGACCGGCCATCCCGGCCTGCTGATGGCGACCCCGCGCACCGACGATCCGCGCGACCTCGGGCAGGCGCTGGACGCGATCGGCAGCGCCTGCCGCGCCGGCCGTCCGGAGGAGGCGCTGGCCCTGCTCAAGCGGCTGGTGCCGGAGTTCGCGCACAACCCGGACGGGAATGTGCCGACGGTCCGCGCCGGCCGCGCGGCGGTCGCCGAGAAGGATCCGATCCCATGAGCCAGCCCATGCGCCCGGTGCCGTTCCTCGATCTGAAGGCGCAGCAGGCGCGGATCGCGCCGGCGCTGCGGGCGCGGCTGGAAACGGTGCTGGGACACTGCCAGTTCGTGCTGGGCCCGGAGGTGGCGGAGCTGGAAGCGAGGCTGGCGGCGTTCTGCGGCGCCGCGCATTGCGTGGGCCTGAGCTCCGGCACCGACGCGCTGCAGATCGCCATGATGGCGGCCGGCATCGGGCCCGGCTGCGCCGTTTTCCTGCCCGCCTTCACCTACACCGCGACCGCCGAGGTGCCGCTGGTGCTGGGGGCGACGCCAGTGTTCGTGGACGTCCACCCGCGCACCTTCCAGATCGACCCGCTGCATCTGCAGGCGCGGATCGACCAGGTCCGTGCCGAGGGCCGGCTGCGCCCGGCGGCGGTCGTCGGCGTGGACCTGTTCGGCCAGCCGGCACCCTGGCCGGCGCTGCGCCGGATCGCCGGCGACGGCGGCCTGTTCCTGCTCGACGACTGCGCGCAGAGCTTCGGCGCCAGCCTCGGCGGGGTGCGGCTCGGCCGCGAGGCCGACGCCACCGCGATCAGCTTCTTCCCGTCCAAGCCGCTCGGCGGCTACGGCGACGGCGGGGCGCTGCTGACCGACGATCCGGAGCGCGCCCGGCTGTACCGCTCCCTGCGCTCGCACGGCGAGGGCGAGACCCGCTACGAGGTGCTGCGCACCGGGATGAACGGCCGGCTCGACACGCTGCAGGCGGCCGTGCTGCTGGCCAAGCTCGACGTGTTCGAGGCCGAGCTGGCGCGTCGCGAGGAGATCGCCCGCGTCTACGATTCGGGCCTGTCGGCGGCGGGCGCGGACCGGCTGATGCTGCCGCAACGGGTCCCAAGTGCTGCGAGCGCCTGGGCGGTGTATGCCGTGCTGCTGCCGTCGCCCGACGCGCGCGACGCGCTGCAGGCGGCGCTGCGGGCGTGCGGCGTGCCGACCGCGATCTACTACCCGCGGCCGCTGCACCTGCAGCCGGCCTACCGGCCGCACCATGACGGCGCCGCGTTGCCGGTGTCGGAAGCCCTGTCCGGCCGGATCCTGGCACTGCCGATGCACCCCGAGCTCGACGCGCAGGACCTGCGTCACGTCGTCGACTCGGTGCTGGCGGCGCTGTGAGCCGGGCGGCTCACTGGTCGCGCACCCGCCGCCGGAGCAGGTCGCCCCGTCCGCCCACCGTGTTGGCATGGTCGTCGACGTGCATCACCGTGCGGTTCCGGCCCGACCGCTTGGCGCGGTAGAGCGCGCGGTCCGCCAGCGCCATCTGGTCGCCGAGCGACTGGCCGGACCGGCTGGGCGGACTGATGCCGACGCTGACGGTGACCTCCTGCTCGGGTCCCGCGCAGGCGATCCGCACCCGCTCGGCCAGCCGGCGCGCCTGCGCCGGCGACACCCCGGCCAGGGCGGCGGCGAACTCCTCGCCGCCGATCCGCCCGAACACGGTGTCGCGTCCCAGCGCCCCGCCCGCCAGCGCCGCGAAGTGCCGGATCACCACGTCGCCGGCGGCGTGGCCGAAGGTGTCGTTGATCCGCTTGAAGTGGTCGATGTCGAACAGGAGGACGGTGCGGTCGGCCAGCCGTTCCGCCGACCGCCAGAAGCCGCGCCGGTTCAGCACGCCGCAGAGCTCGTCGGACAGCCCCGCCCTTTCCAGCACCGCGACCAGGCCGAACCCCGGCCACAGCACGGTGCGCGCCAGGGTCTCGGCCGTCAGCAGCGCGGCGGCGGCGGCGGCCCAGCCCTGGCCCGGAAGCAGCAACGACGCGAGGTAGAGGCCGGTGACCAGCGGATGCAGCACCGTGGCCGCGACCAGGCCGCGTTCGCCGACGCCCTGCCGGGGGGCACGCGCCAGCATGACCAGGCAGCACAGCGTCAGCACGTGGTCGATCACCAGCGCCACCACCGGGAGCCCGATCCCGGAGCGTGCCCACGGCATCGCGCAGGCCGCCAGCCACCCCACCGGCGCCGCCGCCAGCCAGCCCGGATGCGGCCGCCGCCCGGACAGGCCGGCGCCGGCCTGCCAGCAC
>CAXUEL010000317.1:0-3488 GCA_964249915.1 uncultured Acetobacteraceae bacterium | reverse complement strand
GTTTACCTTCGGCTTCGGGGCGCCAATGGGTTACGCGGCGGCGACCGGGCGGATCGACCGGATTGCGCTATCGCTTTATGCAAGCGCGATCCTGTGGGATCTCGGTTTCGACACCGTGTACGGGTTCCAGGACATGGAGGACGACGCGCTGGTGGGGGTGAAGTCGACCTCCCGGCTGGTGGCGGCGCGGCCGCGCCGGTTCGTCGGCGGCTGCTACGCGCTGATGCTGGCGGCGTTGGCGCTGTCGGCAGGGCTGGCCGGGGTCGGGCGGTGGTTCTGGCCGGCGCTGCTCCCGGCGGCGGTGTTGCTCGGGTTGCAGGTGCGGGCGCTGGAGATCGGCGAGCCGGCGATCTGCCTGCGACTGTTCCGGGGCAACCGCGAGGTCGGGCTGGCGGTGGGGGTGGCGCTGCTGGCGGGACTGTGGCGATGAGGCGTCGCGGTCGGAGGCAACCGGGACGCCGGGAAGCGACTTGAGCATCGCATGGAAGATTCAGCCTTGTCGTTCGTCGGGACCGCGCTGTCGGCGCTGCAGCAGGCGCTGCACGAGCGCGGGTCGGAGCTGCGCAACGTGCAGCTGGCGACGCTGTCGCCGGACGGGCGGCCCGGGCTTCGCACCGTGGTGCTGCGCGGCTTCGAACGGATGCCGGCCTGCCTGGAGATGCACACCGACGCGCGGGCGGCCAAGGCGCGCGACGTGGCCGGCGACGGGAGGGTCAGCGTGCTGGCGTGGTCGGTGGACGAGCAGCTGCAGCTGCGCTTCGACGGCACCGCCCGGCTGCACCGGGACGACGAGGTCGCGCGCGGGCGCTGGGACGCGCTGTCGCCCAACGGGCGAAACGCGTACGGGCTGCGCAGCGAGCCGGGCCAACGGATCGAGGACCCGGAGGACCGGACGCACCTGCCGGGGGACGAGCAGTTCCGGTGCTTCGCGGTGATCCTGGTGTCGCCGGACAGCGTCGACGTGCTGCGGCTCGGGCCGGAAGGGGCGCAGACGCGGGCCGTGGGCCGCTTCGACGGCTCCGGCCTGTCGGCGGAATGGGTCGGGGCGTAGGAGCCCGACCGGGATGCGGACGGCTAGGCCGGGGAGAGTTCAGCGTGAGTTGATGACGGCACCGGCGGGATGGATCATGGCGCCGAAGCCCTGGTCGATCTTGTCGGCACGCACGGCGATGCGCTTGAAATCCTCGAGCTTGCAGAAGAGGTTCTCGACGAGATGGCGCCACGTGTAGGGTTCACGGTCGAGTGGCAGTGGCTTGGTGCGACGCTGATGCCGTGAGATGACGACCTTGGCGCCGCGAGCGTCAGAACCCATGCGCCCGATCTCGTAGTCCGACGGACATGACCCTCCAGGGCTGGCATCGACATCTCCATCCGGTCGTGACGATTGCGTAAAGGCCGGTCCTCAGGTTCGCCCGGCATCCGAGGAAAGCGGGAAGAAGCCCGTCACCCTGGTGATCCGTCCGGTGCTGCCGTAGTCCGCGACGCTGGCGCCAGGCTGAAGCTCGTTCCCGGCGGCGTCATGGAGTGTCCAGTGCGCCAGCGACCGCCCATGATGATGGACATACGCATGGTTGCGGAAGAAGGCGCCTGGCAGGCTGGACCGGAACTGCTCGATCTGGTCGGTCAGCCTGGTCCGACCTTCGTAGATCCCGGTGGGATCGGCATAAACGCAGTCCTCCATGATGCTCGCACGCAACAGCCGTTCGCGTTCCGCCGACGTGACGTCAGCCCAGGCAGCCTGGTAGGTGGTCCAGGTCGAAAGACGTGCGTCGTCGGGCATCGCGATGGCTTCCTGCAGGCTGTCGACACGCGCCGACCTGATGCCTTCCTGATCCACGAGACTGCGCCGGCAGGGTAGTCCGGCCTGCGACAAGACTATGTTGCCGGACCGGCAACACCCCAGCCCGGGGCGGCCTTCGCCAGGAACTCCAGGACTGCGGCCGTTCTCGGCGGCGTCAGACGCTGGCTCAACCGGATGGCCGACAGGGGCGTCTCCTCGACACGCCAGTCAGGCATGATCTCCACCACGTTGCCGTCGCGGAGATCGTCCAGCCCAAGCCAGGTCGGCGCCCAGCTGATGCCGAGACCGGCCCGCACCATGGCCCAGCCGGCGGCGCCGTCGTCGAAGATCAGCCTTCCCCGCGGCGCGTGACGCAGCGAGGTTGCGTTCCCGTCCTCGGCAGGATCGTGGAACCGCCAGGTCAGGATCTGCCCGGACGCACCGTTCCGGAAGCCGATCTGGTCGTGCGCCGCGAGGTCGGCAACCGTCCTCGGCGTGCCGCGGCGGCGGAGGTAATCCGGCGATGCACAGAGGATCCAGGGGAACGTCGTCAATCGACGGACCACATGGCCTGGCAGGCCGTCCAACGGCCCGGACCGGATCGCGATGTCGATCCCTTCCGTGCCCAGGTTCGCGAGCCCGTCCTGCAGGCGGAGCTCGATGTCGAGACGGGGGTGCTCGGCCATCATCCGGGGAAGGAGCGGTACCAGGCACGCACGCGCAAACGCGCTCGGTGCGCTGACCAGCACGCGGCCTGAAGCGCCACCTGCGCCGACGTCTGCCAGCAGATCCTCAAGGCGCTCGGCCTGGCGCAGCAGGCTGTACACGTCGCCGAGCACCTGCTCTCCTTCAAGGGTCAGAGAGACCGCATGGGTCGTACGATGGAGCAGGCGGACACCATGCGCCTGCTCGAGGCGACCCAGCGACTTGGAGATGGCCGAGGTGGTCGTGCCGGCGCGACGTGCCGCTTCCGCAAACGATCCCGCCTCGACGACCCGGGTGAAGGAGACGAAGTCCGTCAGGCTCATCGACGAGGTTGGTCCGGGCATCGATGGAAGATACAGCCCGGGTGCGGAACTGCCAGGCGGCCATGCGCAGGGCGGCACGACCAGGGAACATCGGCCAGGCCGATCGGGGACCCTGGATTTTCCGTGCTGCGGGACAGTGCCGGTTCCGGTTCGTCGAAACTCATGCGTTCGACCGCGACGCCTGGAGCGCCTTCTCGACCGACCTTGGCGGGATCAATGTCCCCTGGGCCGGCCCATCCGGGCACACGGGTCGCGACGAACCGGAGTCGTTGCTAGGCCGGCAGCAGCTGCCAGTCCGCGGCCTTGCCCATGGCTCCGACCGGCAGGAGGGGCCCGAAGCTGTAGCTGCGTGGACGTTCGGGTACCGAAAGATGCAGGGCGGCGAAGCTGTCGAGCGAGGCACGCAGCGCCTGGGCGTCGGCACCGACACTTCGGGGGACGACGAACGCCTTCAGCCGCGTGCCCTCGGCAGGGTGCATCAGCCGCACCGCGGCGTCGGCGACGTCGGCGTGGGCGCACAGCACCTCGCGGACACGGGCCGGGAACACGTTGGTGCCGCCGACCTGCACCGCGCCGTCCTGCCGGCCGCACACGCGGTAGCGGCGCTGGTCCAGCCAGTCCAGCCGGTCCGGGATGGCGGCGGCGGCGGGTGGGACGCCGGCGGCGGGCAGGCGCTGCAC
>CAXUEL010000316.1:0-3508 GCA_964249915.1 uncultured Acetobacteraceae bacterium | reverse complement strand
CGCGGGTTCATCTCGATCACCACCATGCGGCCGTCGGCGGGGTTGATGCCGAACTGCACGTTGGAGCCGCCGGTATCGACGCCGATGCGGCGCAGGCACGCGATCGAGGCGTCGCGCATGCGCTGGTACTCCTTGTCGGTCAGCGTCAGCGCCGGCGCCACCGTCACGGAATCCCCCGTGTGTATCCCCATCGGATCGATGTTCTCGATCGAGCACACGATGATGCAGTTGTCGGCGCTGTCGCGCACCACCTCCATCTCGTACTCCTTCCAGCCGAGCACGCTTTCCTCGACCAGCACCTCGGTGGTGGGCGAGGCTTCCAGCCCGCCCGACACGATCTGCTCGAACTCGGCGCGGTTGTAGGCGATGCCGCCGCCGGTGCCGCCCAGCGTGAAGGAGGGGCGGATCACCGCCGGCAGGCCGACCTGCGCCAGCGCGTCGCGCGCTTCCGCCAGCGTGTGCGCGATCACGCTGCGCGGGCTCTCGATGCCGATCGCCGTCATGGCGTCGCGGAACTTCAGCCGGTCCTCGGCGCGGTCGATCACGTCGGCCTTGGCGCCGATCAGCTCGACCCCGTGCGCCTCGAGGAAGCCCGACGCGTGCAGCGCCATGGCGGTGTTGAGCGCGGTCTGCCCGCCCATGGTGGGCAGGATCGCGTCCGGCCGCTCGCGCAGGATGATCCGCTCGACGAACTCCGGCGTGATCGGCTCCACGTAGGTCGCGTGCGCCAGCCCCGGGTCGGTCATGATGGTGGCCGGGTTCGAGTTCACCAGGATCACCCGGTAGCCCTCGTCGCGCAGCGTCTTGCAGGCCTGCGCGCCGGAATAATCGAACTCGCACGCCTGGCCGATGACGATCGGCCCGGCGCCGATGATCAGGATGGACGAGATGTCTGTCCGCTTGGGCATGGTTCGGGCGACCTTCAGGAGGAGGGCTGCGTCAGGCGATGCGGGAACTGGTCGAACAGCGGCACGGTGAACCCGGTCTCGCCGCGCGCCGGGCGGTGTAGGTCATGCCCTTGCGGATCAGCCGGTCGCGCAAGGAGGCCACCGCCTGCACCTCGGCGACCCGCCCGGGCAGCACACGCCCGCTTCCACCTGGACGGGCAGCAGCTGCCGGCAGGCCAGTCCTGGCGGCGAAGCGTCCGCGCCGGCAACGAGGCGGTTGCGGATCGGCTCCGTATAGGAACGCCGGCGAACTATGGGATGAAACGCCTATGATCCCGCAACCTTGCTCGAACCGCCCACCATCATGCCGACGAAGCGCTCGAACAGGTGGAAGCTGTCGGAGGGACCCGGGCTCGCCTCTGGATGGTACTGCACCGAGAAGGCGGGCAGGTGGGTGGAGGCGATGCCCTCGTTGGAGCCGTCGAACAGGCTCACATGCGTCACCCGCACGTCCGCCGGCAGGCTTGCATCGTCCACCGCGAAGCCGTGGTTCTGGCTGGTGATCTCGACCCGGCCGGTGGCGAGGTCCTTGACCGGCTGGTTGGCCCCGCGGTGGCCGCGGTCGAGCTTGTAGGTCCGCCCGCCCAGCGCCAGCGCCAGCAGCTGGTGGCCGAGGCAGATGCCGAACACCGGGGTGCCGGTGTCGAGCACGCCCCGTATCGCCGGCACCGCATACCCGGCCGTCGCCGCCGGGTCGCCGGGGCCGTTGGACAGGAACACCCCGTCCGGGGCGTGACGCAGGATCTCCGCCGCGGTCGTGTCGGCCGGCACCACCGTCACCCGGCAGCCCGCCTGCACCAGGCCGCGCAGGATGTTGCGCTTGGCGCCGTAGTCCACCGCGACCACGTGCTTCGCCGCCTCGTCCGGCCGTCGCGGCGCCTCGTCGCTGCCGGTCCAGGTCCCCTCGGTCCAGGCGTAGCTCTGGGTGCAGGACACCAGGCGGGCCAGGTCGGTGCCTTCGAGGCCGGGCCAGTCCGTGACTGCCTGCCGCAGGGCAGCCAGGTCGAACCGCCCGCCGGCAGGATGCGACAGCACCGCGGTCTGCGGCCCGCCGTCGCGGATGCGGCGCGTCAGGGCGCGGGTGTCGATGCCGCAGATCCCCGGGATGCTCCGGGTCCTGAGCCAGGCGTCCAGGGTCTGGACGGAGCGCCAGTTCGACGGCTCGGTCAGGTCCTCGCGCACCACCAGGCCGCAGGCGGCGACGTTGATCGCCTCGTCGTCCTCGGGCGTGGTGCCGACGTTGCCGATATGGGGGAAGGTGAAGGTGATGATCTGCCCGGCGAAGGAGGGATCGGTCAGGGTTTCCTGGTAGCCGGTCATCCCGGTGGAGAAGCAGATCTCGCCGACCGAGCGGGCGGCCTCGGTGTGGGCGCCGAAGCCGCGGCCCCACAGCACGGCGCCGTCCGCCAGCACCAGCACCGCGGTGGCACCATCCGGCGGCGCGTCCGGGCCGGCATCCGGACCGGACGCTTCCTGCACGGCGGCTGCCGGGACGTCGGACAGGTCGTGCACGCCGAGGCCGGTGGCGCGGAGGATCGCGCTCCAGTGCTTCGGCGGCACCGCACCGGCCTGCCGCCACTTGCGGATCGCCTCGGTGCCGACGCCCGCGAGCAGCGCCGCCTGCGCCGGGCCGCCCAGCCGTTCCAGGATCGCGTCCACCGACAGCGCCATGATAAACCCTTTTCGGCCTTCGACGCGGAGGCTGTAGCAAGCCCGCGGCGGGTTGGGAAGAGAGTTCCCAGCCGGTCGACCTTCCGGAAATGCGTTCCGGAGCGGGTGCGCTGGATCAGGAGCCCGAGCATGAGCCTGCGTGTCCGTTTCACCGACGGCCTCAAGACGGCGATGAAGGCCGGCGACGCCGCCCGCGTGTCCACCCTGCGCATGGTGCTGGCGCGGCTGAAGGACCTCGACATCGCCGCCCGCCCGAAGGGCATCGAGCAGATCAACGAGGACGAGATCGTGTCCATGCTGCGCAACATGGTGAAGTCGCGCTCGGAGTCGTCGGCGCTCTACCTCCAGGGCGGCCGCGGCGAGCTGGCCGCCAAGGAGGACGCCGAGATCGTGGTGATCGAGGAGTTCCTGCCGGCCCCGATGGACGACGCGGCGCTGACGTTGGCGGTGGCGGACGCCGTGCAGGAAACCGGCGCCGGCTCGATGAAGGACATGGGCCGGGTGATGGCGGCGCTGAAGGCCCGGCACGGCGCGTCGCTCGACCTCGGCCGTGCCAACGCCCTGGTCAAGGCGCGGCTGTCGCCCTGAGCGCGGGCCGGTCGCGTGGCCTTTGACCCCGCCTTCCTGGACGAGCTGCGCGCCCGCACGCCGATCGCCGCCGTGGTCGGGCGCAAGACCAAGCTTGCCCGGTCGGGACGGCAGTTCAAGGGATGCTGCCCGTTCCACGGCGAGAAGACGCCCTCCTTCTACGTCTACGACGACCACTTCCACTGCTTCGGCTGCGGCGCGCATGGCGACGCGATCTCGTTCGTCATGCAGTCGGAAGGCCGGTCGTTCCTGGAGGCGGTGGAAGGGCTGGCGGGCGAGGCCGGGCTGGAGGTGCCCAGGCA
>CAXUEL010000315.1:0-3534 GCA_964249915.1 uncultured Acetobacteraceae bacterium | reverse complement strand
CGGCACGTCCGGATCCTCGGGCGGCGGCGGGGGCGGCGGCTCCGGCTGCCCGCCGGATGCCAGGGCGGCCAGCGCCGCGCGCCAAAGCCCGCGTTCGCCGGGAAACCCGGACAGGTGGAGGCGTCTTGCGAACGTTGCGCGTTCCATGCCGGGACCGCTCCCTTCCAACGCCGTGTCGTGTCCTGCACGGCTGCGTAATGATCGTCGCGTCCGGGCCGGCTTGCAACGAAATCGTTCCGGTCGGCCCGGTCGCCTGCGCCTGACCTTGCGCCCACCCTCGCACACGGGAGATGAACAGGCCGTGAAGCTTCCCTCGTCGATGCGCCTCGTCGCCCACGATCCCGCCGGCGGCGACCCGGACACGCTGCGCCTCGGCTCGGCCCCGCTGCCGCAGCCGCGTCCGGGCGAGCTGCTGATCCGCGTGCAGGCGGCCGGCATCAACCGGCCGGACGTGATGCAGCGCCGCGGGCTGTATCCGCCGCCGCCGGACGCCAGTCCCGAGCTCGGGCTGGAGGTGGCGGGCACCGTGGTCGCGATCGCACCCGCCGCCCGGGCGGCGGCGCCCGACCCCGGCGCGGCCGCCCCGATCGCGCCGGGAGACCGGGTCTGCGCCCTGGTCAACGGCGGCGGCTATGCCGAGTACTGCACAGCGCCGGTCGCCCAGTGCCTGCCCTGGCCGGCCGGCTACGACGCGGTGCGGGCAGCGGCGCTGCCGGAAACCTGCTTCACCGTGTGGTCCAACCTGTTCCGCACCGGCCACCTGGCGGCGGGCGAGACCCTGCTGGTGCACGGCGGCACCAGCGGCATCGGCTCCACCGCGATCCAGCTCGCGCGCTGCTTCGGCGCCCGGGTGTTCGCCACCGTCGGCTCGCCGGACAAGGCCGCCATCGCCCGCACGCTGGGCGCCGAGGCGGCGATCGACTACCGGACCGAGGACTTCGCCGAGCGGGTGCTGGCCCTGACCGGCGGCCGCGGCGTCGACATCGTGCTCGACATCATGGGCGCCTCCTACCTCGAGCGGAACCTGCGCTGCCTGGCCGATCTCGGCCGGCTGGTGCTGGTGGCGGTGCAGGGCGGCGCCGTCGCCGACCACCTCGACCTGCGCCGCATCATGACCGGCCGGCTGAGCATCACCGGCACCACGATGCGGCCCCGTTCCGCCGCCTTCAAGGCCGAGATCGCGGAAGCGCTGCTGCAGAACGTGTGGCCGCTGCTGGAGTCCGGCGCGATGCGGCCGCTGATCCACGCGGTGCTGCCGTTCGAGCGGGCGGCGGACGCGCACCGGCTGATGGAGGGCGGCAGCCACGCCGGCAAGATCGTGCTCACCCTGGACGGGGATCCTGCTTGAAGCTCAACGTCCTGTCCCGCGGACCCGACACCGACGGCCCGGCCGCGCGCAGCGCCCCGCCGATCGTGCTGATCCACGGCTTGTTCGGCCGCGCCCGCAACCTCGGCTACTTCCAGCGCCGCCTGGCCGCCACGCGACGCACCCTGGCAATCGACCTGCGCAACCACGGCGACAGCCCGCACGGCCAGATGGACTACACCAGCATGGCGTTCGACCTGCTGGAAACGCTGGCCGAGCACGACGCGCTGCCGGCCACCCTGGTCGGCCACTCGATGGGCGGCAAGGCGGCGATGACGCTGGCGCTGACCCGGCCGGAGGCGGTGGCCGGCCTGCTGGTGGCCGACATCCCGCCCGCCACCACCGGGCACGGCAGCTTCGCGGTCGGCGAGCGGATGCTGAAGCTGTCCTTCCCGCCCACCCTCAACCGCGCCGGCGCCGACGCGCTGCTGGCCGGGATCGAGCCCAATGCCGACATACGCAACCTGATGCTGCAGAACCTGCGGCTGGGCGCCGACCCCGGCTGGGTGATCGGCCTGGCCGAGATCGTCGGCTCCATGACCAACATCGAGGGCTGGCCCTACATCCCCGAGGGCCACCGCTTCGACGGCCCGACCCTGTTCCTGGCCGGCGAGAACTCGCCCTACATCCGCCCCACCGACTTTCCCACCATGCGCCGCCTGTTCCCGCGCTACAGCCTGGAGGTGATCGAGCGCGCCGGGCACTGGCTGCACGTCGAGAATCCCGCCCGCTTCCTCCAGCTGGTGCAGCAGTTCACCGGCGCCGGCGAGGGATGACGAAGCGCCTCCGCCGGGCCGCCGGACCGCCCGCCGACGGAACGCCAGGCTCGTGGCACCTGCCGGGACGCCCGTCGTGAACCACCTGCTCCCGCTGCTGGCGATCGCCGGCGTGCTGTTCCTCGGCGTGCTCAGCCCAGGCCCGAACTTCGCGATCGTCACCTCCACGGCGACAACCGTGTCCCGCCGGGCCGGCATCCTCACCGGGATCGGGCTGGCGGCCGCCTCCTGCACCTGGGCCCTGCTCGCCGTCGCCGGGATCGGGCTCCTCCTGGCACGGTTCCCGGCGATCGCCCTGGCCGTGCGGGTGGCAGGCGCCGCCTACCTGGCCTGGATCGGCATCAGGACGCTCCTCGGCGCGGCCAGGCCGCTGCCGGTGGCGGGCCGGGCCGCCACGTCGGTCGCGGCCGCCGTTCGCAAGGCCTACCTGGTCAGCATGACCAACCCCAAGGCGATCGCGTTCTACGGCAGCATCCTCGGCGTCATGGTGCCGGCCGACGCCCCGCGCTGGTTCGACGCGGCGGTCGTGGCCATCGCCGCCCTGGTGTCCGCGGCCTGGTACTGCAGCCTGGCGCTCCTGTTCTCGCAGGCCGCGATCCGCCGCCTGTTCGCCCGGCGCAAGACCGCGATCGACACCGTGACGGGGCTGGTCCTGATCGGGATCGGCGGACGGCTGCTGCTCGGGACATTGGACTTTCAGTAAGATAGTGGCCTGCTCATCCCCGAAATCCGCATGCGAATCTCGGGGGCAGGACACTAGGATGCTCCCCGATCGACCTCGCCCGCTTCCGCCGGCTTCGGCCCGTCGGCGGCGCGCCACAGGTACCAGGCGGCGAACGACCGGTACGGGCTCCAGCCGGCGGTCGCCTCCGCCAGCGCCCGCGGCTTCGGCTGCACCGCGAGGCGGTTGATCCGACGGAAGCCTTCCCGCACCCCGAAATCGTCCACCGGCAGGACGTCGCGGCGGCCCAGGCTGAAGATCAGCAGCATCTCCACGGTCCAGCGCCCGATCCCGCGCAACGGCACCAGCCGGGCGACCAGCGCCTCGTCCGACAGCCGCACCGCCTGCCGGCGCGTCGGCACCACGCCGGCCAGGCGCGCCTCGCACACCGCCCGCATCGCCGCCGACTTGGACCCGGAGAAGCCGCATCTTCGCAGCGCCTCGTCCGGCAGCGCCAGCAGCGCGTCCGGGGTCGGGAACCCTTCCCCGCCCTGCGCCACCAGCCGGCGCAGCATGGCGTCCGCCGCCCGCGCGTGCAGCTGCTGGTGGGCGATGGCGCGGATCAGGCTTTCGAACGGCTCGCGCGCCGTGTCCGCGCGCAGGCTGCACCGCCCGACCCGCCGGATCAGCGCCGCCAGCGCCGGGTCGGCCAGCATGAGGTGCCGCCGGGC
>CAXUEL010000314.1:0-3560 GCA_964249915.1 uncultured Acetobacteraceae bacterium | reverse complement strand
ACCGCGACCGTCGCCAGGACGTGCAGCAGCACCGCGATGGAGGCCGCCGACAACAGGATGCGACGGCGGTGGCGACCGTCCCGGCCGCGCGAGGGCACGAACAGCCGGGCCGGCGGCGCGGCGCCCACCGGCACGTCCCGGCCGGCCGGACGGGTCCGCGCCGGCGATGCCACCGGTCAGGCCCGCAGCCGGTCCGGGATCGGCAGGCCGCGCCGGTCCGGGATGTCCCAGATCTCGCGCCCGGTGCGCAGCGGCCTGAAGCCGGTTCGCAGGTAGGTGGGCAGGGCGCGGGGATGATCGGCGGTGCAGGTGTTGACCCGCACGCTGCCGTTCCGGCTGCCGGCGCGTGCCAGCGCCACCGCGGCGCCGAGCAGCCCCGGGCCGGCGCCGGTGCCGATCGCGTGCGGCATCAGCCCGAAATAGCTGAGGTTGACGTCGCGCCCGCTGCGCCCGTCCAGCTCGAAGAACCCGGCCGGCTCGCCGTCGCGATACAGCACATGGATCGCGGTCGCCGGATCGGCCAGCAGCACGGCGATCTCTCGGTCCGGCGCCACCCGTCGCAGCCACCAGCAATAAGCGTGGCCGACCGTGTCGTAGAGGTAGCGGTAGAACCCGACGCTGGGGCGCACCGCGCGCACCAGCGCGTCGCCGGCCGGCAGCACGGGCGCCTGCACCGGGGTTTCCGGCTCGAGCCGCAGGAAGGTGACGTCGACCGCGATCCGCGTCGTCCGGTCGGACCAGGAATGCGGGAAGGTCGTCATCGAAAGCGGCTTTCCAGGGGAGCGGACGGCGGGCGGCGGAATGCCTCAGTCGTCGAGGAACGAGCGCAGCTTGCGGGAGCGGCTCGGGTGCTTGAGCTTGCGCAGCGCCTTGGCCTCGATCTGCCGGATCCGTTCCCGGGTCACGTTGAACTGCTGCCCAACCTCCTCCAGCGTGTGGTCGGTGTTCATGCCGATGCCGAAGCGCATGCGAAGCACCCGCTCCTCCCTGGGCGTGAGCGAGCTCAGCACGCGGGTGGTGGCCTCGCGCAGGTTGGTCTGGATCGCGGCATCGAGCGGGATGACGGCGGTCTTGTCCTCGATGAAGTCGCCGAGGTGGCTGTCCTCCTCGTCGCCGATCGGGGTCTCCAGGGAGATCGGCTCCTTGGCGATCTTGAGCACCTTGCGCACCTTCTCGAGCGGCATGCCGAGCTTCTCGGCCAGCTCCTCCGGCGCCGGCTCGCGGCCGATCTCGTGCAGCATCTGCCGGCTGGTGCGCACCAGCTTGTTGATGGTCTCGATCATGTGCACGGGGATGCGGATGGTGCGCGCCTGGTCGGCGATCGAGCGGGTGATCGCCTGGCGGATCCACCAGGTGGCGTAGGTCGAGAACTTGTAGCCACGACGGTACTCGAACTTGTCGACCGCCTTCATCAGCCCGATGTTGCCCTCCTGGATCAGGTCCAGGAACTGCAGGCCGCGGTTGGTGTACTTCTTGGCGATCGAGATCACGAGCCGCAGGTTGGCCTCGATCATCTCCTTCTTGGCTCGCGCCGAATCCCGCTCGCCGCGCGACACCGTGGCGTAGATGCGGCGGAACTCGGCGATCGGCAGCCCGGCATCCTGTGCCACCTGCGCCACCTTGCCGCGCAGCTCCATTACGTCCGGCGTGTGCCGGGCGACGAAGTTCTTCCATGCCTTGCCCGGCAGCACCGCCACGCTGTCCATCCAGCCCGGGTCCATCTCGTGGCCGCGGTACTTGAGCAGGAAATCGTCGCGGCTGACCTTGGCGCTTTCCGCGTGGCGCAGCATGCGGCCTTCCAGGCCGTTCAGCAGCTGGCTGATCTGCTTGAGCTGGGTGACCAGCTCCTCGATGCGGTTGTTGTGCAGCCGCACCTGCTCGACCTTGGCGACCAGCTCGTCGCGCAGCTTCTCGTAGCTCTTCTCCGAGCGGTCCGACATCTCCTCGCCGGCGGTGAGGCTGTCGAGGCGCTTGGCCTGCACCTTGTGCAGCTTCTTGTAGAGTGTCTCGATCTCCTCGAACTGCAGCAGCACCTCGGGCTTGAGCTTCTCCTCCAGCGCCGACAGCGAGAGGCCGGCGCCCTCGCCCTCCTCCGCGTCGTCGTCGCCGCCCGGCGCGTCGAAGCTGGGCTCCGGCGCCGGTGGCGGCGGGGCGGCCCCGTCCGCCACCTCCTCGCCGGCGACGGTGCCGGCCTGGGTCGCCTCCAGGTCGATGATGTCGCGCAGCAGCATCTGGCCGACCTTGAGCCGGTCGTGCCAGGAGATGATGGCGCGGAAGGTGAGCGGGCTCTCGCACAGCCCGCCGATCATCTCGTCGCGGCCGGCCTCGATCCGCTTGGCGATGGCGATCTCGCCCTCGCGCGACAGCAGCTCGACCGAGCCCATCTCGCGCAGGTACATCCGCACCGGGTCGTCGGTGCGTCCCAGGCTTTCGGCGTCGACGTTGCCGCTGGGCGCCTCGGGATCGTCGGGCTCGGCCTTCTTCTCGACCTCCTCCTCCTCACGGACCACCTCGGCGTCCTCGTGGTCCTCGTTCTCGACCACCTGGATGCCCATCTCGGACAGCGCCGCCATCACGTCCTCGATCTGCTCCGACGACATCTGGTCGGGCGGCAGCGCGGCGTTCAGCTCGTCGTAGGTGATGTAGCCACGCTCGCGCCCGCGCGCGATCAGACGCTTGACCGAGGCCGACTGGGAGTCGAGCAGGGTGGCGTCCGCGTCCTGCTCCGTCGCAGTGGCTTCGGTGGTCGCCGCAGTCTTGGTCGCCATGCTCAACCCAACTCCAACCCGATCCGTACGTCCCGCGCGCTGGCGCCGCGTCCCGGCATCCTCATCCGTCCTGGCGTCGCGATCCGAAGTTCATCGGACTTCAAACCCGGACACCAGCCTCATCAACGAGATAGCGGCCTGGCTACCCCGGACGCCCGCGTGCGGGTTCCGGCAGCGGGACGCTAGCCGTCATCGCCGGCCTGTTCGCCGCGCTCGATCGCGGCCAGGGCGGACCTCAGCAGGATCAACTGTTTCTGAGCCGCCTGGTCCCACCGCTCCGTCAACACCCGTTGGGCGGCCGCGACCTGGTCGCGCAGGCCGGCGGCGTTCACAAGTCCGAAGAACTGCCACCAGGCCTCCTCGGCGTCCGCAGGCATCGCGGCCTCGGACGCGGCGGCCGCGACCGGAAGCGGGCTCGGCGCCAGGATGACGTTCGTTTGAGCCGACAATCCAGCCGAGTGCAGGTGGGCCAGGAGGGCTGCCGAGTCAAGTGGAGGCGATGCCGGCACCTCGCCGTCGGGTGCCCGGCCGAACGCGTCCAGCGTGCCGCACGGGGTGCCGGCCCAGTCCAGCAGCGCCGCCCGCACCTGCCCCAGCGGCTCGGGCAGCTCCAGGTGGCAGAACGCCTGCTCGACGTCGTGCAGCAGGTCGGGATGGCGCAGCAGGATCGCCAGCAGCATGCGCAGGCGTTCCAGCCGCACCCCGTCGGCTTCCGGCACCGGGCGGGCCGCCGCGACCGCCGCGATCCGCAGCGGCGCCTGCCCCACCTGGCCCGGGCGCGCGACGCGGCGG
>CAXUEL010000313.1:0-3576 GCA_964249915.1 uncultured Acetobacteraceae bacterium | reverse complement strand
CCCTCGGCGCCTGCGCGCTCGGGCCGCTCGCGACGCCGCATTCGGCTGCGGACCAGGCCGGCATCGCCCGGGCGCAGGCGGCACTGGACGGCATGGGCGGGCTGCGGGCGCGGTTCGTGCAGGTCGGGCCGGGCGACGACACCGCGGAGGGCAGCGCCTGGTTCGAGACCGGGCACCTGCGCCTGCAGTACGACGCGCCGATGCGCAGGATCGTGGTGGCGACGCGCGGCCGGCTGGTGGTGCACGACGAGCCGAGCCAGGCCACCACGCGGATCTCGCTGGCGGCGAACCCGCTCGGCCTGCTGTTGTCGGGGCCGGTGCAGCTGTCCGGGCCGATCGACGTCACCGACATCCAGCGCGGCCCGACCACGCTGCAGCTGTCGCTCGCGCGCGCCAGCAACCCGGCGCAGGGGCTGCTGACGCTGTTCTTCGACGAGCGTGCGGACGGCAGCCTGGTGCTGTCCGGGCTGGAGGCGGTGGACGCGGAGCGGCACCGCACCCGGTTCCACCTGCTCGATCAGCGGACCGGGCAGCGGTTCGACCCGTCGCTGTTCACGCCCCCCGGCTCCTGAGCCGGGAGCTCAGGATGCCGGCTTCGGCGCGAACACCATCATCGTGATGTCGATGCCGATCTGGCGCAGCACGGAGTCCGAGCCGAGCGGGGCCAGCGTGTCGACGAAGGCGTCGAGCCGGTAGGGGTCGTTCTGCCCGACCCGGCCGTGCACCGCCCAGACATGGCCGCCGGCGGCCTGCCGCTCGGCGGCGGTGTCGATGCTGGTGGTCCAGTCCTCGGGCGTGAGGGCGTGGCCGGTGCGGGCCAGGTAGACGTTCATCATGTTGACCGTGCCGGGATCGTCGGTCAGCACCACGTCGCCCGGCTGGCGGTCGCGCAGCAGGGCGGCGGCGGCCTGGTTCCACAGCGGCTTGGTCTCGGTGCGGTAGTAGGGAAGCAGGTTGGCGAGGCCGAGCGCCGCCATCAGCAGCAGGCAGGGAACCTGCAGGCGGCGGGGCAGCCGGACCAGGCCGAGGCCGGCCAGCAGGAAGAAGATCGGGCCGCTCCAGAGCAGGTAGCGCGGCATCCACACCGAGGACACCAGGGACGAGACGGCGAGGCCGACCGGCAGGGTGAGCAGGGCGATCGCCAGGATGGCGCCGGTCAGGCCGCGTCGGAAGCCGGCGAGCAGGCCGGTCGCGGCCAGCACCGTGACCAGGAGGCCGAGCCAGCCGACGCCGAGCAGGTCGAGGCTGCTGGGGAAGATGCGGAACGCGATCAGGCTGGAGATGCGCATGCCGTAGACGGTCTGCAGCGTGGTCCAGGCGCTGTGGGCGGTGATCGGCGGCACCCAGTCGAGGCCGGAGCCCATGTCGCCCTTGGTCAGCACCGCCATGCCGGCGATGAAGGGAAGGTAGACCGCCAGCACCAGCAGCTGCGCCAGCAGCCAGTTGCGGCCGAAGCCGCGGCGGGCTGCCGGGGCGCGCAGGGCGATCATCGCCGCACCCAGGTTGGCGGCGACCAGCCAGAACACCGCGACGCTGAGGGTGTCGAGCGCCAGCGCGGTGCCGATGCCATACAGCAGCCAGGCGCTCCGGGCGGCGCAGGGATCGCGCCAGCGCCGGGCGGAAGCGGCCGGATCGCGCGCCAGCAGCAGCAGGCCCCACAGCCCGACCAGGATCATGGTGGTGACCAGGGTGTAGGACCGGGCCTCCTGCCCGTACTGCACCTGGAACGGCGCCAGGGCGAGCAGCGTGGCGGCGAGCAGGCCGCTGCGCCAGTTGCCGAGGCTGCGGCCGACCATGAACAGGGCGGCGCAGGAGGCGGCGCCGAACAGGGCGGCGGGCAGGCGCATGATCCGCTCGTCCAGACCGAACGGCACGAACCAGGACGACACCACGAAGTACAGCGGCAGGTGGTGGAACGACAGGCTGTCCTGCACCAGGTCGGCGAAGCCGAGCGAGGAGCGGCGCAGGGTGGTGATCTCGTCCATCCAGTACGGCTTGCCGTCGATGCCGTGCAGGCGGGCGGCCAGCGCCACCAGGACGACCACGGCGAGCGGGACGACCAGGCCGGTCACCCGGTCGGTCCGGCCGCTGCCGCGGCGGAGGTGCCGGTCGGGGCGTCGTGAAACGGTCAGGCTCACGGTGTGTTCCAGCTCGCAGGAGGACTGCCGAGGATGCGCCTCCGATCAAGGCGGCATCATGGCGCCGGGAACATCACGCAAGGGAGTAACCCAACGATGACGGTTCGCAACAGGCAGCCAGATCGCTTGTCACGCGCGGCACTGGCGGGCAAGGGGCTCCGGCTGTTGGGGCTGGCGCTGGCCGCGCTGCCGCTGGCCGGCTGCGTAGTCGAGGTGCCGGCGCAGCAGTCCGCCAACGCGGCCCCGGGATACGGCTATACCTGCTATGCGGGCGTCTATGTCTGCCGCCTGCCGCAGCAGATCCCGGTCGGCACGGAGTGCAGCTGCCCGGGAATCGGGGCACCGTCGTTCGGCACCGTGCACTGACCGGTCGCGGATCCTTGAACGGCGTTCACGACGGCGGCAGGCGGACGATGCCGCCGGAGCCGGCCAGGATCAGCGAGCGGTCCGGCGCTTCCGCCATCGCCAGGATCGGGAACGGCGCCTGGGCGGGAGCCGCCTCGAGACGCGGCGCGTCGGGATGGCCGACGAGCTTCCAGGTCGCGCCTGCGGCGTCGCCCAGCAGCACGCTGCCGTCCTGGCGCGTCAGCCCGGCGGTGAGGGCAGTCTGCGACGGGTCGGCGACCGGATGCCAGGCGACCGGCTTGCCGGGGCTCCAGTCCGGGCCGAGGGCGGTCGTGGCGTAGGCGTGGCCCTGCTGGCCGAACAGCACGAAGCCGAACGGGCCGCCGTCGAGCACCCCGAAGAAGCTGCCGTCGAACGGCGAGGGCAGCTTGTGCAGCCCGTCCTCCGGCTTGCCGGCAAGCAGCGTCCCGTGCGCGCCTGCGACCAGCAGCAGGCCGTTGCGGGCGGCGATGCCGTCGAGGCGGGCGCCGTCGGTGTTGCCGATGCCCTCCGACCAGGGGCGCCAGTGGTGGCCGCCGTCGTTGGTCTCGGCGGACAGGATGCCGGCGCCGATCAGGCGGACGGTGTCGCTGCCGCTGCTCTGGATCAGCAGGAAGGGGCGGGCCGGGTCGTCCTGCACCAGGGTCTGCGCGGCCTGGATGCGCCGGGCGCGCACGCTGTCGGCCTCGTTGCCGGCACGGGCGGCGTCCAGCGTCGCCGCCGCCGCGCGCGGGCCGTCCTCGACCAGGGTCCAGTGCGATCCGCCGTCATCGGTGCGCAGCACGACGCCGTAATGGCCGATCGCCCAGCCGACCCGGTCGTCGATGAAGCGGATGGCGGTCAGGGTGGCCTGCACCGGCAGCGGCACCTGCCGCCAGGTCACGCCGTTGTCGTCGGACAGGATCAGCAGGCCGTCCAGCCCGCCGGCGACGAGGCGGTGCCCGGCCAGCGCCAGCGCCTCGCCCAGCACCTCGCCCGGGGGCGCCACGGGCGCCGACGGGGGCGCCAGGGGGCCGGCGGCCCGGGGGATCGGCGCCGGCGCCGCGGCGCCGAT
>CAXUEL010000312.1:0-3580 GCA_964249915.1 uncultured Acetobacteraceae bacterium | reverse complement strand
GCGTCCGGGATGGCGCACCGCGAGGAAGCCGAGTGGCAGCGCCAGGAGCAGCGTCACCGCCGCCCCGCCCGACGCCAGCAGCAGCGAGCCTTGGGTCGCCTGCCACAGCAGCGGCCAGGACACGCCCACCGCCGCGGTCGCAGCGGCGTCGTGGCGGAACAGCCAGAACAGCAGGGTGCCGAGCGGCACCCCCAGCGTGGCGGCCACCAGCACGCAGAAGAACAGCAGCGCCGGCACAGTGGCGGCGCCGAGCCGGTACTGCGCCGGCGCACGACGGGTGCTCCGATGCAGCGAGGCCGTGCCCCGCCTGCCGCGCACCGTCAGCTCGCCCCCGAGGCACAGCAGGCACAGCGCCACCAGCACCATCGCCAGCAGCGATGCGTCCGGGCCGGCGAGCCCGGTGCGGTACTGCGCATACAGCTCGGTGGTGAAGGTGCGGTAGCGCAGCAGCGCGAAGGCGCCGAACTCCACCAGCACGTTCAGCGCCACCAGCAGCATGCCGCCCAGCAGCGCCGGCCGCAGCTGCGGCAGCACCAGCCGCACGAAGCAGCGCCACGGCGACAGGCCGAGCACCCGGCCGGTCTCCTCGATCGCCGGGTCCATGCCGCGCAGGGCGGCCGCCACCGGAAGGTAGACCAGCGGCATGTAGGCGGAGCCAACCACCAGCAGCGCGCCGTCGAAGTCCTGCAGCGCGTTGCTGAGCGAGACCCAGGCGTAGGAGGTGATGAAGGGCGGGATCGCCAGCGGCACCGCAGCCAGCACCGCGAACATCCGGCGGCCGGGCAGGTCCGTGCGCTCCACCAGCCACGCGCACGACACGCCGACCACCGCCGTGACCGCAGCCGTCGCCAGCACCAGTCCGACCGTGTCGACCAGGAGCAGGCCCACCAGGGGCCGCCACAGCAGCGACATTGCGTCCGCCAGCGGCACCGCGG
This sequence comes from uncultured Acetobacteraceae bacterium, assembly GCA_964249915.1. Classification (GTDB taxonomy): domain Bacteria; phylum Pseudomonadota; class Alphaproteobacteria; order Acetobacterales; family Acetobacteraceae; genus Lichenicola. The sequence continues at coordinate 2,645 of CAXUEL010000312.1, read as the reverse complement.
CCGCCTGCCCCGCCGTGACCGCCAGCGGCAGCAGCACCAGCGCCGACACGGCTCCGGCGCAGAGCAGAAGCGGCAGCGGGACCGGCGGCCGGCGCCGCGCCCTCACCGGCGCACCCGCGCGGGTGCGTTCAGAGCAGTCCCGCTTCCCGGAGCAGCTTGGCCGAGTCCTGGTCGTCGCCGAGCTCCCTCGGCGCGATCGACGGCGGGTCAAGCTGGTCGAACGGCTTGAGCAGCGGGTTGGCCTTCACCCCGTGCGCCAGCGGATACTCGAAGTCGACGTTGCCCTGCGCCACGGTGGTCTGCACCGGGGTGCTGACCAGGAACGCCAGGAAGCGCTGCGCCGCCGCCTGGTGCTTCGACGATTTCAGCACCGCGGCGCCGGACACGTTGACCAGCCCGCCCAGGTCGCCGGCCGAGAAGTGGTGGATCCGGCTCGCGGTGGCGGCGCCCTTCTCCTCGTGCAGCCGCGCCCAGTAGTAGTTGTTGATGATGCCGACGGGGACGGCGCCGCGATCCACCGCCGCCACCACGCCCTCGTCGTCGTCGAACACCTGCGCGTTCGCCTTGAGCGCGCGCAGCCAGGCCAGCGCGGTGGCGCGGTCCTTCAGCTTGGCCACCGCCTCGACCAGCGGCAGGAAGTCGGCATCCGCCGGGGCGATCGCCAGCTTGCCCTTCCATTCCGGCCGCGCCAGGTCGAGCAGCGACGGCGGCAGCTTGTTCTCCGCGATCGTCTGCGGGTTGAACGCCAGCACGTTCTCGCGCGCCAACACCGCGAGCCAGTCGCCGGTGGCGGCGCTGTCGCGCGCCGGGACCGCAGCGAGCGTGCCCCGGTCCACCGGCGCCAGCAGCCCCTTCTCGTCCAGCAGCACCAGCTCCGGCGAGTTCTCGGTGAAGTACACGTCGGCCGGCGAGGCGGACCCTTCCTGCACGATCTGGCTGGCGATCTCCGGCGCCTCGCCGTAGCGGGTGCGCACCGCGATGCCGGTCTGCCGGGTGAACGCCGCGGTCAGCGCGTCGACCATCTGGCGGTGCTGGGCGCTGTAGAGGGTGAGGGTTTCCGCCCCCGACGCCGGGCCGGGTGCCGCCAGCCCCAGGCCGGCGAACAGCAGGCAGCCGGACAGGACGGTGGTGGACGACAGGCGCATGAACGGATCCCGATCTGGTTGCGAGCTGTTCTTAACTTCGGCCCGGACGATCGTCAAACCGCGGCGGCGCCGAGACCGTTGCCAAGCTGCAACGGGCACGGCAGAACGGTTACAGGCCCGGAACCTGGGGCCACCCGTGATGTTGCGGGGTAAACCTGGAGATGAAGACGATGCTTTCCGCCACCTGCCGCATGCTCCTCACCGTCGGGCTGCTTGCCGGCTCCGCCGCCGGGCTGTCCGCCTGCAACACCCTGAGCGGCGCCGGCGAGGACGCCAGCGCCCTTGGCCACGACGTGTCGAAGGGCGCCACCGCGACCCAGCAGGCGGTGACCGGCAACACCGGCCTCGCGACGCACTGAACGGTCCGGCTGGCCGGGTCCGATACGACCCGCCAGCCGACCCGCCGATCCGGAGATGTTGATGGCGGTGCCGGGCAACGGACCGCCTGCGTATCCGTTGCCTCGTCCGGGGACCTCAGTTCCTGGAGCTACCGATGCCTGACACGGATCGAGGCAAGACCAAGCTGCCCGGCAACCACGGGCAGTTCGGCGAGGGCGCTGCTACCAAAGCCTATCGCCAGTTGCGCGCGACACAGAAGATGAAGGTGCGCCCGGTCGTCCCGCGCTGTCCCGACGGCATGACGCCCGGCGCGGGCCGCAGGCGGCGCCATCCGACGCCACACGCCGGCTGAACCTTCTCAGCCCTGTCCCGGACGGGCGGCCTTGTTGGCCCACAGCTTCACCGCGTCCAGCATGTGCGATACGTGCCCGTCCGGATCCATCGCGTTGTAGGCGGCGAGGATGGTTCCGTCGGGCGCGATCGCATAGGAGGTGCGGCTGGCATAGCCCGACACCACCGGCAGCGTCGCGTGGTAGGCGCGGGCGATGCTGCCGTTGGCGTCCGCCGCGACCGGGAACCGGCTCTGGCAGGCGCTGACGGAGAACCGGTCCAGGGTGGCGATCTTGTCCTCCGACACGCCCAGCACGTGCGCGCCGAGGTGCTCGAACTGCGGCATCGCGTCGGCGAAGTCGTGCGCCTCGACGGTGCAGCCCTCCGTGAAGGCGGCGGGATAGAAATAAACCACCACCGGCCCCTTCTGCAGCATCGCCGCGAGCGAGGCGTCGAATTCCTTGCCGCCCAGGGTCGCACGCGCCCGGAAGTCGGGCGCCTTGGCGCCGGCCGGCAGCGCCGCCCGGGCATGACCCGCCGCCAGGACCGTCAGCAGCAGCCCGGCGGTGATCCCGCTACGACCGCGCATCGGGCGACACCACCATGCACTCCGCCCGCCCGCCCCTCAGGCGTTCGCAGGCCTGCATCGCCTCGCCGCGCGACAGGCCGGTCAGCCGCGCACGGTAGAGCCGCGCGCCGCGACCCTGCCGGACGCCGGCGACCTCGGCGCGGGCATGCGACAGCGACGCGTGCGACTGCGCCGCCCCCGCGGCCTGGTTGGCCTGCGCCGGCGTGCCGAACGCGCCGACCTGCACCGACCAGTCGCGGGCC
>CAXUEL010000311.1:2212-3588 GCA_964249915.1 uncultured Acetobacteraceae bacterium | reverse complement strand
GCGGGGGGGTTGCCGGCCGGCGCCAGCAGCGGGCCGGCGCCGACGCGCCGCCAGGCCTCGAGTGCCCAGCGCACGGTCGGGAACGCCAGCTCGGACCAGGGGATGGAGGCCGGGTCGAACAGCCCGACGTCGAGGCTCTCGGTTCCGGCGGCGATGTGCGGACGCGCCGGGTCGGCGAAGCGGGCGCGGTAGATGATCTGGACCTGGTCGATCCGGCTTATGCTGTAGAGCGCCAGGATGCCGTCCAGGACGATGACGGCGCCGGACTCCTCGCGGGTTTCCCGGATCGCGCCCTCGGCGGTGGTTTCGCCCAGCTCCAGGTAGCCGGCGGGCAGCGTCCAGAAGCCGCGCTGCGGCTCGATGGCGCGGCGGCACAGCAGCACGCGGCCATCCTGCACCACCACGGCGCCCACCACCACCTTCGGGTTCTCGTAGAACACGTGGCCGCAGTCGAGGCAGGATAGGCGTTCCCGTTCCTCGCCGTCTGGATGGATGCGGGCAAAGCGCGACATGACGCGACCGTGATCGAACCGGCCCCTTGTTTCAATCGAAATTTGGACCGGGTAACGGATTGAAGCACGACGTGATGATAAGGCCGCGCCTCAGGCCTGGATGTCGAGCAGGCTGCCGCGCCGGGGCACGACGCCCGCCGACGGCGTCGCGGTGGCGGTGGCGGGGGACGGCGCCGCGGCGAGGCCCCTGGGAGCGGCAGGTGCCGTGGACGTGCCGGGGGCGGCCGGCCTGGGCGCTGCCGTTGTGCCGGAAAAGGCGCCGAAGGAGGTGCTGGCGATCATGACGGTGTCGAGATTGAGCGCGTCATGATGAAGGAAAGGTTAACGGCGCCGCATCAGCCCGGCAGGGCGATGCCGCGCAGGGATTGCAGCGCCTGGATCCCGGGCAGGGTCCTGCCTTCCAGCCATTCCAGGAAGGCGCCGCCGGCGGTCGACACGTAGGAGAACTCGTCCGCCACCCCGGCGTGGCGCAGCGCCGACACGGTGTCGCCGCCGCCGGCGACGGAGCGCAGGCTGCCGGACCTGGTCAGGGCGGCGACGGCGCGGGCCAGGGTGCTGGTGCCGACGTCGAACGGGGCGATCTCGAACGCGCCGAGCGGGCCGTTCCAGACCAGGGTGCGCAGCTTCGCTACCTCCCCGGCCAGGTGCGCCACTGTGAGCGGCCCGGCGTCGAGGATCATGGCGTCGGGCGGCACGGCGTCGATCGGCACGGTCTCGTTGGCGGCGCCGGCCTTGAACTCGCGCGCCACCACGGCGTCGGTCGGCAGCAGGATGCGGCAGCCCCGCGCGTACCCCAGCGCGGCGCTGGCGCGCGCGGGGTGGTGCCATTGGGCCGCCGGCCCCCCCCCGGCCCCCCGTAACCCC
>CAXUEL010000311.1:0-2202 GCA_964249915.1 uncultured Acetobacteraceae bacterium | reverse complement strand
ACACCGCGCGCTTCCGCCTGCGCGGCGATGGCGCGCGCGGTGTCGTGCATGTCGGCCTCCTGCAGCGAGCGGCCGACCTGTACGCCGCGTGCGGCGAGAAAGGTGTTGGCCATGGCGCCGCCGATGATCAGCACGTCGACGCGGCCGACGATGTTGCCGAGCAGGTCGAGCTTGGTGGAGATCTTGGCGCCGCCCACCACCGCGCCGACCGGGCGCTCGGGGTTCTCCAGCGCCAGGGTCAGCGCCTGCAGCTCGGCCTGCATCAGCCGCCCGGCATGGGCGGGTAGGTGCCGCGCCACCCCTTCGGTCGAGGCGTGGGCGCGGTGCGCCGCCGAGAACGCGTCGTTGACGTAGATGTCGGCGAGCGCTGCCAGGGAGCGGGCGAGCTCGGGGTCGTTCTGCTCCTCGCCGGGATGGTAGCGGGTGTTCTCCAGCACCAGCACCTCGCCGTCCCGGAGCGCTGCGACCGCGGCCTCGGCGTCCGGGCCGATGCAGTCCGGGGCCCATGACACCGGATGGCCGAGCACGGTGGCCAGCGCCTCGCGCACCGGGGCCAGGGACATCTCCGGCACCCGCCGGCCCTTCGGGCGGTCGAAATGGCTGACCACGATCACGCGCGCGCCCTTGTCGGCGAGCTCGCGTATGGTGGGGGTCAGGCGCTCGATGCGGGTGAGGTCGGTGATCCGGCCGTCCCGCACCGGCACGTTGAGGTCGGCCCGCAGCAGCACCCGCCTGCCGGCGCAGTCGAGGTCGTCGATGGTCCGGAACGAGGCGGAGGCTGCCACGGTCAATGGGCTCCGAACACGGCGGCGGTGTCGGCCATGCGGTTGGAGAAGCCCCACTCGTTGTCGTACCAGCCGCACACGCGCACCAGCCTGCCGCCGTCGATCAGCGCGGTCTGGGTGCTGTCGAACGAGCAGGACGCGGGCTGGTGGTTGAAGTCGGTGCTGACGCAGGGGTCGGACGAATAGACCACGATCCCCTTGAGCGCGCCGGCGGCGGCGTCGCGGAACAGGGCGTTCACCTCGTCGACCGAGCCGGGTGCGGTGCGCGGCACGAAGTCGAGCGAGACCAGCGACACGTTGGGGGTCGGCACGCGGATCGCGGTGCCGTCGAGCTTGCCCTTGAGCTGCGGCAGCACCAGGCCGACCGCGCGGGCGGCACCGGTGGAGGTCGGGATCATGTTCAGCGCGGCGGCGCGGGCGCGGTGCGGGTCCTTGTGCAGGGTGTCCACGGTGCGCTGGTCGCCGGTGTAGGAGTGGATGGTGACCATGTAGCCGCGCTCGATGCCGAACGCCCGGTCCAGCACCATCGCCATCGGCGCCAAACAGTTGGTGGTGCACGACGCGTTGGAGATGACGGTCATCTCGGAGGTGATGGTGTCGTGGTTGACGCCGAACACGATCGTCGCGTCCACGCCGTCGGCGGGGGCGGAGACCAGAACCTTGCGGGCGCCGGCGGTGATCAGCTGGGCGGCGGCCTCCTTCTTGGTGAACAGGCCGGTGCATTCCAGCGCCACGTCGATGCCGGCGTACGGCACCTTGGACGGGTCGCGCTCGGCCGACACGGTGATCGGCGCGTAGGAGCGGCCATTGGCCTCGATGGCGATGGCGTTGCCGTCCACCGCGATCGTGCCCGGGAAGCGGCCGTGCACGCTGTCGTAGCGCAGCAGGTGGGCGTTGTCGGCGACCGAGCCGAGGTCGTTGATCGCGACCACCTCGACGTCGGTGCGCCCGCTCTCGATGATGCCGCGCAGGACCAGGCGGCCGATGCGTCCGAAGCCGTTGATGGCGAGCTTGACTGCCATGGGGATGCTGTTCCTTCTCAAACCAAACCTGTGTCGCGACGAACCGTGCCCAGCCGACGGCGCACGCGCGCCGCCACCTGCTCCGGCGTGATGCCGGCCCGGCGGGGCGGGTCGTCGGGCCCGGTGTCGAAGCCGTCCATGCCGATGAAGACGCCGTCGGCGCCGAGCCAGCGCTCCCAGCCGAAGCCGGACGCCGCCTCGATGCCGATCCGCGGCGCCTCGCCCAGGATCTCCGCACGATAGGCCGCCGGCTGCGCCGCGAACAGTTCCCAGCACGGCAGCGACACCACCGCAACAGAAATTCCCGCCTGCCCCAGCAGCGCGCGCGCGTCGAGCGCCACCGCCACCTCGGGTCCGGTGGCGATCAGCGTCGCCGAGCGCGGCCCGTCCGACCC